>NZ_JAMFSB010000242.1 GCF_026225065.1 Paraburkholderia sp. | reverse complement strand
TGCGCGCCCAGCTTTCGAAGAAGACCTCTTGCTGTTCTGCATCCGGTAACGCGCTGAATTCCGCGCACTCCTGGATGGAGAACACTTCGAGCGGCACACACTCCTCGATCGGGCGAACGTTTTCTACATCGATGCCGACCTCGAAGCCGTTCGAGATTGCGAGCGCTGCCGCATTCTCACTGTGGCTGAGGTTGAAGCAGACCGTCCAACCCGCAGGCTGGATGTTGCAAAAAGGTTTGCCGTCAGGACCATAGTCAAGGGCAACCTGCCGCGGTGATAACCCGAGATAGCGGCTGAGGAGCTGCCTGAGTTCGCCTCGACCTGCTACGTAGCGACGGCGATGCCGTGCGAAGCGGAATTTGTCGGCGCGCTCGCGCTCCTGCGTCGACAGCAAGGCCCAGTGCCGATCGAAATCGTCAACGCAGACATCGAGATCCCACTGCCAGACATGCACTTCCTGTGCAGAGGGCGGTGTGAGGAGAGAAGAGGACATTGAAAAACCTGGATTCGACTGACAGCGACACGCATGCGTCGCGGCGCACAGGACAGCAAACCGGCGTTCAGGAGGACGCCGGCCTTATCACGCGCCCTTCGGCGCCTCTTTGGATTCGCGTTTTCGCGAATCGTGCCGCCAGAGTTCAACGAACTGGCGTAAGGACGCTCTCGAAGGCAGCGCGATGCTTCTTCTATTACTGCAGCTGCGCGAACGAAGATGAAGGCTTAGCTGACCGTGTCGGCCTGACGCATGCGCGGCAGCAACCGGTCGAACTCACGCTTCACGAGGCCGTAGCATTCGCATGCACGCGATTCCAGCGCCTTGCGGTCGAGAACCTTGATATGGCCACGGCTGTGATGGATCAGGCCGTCGTCATGCAGCTTGCCCGCTGCTTCGGTGATGCCCTCGCGCCGTACGCCGAGCATGTCCGCGATCAGTTGCTGCGTGACGGTCAGCTCATTCGAGGCGACGCGATCGATCTCGATCAGCAGCCAGCGGCACAGCTGTTTGTTGAGCGAGTGATGGCGGTTGCATGCAGCGGTCTGTGCGACTTGCGTGAGCAGAGCATGCATATAGAGCATCAGCAGGCGGCGCAGAAAGTCGGAGCGCGCGAATTGCTGGCTGAGCGCTTGCGCGGTCATGCGGTAAGCGAAACCGGCGCTTTGCACCTGCACGCGGTTAGGCATGGTCTCGCCGCCCGTCAATACCGGAACGCCCGTCATGCCTTCGCGTCCGACTGCGGCGATCTCAACCGAGCTGCCGTCTTCCATCGTCGACAACATTGAAATGATGGCGGTAGTCGGAAAATAAACGTGATGAATACGTTGTCCTGAATCGCACAGAAGCTGTTCGGTACGCAGATGGACGAGTTCGAGGTGAGGGGCGATGGCTTGCCAGTCATGGGAGGGCAATGCGCCAAGCAAATGATTGCCGTGCAGATCGGATTGAAGCGTAAGCATGATTCGGTCCTCGCGTGGAGCCGCGTGAGGCAGCTCCTTGTTTTTTCTACCCGTCTCTGCATCCGTCTTGCGTTGCCGCCTGGCGAGCGGTCATGGATCTGCAGTGCGGGCCCCGTATGGCTGTTGCGCGCCAGCGTTGTTTTTGGGTTATGTACATCGGCGCTGGTGTTGCGCTTCTCATTTAGCGAGGACTGTGCCAGCTCGTCCGGAATGAGCACTGGTGCGACGCAGCGAAGAGGTCAATGAGGGTTTGCGCTGCAAAATGTGCGTTTTTGTTTCAATTTTGTACCAGGGCCCCCCCTGGTCATGCCCGTGCCGGGAGCATTTGTTTTTGACGCAAGTCGTTGATCGGATTGCGTTAGTTTGTGTCGGACAGGCGGCGGAGCAAGGCGAACCGACGCCGAAATGCTAGCTGGGCGGGGACCATGCACCGCCGTCCAAGATGACTCAGAAATGATTCACATGTGGTTAGCGGATTGCGTGGGCTGACGCACGGAAGTGGTTTTTGATGGCAGGTTCGATGTCGACGCAACCTTCTCGAGCCGTCTACAACGAAATGCGTAGAGTGAGGCTCTATGCGCGCTGTGGGGCAGTTAGGGTATCCACCGGATTGCGCCAGCGATAAAAAAACGGCGCTTCAGTATTAATTCTGCATACCTCGAGCTCAAGTGCGGCATCTGTATCGTTCGCGTTAACCGACACCTGCTGAATCGTTCGTGAACCGTTCGGTGACGCGATGGAACGCGTGCGAACAGGCTTGTCCAGTTGACGGATTGCGAAGTGCCGCGAGCATCACGTCATGCGTGCGTGGGCCGAAGCGATGTGCGCAGATGAAGTCGACGAATCGTCCGGGACAGTCGGCGGCGCACATGCGCTGCGTGATGTTGTGTTTGTGTTCGGCTGATGCGTGACGCAAGTTGGACCACGCGATTTTCGATGCAATCTTGACTCCTGAGTCGTTGAGGCAGACATGCCGAGGTTGTGCCTGCAACGACTTGCTGTTGTCATAGATCAGGTGTAGTTCGAGGCCGTTCTGTCCTTCCCGGTTGTTCGCATTTAACTGCGTGTGACGTCTTGTCGTCGGTGCGCTTGCGCACCGAGTTTGAAAGGAGCGTCGGCGTACCTTGAGTGCATGGCAATGACCAGGTCCTGTCGAGTAAATCGCAGGAGGGGATCACAATGAACTGGAAAACGCTCGAATTCGAGCAGTGCACGGTACGAGAGTTGTATCTGATCATGCGTGCGCGCAGCGCCGTATTCGTCGTCGAACAGTCGCACCTGTGTCTCGACGCCGACGGCCGCGACGAATGCGCGTTGCACATTTTCGCGGCCGAAGATATGTCTCACGCGATGCCAATCATGGCTTACGCGCGGATTCGGCGCGCCGACGCGAAGCATCCGCAAGTGCTGCTCGACAAGGTTTTGACAAGCCCCGCGAGGCGCGGCGACGGCACCGCCGAGGAGCTGATCGAGCGGGTTCTATGGGCGACCGCAGAGCGCTGGCCGGGAATCCTCGTGCGAGTGACTGCACCGGTAGGCATGCGCGCCTTCTACGAGCAGTTTGGCTTTCGCAAGGTGGAAGGGCCGTTTCTCGACCATGGCGCGCTATCTGTCGGGTTGACGTGCCGTACGCGCAACGTCCGCGCGCCGTTGGCCTTTGCAAGGCGCGAGCGCAGCATCATGTCGGGCGCGGGTACGTTCGAGAATCTCTGAGCACGGCGGGGTGGCGCCGCGAATCGCGGTGTGCTGCCGGAGATAGCATCCATTCGCGAGTCGTCTGTCAGCGAAGAATGTTAATTATTTCGGTATTCTAATCGTTATACATGGGTGGACGGCAATGGCGTCGGTACGTCTTTCCGGGTTCGGCGCCCATGAACTCGTACAGACAGATCGACTCCGCCGGGCCCACGAGGCAGTGTGTGGGTACGAACAGAGGCGGGCCGCCTGAGCATGCTCCAATCAAGCTGTCACGCCTATTGTGTCGGATTCAATCGGGGTCGCGGGGGCTCTGAGGGTGTGCATTGGAGAGGCTCGAATGAATGATCTTGATTTGAACGAATTTACATCGCCGGTTACGCAGCACGCGCTGGCACGTGAGGCCATGGAAGACTGCGTCGTCCAGCCCGTGATTCTGGCGGGTGGCTCAGGCACGCGGCTGTGGCCGCTGTCGCGCGAGCAAAGCCCCAAGCAGCTGATCAACCTGTTCGGCGACGAGTCGCTGCTCGAATCGACGGTTCATCGGCTCGAGCGCCTCTTTGCCGGCGAGCGTCAGTCTCAGGGGGCAGCGCGTTTCCAACGGGCTGCGCCGATCGTCGTATGCGGCGGCGATCTGCAACTGGCGACGCTCGAGCGGCTCAAGCGCTGCGGCGGCGCACCTCGTGTCCTCGTCGAACCATCGCCGCGTAATACCGCGCCGGCATTGACGCTCGCCGCGCTTGCCGCCCAGGCCGATCTGCCGGATGGACCGGACCCCGTACTCATCGTTGTGCCGGCCGACCATCTGATTGCGGACAACGCGGCGTTCGTCGCGGCTCTCGCGCAAGCAGTGCTGCATGCCGCACAGGGCGCAATCGTGACGCTGGGCGTACCGCCCGAGCGGCCGGAAACAGGCTACGGCTATATCCGGATCGGCGCGCCGGTCGGGCTGCAGGGTGCGTGCGCGATCGATGGCTTCGTCGAGAAGCCGGATCGGGAACTGGCCGGACGCTACGTCGAGAGCGGCGAGTACTGGTGGAATAGCGGCATTTTCGTGGTGCGCGCGTCGGTATGGCTAGCCGCCATCGCGCGGTGCCGCCCCTTGATAGCGTCGACGTGCGCGGAGTCGTTTGCGCGGGCGTCGCTCGACAGCACCGGCGCACGCCAGTTCGATCAGGCGGCCTTCGCCGCCTGTCCTTCGGATTCGATCGACTATGCGGTGATGGAACAGGTCGGCGCCGAAGCGGGCCTGCCTGGCGTCGTCGTGCCGCTTGTCGCAGGCTGGTCCGACGTCGGCGCCTGGGATGCGGTCTGGGAGGCGTCCGGCAAGGACGCCGATGGCAACGTCGCCCGCGGCCGGGTGCTGTTCGAAGGCTCGAGCGACAGTTTCGCCCATTCGGATGGCCGGCTGGTCGCATGCGTCGGCCTGACGGGCGTGGTGGTGGTCGAAACCGCCGATGCGGTGCTGGTCGCCGCCAAGGACCGCGTCCAGGACGTGCGCGCGATTGTCAGCCGTCTCAAGGCAGAGCGCGGCTCGGAAGTGCAGGAGCACCGCAAGGTCCAGCGGCCGTGGGGTTTCTACGATTCGATCGACCGCGGCGAGCGCTTTCAGGTGAAGCGCATCGTGGTGCAGCCGGGCGGCCGTCTGTCGCTGCAGATGCATCATCATCGCGCCGAACATTGGGTGGTCGTGCGTGGCACGGCACGCGTCACGCGCGGCGAAGAGACTTTCCTGCTGTCGGAGAACCAGTCGACCTATATTCCGCTCGGCGTGACGCACCGGCTCGAGAATCCAGGCAAGACCCCGCTCGAAATCATCGAGGTGCAATCGGGCGGCTATCTGGGCGAGGACGACATCGTGCGCTTCGACGATCAATATGGCCGCGCCCCGGAGGCGGCACGTGAGATTAGCGACACTTCCGGTCGCTGAAGCGTCCGCGGCCGAAGCCAGGTTGTGCGCTGTCGGACACAAGGTGTTGTAGATCCGCCAATCGACGACGCTGCGTGCGTCGTCGCACGATGCAATCCGCGAGGCTCGCGCACGCTTATTACGCAAGCTTGGCGCGCTTCTTCGGCCAGCGCGTTACATGAACGAAACAATTCTTCAGAGGGATAACCCTGTCAGGACGTTTCCCAACTGGCGCATCTGTTTTTAAGCTAGCACCGTATCGATTAATACAACAACAAACAACACAAAACGACACACGAGGGCCGCTTGATCAACAGGCTACGCGGGGGGATAACCCGCTTCGGGGAGAGTGTCATGGAACACGGAAACAAGGATCGTTCGTTGGTCAGCAAGGTCATGGACGGGCTCGTCACGGGCATCGTCGAAGAAAAATATGGCGCTGTGCTCCCACCGCAGGATGTGTTGTCCAAAGAGTTCGACGTGAGTCGAACTGTGATGCGTGAAGCGCTGTCGATGCTGCTTGCGCGCGATATGCTCGATGTGCGGCCGAAGATAGGCACGCGCATCAGGCCGATGCGCGACTGGCGGATGATCGATGAGGATGTCGTGAGTTGGCGCTTTCGTGCAAAGCCCGATCCGATGTTTCTGCGCGATGTGATTGAGTTTCGCATCCTGATCGAGCCGCGTGCGTGCGCTCAGGCGGCGGCGCGCGGCAGTGCGGCGGATATTGCCGGGATCCGCGATGCCTACGATGCGTTTCGTACCATCCGGCCGGGCGAGGCCGGCTATCAGGCGGCCGACGAACTACTGCACACGCGCATCGTGGTGGCGAGCGGCAACCAGTTCTTCCAGCAGATGGCTGCGATCATCCGCGGCGCGCTGGCGGCTGCCAATCCCATCGTGACGGCCAAGCCGGGCGCGTGGGAGACCGTGGTGGCGAACCACGGGCGGGTGGTCGCGGCGATCGAGCGGCGCGATGCGAAGGAAGCGGAAGCGGCTTCGCTCGCGTTGATCGATTTCACCGCGGAAGAGATCGGCAGCACGTTTTCGGCTTAGTGGGCCGTTCGCGGCTGCGTGCGACTGGGGGACCTGGGCGACAATGACGCCTGGTCTCTACCGCACCGGAACTCGAACGCCTCATGAATAACGCCCTGGAGGCCGTCCCCGGAGGGGACGCGCCGAAACACGTCTCCTCTGCTCACCCCGCTGTGATTCGCTGGGGCATCGTCGGCACGGGGCGTATCGCCCGCCGCTTTGCCCAGGGTCTCGCGCATGTCGAGGCCGCGCAGCTGACCGCGCTCTGGTCGCGCCGCGCCGAACCGGCCGCTGCTTTTGCCGCCGAGTTCGGCGGCACGGCATGCGCGAGCTTCGACGCGCTGCTCGCTAGCGGTATCGACGCGCTCTATATCGCCACGCTGCAGGACAGCCACGTGGGCTACGCGATCGCGGCGCTCGAGGCAGGCCTGCACGTGCTGTGCGAAAAGCCGGCCACGATCAATGCCGCCCAGCTCGAACGCGTGCTGGCCGCGGCGCGTGGCTCGCAACGGCTCTTCATGGAAGCGATGAAGCCGCCTTTCTATCCGCTTTATCGAGCCTTGCGCGCGCATCTGGCTGCCGATCCCATCGGCGCAATCGGCCTTGTGCGGGCCGGCTGTTCGGCGGCGAACGTGCCGCCCGATCACCCGTCGTTTTCCTTCGAACACGCGGGCGGTGCGCTGCTCGACATCGGCATCTACGAGATGTTTCTGGCCGTCGACTGGCTCGGGGCGCCGCTCGAGGTGCAGACGCTGGGCCGGCTCGGGCAGACTGGCGTCGATATATTTGCGAGCCTCAACAGCCAGCATGAACACGGCATCTCACAACTGTTCTGCGGGCTCGATCTGCATGGCAAGGGTGATGCGCTGCTGCTCGCGCCCGGCGGACACGTCACGATCCACGAGAACTGGTGGAATCCAGCCCGCGCCACGATCCGCTATGCCGACGGACGCGTCGTCGAACTCGACGTGCCGTTCGAAGGCGGCGGCCTCAACTATGAGACCGCGCATTTCTGCGAGCTGATCCGGGCGGGGCAACTGGAGAGTCCGGTGATGCCGCATGCGAAGTCGTTGCAGATGATCGCCATGACCGACGCGGCGCGGGCTGCGCTGGGGCTTCGTTTCGCGGGGGAGTGAGCCACGGCGCGGGAGGTGGGGGGGGGTAGAGCCGCCCCTCAGGCATCCGTAACGCGCGGGGTATGCCGCGGTGGTACGATTTGCCCGGACGCGGTGCAGAGGTACCGCCGAAGCTTTCGATTACCTTCCGCAGGAGCCGCTTTCGATGCGCATGCTTGGAAAATTGTGGCGCGAAAACAAGAGTCTTGTCGCGTTTATCGTGCTGATGGTGTTGTTCCGGAGTGCGATCGCTGACTGGAACGTAGTGCCGAGCGGCTCGATGCTGCCGACCATTCGCGAGGGCGACCGCATCCTCGTCGACAAGATGGCCTATGACCTGCGCGTGCCGCTCACGCATATCTCGATCGCGCATCTGCACGATCCGCAGCGCGGCGACATCGTCACGATCCAGTCGTCGGCCGCCCACGAACTGCTCGTCAAGCGGCTGATCGGTCTGCCGGGCGACAGCGTCGCGATGCGCGACAACGTGCTGTATGTGAACGGCGTGCGCGCGGCCTATCAGCCGCTCAAGTTCGGGCCGCTGCCGGGCGATGCGTCGTCGCCGGGCGACTATCTGACCGAGCGTTTCGACGGTGTGTCGCATATCGTGCGACTCTCGCCGGATTCGCCGAGCCCGCGCAATTCGTTCGGGCCGGTGGTCGTGCCGCCGGGCCAATATCTGATGCTTGGCGACAACCGCGACAACAGCGCGGATTCACGCTACTTCGGCTTTTTCCCGCGTACGGAGCTGATGGGGCGCACGCGACGCGTCGCGTTCTCGCTTGACCCCGATCATTACTACGAGCCGCGCTTTAGCCGCTTCGGGGCGTCGCTGGATGCGCCGCTGGCGGCGCGCTGAACTCTCGCCGCTCAAGCGCGCACGCTCGCGCTGCTCAGCGGCGCCAGTCCGGGCGCCTCGCCTCACGCGTGGTTCAGTGCCGCGTGGGCAGCGCGAGGCGCTGCTCGTACCAGTGCTGGATCCATTCGAGCACCTGGCACAGCACCCAGTAGATGGCCGCCGCAGCGAGGTAGAGCGGCAGCGGCTGATAGGTCGATGCAATCACTTCCTGCGCGCTGCGCAACAGCTCTGTCACGGTGATCACCGACACCAGCGAGGTGTCCTTGATCAGGCTGATCAGACTGTTCGACAGGCTCGGCACGGCGATGCGCAGTGCCTGCGGCGCCACCACATAACGCAGCGTCTGGCGCCGCGACAGACCGAGGCTATACGCGGCCAGCCACTGGCCGCTCGGAATGCCGAGAATGGCGCCGCGCATGCTCTCCGACAGATACGCCGCGACATTCGCCGACAGCGCGATCACGCCTGCGGGCGTTGGATCGAGCGAGATGCCGAGGCTCGGCAGGCCGTAGTAAATCACGAAGATCTGCACCAGCAGCGGCGTGCCGCGCATCAGACTGACGTAGACGCGCGCGACCCAGTTCAACACGCGGTTGTGGCTGACGCCCATCACGGCGATGACACTGGCGGCCAGCAACCCGAAGATCATCGACAGGACCGCGAACTTGACTGTCAGGACGGCGCCCTGAGCGAGCACCGGAAGCGATTGGACAAGCAGGGAGGTGGTGGACATGGGCGATGAGTGATGTGCGCAGCAAAGCGCACATCATAAACGCTCGTTGGCGCTCAGTTCGCGATGGGCTTCGTGACGTCGATGCCGAACCACTTCTCGGAGATCTTCGTGAAGGTGCCATCCGCTTCGAGCTGGGTCATTGCATCGTCGATCGCCTTGGCGAACTTCGGATTACCCTTCTTGAACGGAATGCCCGACGGCGTGCCAGTGCCGACCGTCGCGCCGGTGCGCAGCGGCAGCGGCGAAGCCTTGAGCAGATAGGCCAGCATCAGACGGTCGTTGAGCGCGGCGTCGAGTCGGCCGGCGGCGAGGTCAGCCAGATACTCAGGCGCGCCCGGATAGGTCTTGACGTCGATGCCCGGCACCGACTTCGCCATATCCATGTAGTTGGTGCCGAGACCGACGCCGAGCTTCTTGCCCTTCAGGTCGTCGAGCGACTTGAACTCGCGCGTGTCGTCCTTGCGCTGGATCAACTGGGCCGCCGAGAACGTATAGCCGGGCGAGAAATCGAGCACCTGTTTGCGCGCGTCCGTGATGCCAACCTGGTTGACGATCACATCGAACTTGCCGGCCTGCAGACCCGCGATGATGCCGCTCCATTCAGTCGTCACGAATACGGGCTTCACGCCGAGCTTCTGCGCGACCGCTTTGGCGATATCCACGTCGAAACCGACCAGCTCACCCGACGGCGCCTTCGAGTCGAACGGGGGGAACGTGCCTTCGAGGCCGATGCGCAACGTGCCGCTTTGCTTGACCTGATCGAGCAGGTCTGCTGCGTGGGCGGCTGCGGCGGTGAACGAGGCGCCGATCAGACCAGCCACGAGGAGTTTTTTCAGCAAGCCAGATTTCATCGTCTTCCTTTATTCGTTTTTTTGCCCGTAGGGGCGGTTAGAACATCGGAAAGGATAACAAAACAGACTATCAATACTTAAATACTGTTTGTTTATGCCTATATAACGCGACCGGGTGTTGCCTTAGTTTAAGCCAGCGCCTGCGCGCATTCGGCCACCAGCGCCGGGCCGCGGTAAATGAAGCCCGTGTAGAGTTGCACTAGCGCCGCGCCGGCGGCGAGCTTGGCGCGTGCGTCTTCACCGGAGAAGATACCGCCGACGCCAATGATCGGCACCGTCTCGCCGACTTCGGCGCGCAGTTTGCGGATCACTTCGTTGGAGGCATCGAACACCGGTTTGCCCGACAGGCCGCCGGCTTCCTCGGCGTGCGGCAGGCCCGTGACCGCAGCGCGCGAAAGCGTCGTATTGGTGGCGATCACGCCTTCGAAACGGTGGCGCAGCAGCGTGTCGGCAATCGATTTGATCTGCTCGTCGTCGAGGTCTGGGGCGATCTTCAGCGCGAGTGGCACCAGCTTGCCGTGCAGATCGGCGAGGCGCAGCTGTTTGTCCTTCAGCGCGGCGAGCAGGGCGTCGAGTTCACCGGCACCCTGCAACTGGCGCAGGTTCTTCGTGTTCGGCGACGAGATGTTGACGGTCACGTAGCTCGCGAATGGGTAGACGCGTTCGAGACAGTACAGATAGTCTTCGGCGGCGCGCTCGATCGGCGTGTCGGCGTTCTTGCCGATGTTCAGTCCCAGCGGGCCGCGATAGCGTGCGGCCTGCACGTTCTTCACGAACTGGTCGACCCCGGCGTTGTTGAAGCCCATCCGGTTGATCACGGCGTTCGCCTGCGGCAGGCGGAACATGCGCGGCCGCGGATTGCCGGGCTGCGCGCGCGGTGTGACAGTCCCCACCTCGATAAAGCCGAAGCCGAGCGCGGCCAGCCCGTCGATGCACGCGCCGTCCTTGTCCAGCCCGGCTGCAAGTCCCACCGGGTTGCGGAACGTCAGCCCCATCACGGTGCGCGGCGCGTCGGGCACGCGCGGCGCGAGAGCGCTTGCGACGCCCGTGCGGCCGGCCGCGCCGAGCAGGCGCAAGGTCAGGTGGTGAGCGTCTTCCGCGTCCATGCGAAAGAGTTGGGCGCGTACAAGCGGGTAGAGGGAACTGAACACGGGGCGGAGCCGGACGGCTGGAAATGGGAACCCAGTATTTTACCGGCTTTAACGAGACGGCAGGGCGTGGAGGCGGGTGGGGGGCGCCGTGTGGGAATTTCAGGGGGGAAGGTCAGCGGGGCAGCTTGACAGGGCCGCGCCGGCCCTGAATGGCAGCGTCGACGGGCGCGAGCTCGAGGCTTTGTGGATCGAGCTCGCGCCATGTGCTGTCGACGAGGCCTTCCAGCGGGCGGAAGTTGGCCTTGTAGGCCATTTTCTGGCTCTCGCGGATCCAGTAACCGAGGTAGACGTAGGGCAGACGCAGGCTGCGCGCTTGTTCTATCTGCCAGTAGATGTTGTAGGTGCCGAAGCTGCTATGCGCCAGCTCCGGCTCGAAGAAGGTATAGACCGACGAGAGCCCGTCACCGAGGATGTCGATCATGCTGATCATTCGCAGCACGCCGGGCGCGTCCGGGTGTCCCGCGAGCGGCTCGCGGAATTCGACCAGGCGTGAGTTGATCCGGCTTTGCAGCAGAAACTGCTCGTACTGGTCGCGGCTGTCGCGATCCATGCCGCCGCCGGCGTGCCGTGCGGACTGATAGCGCATGTAGAGCGCGTAATGTTCTTCGTCATAGTGCAGCGGCGCCACCGTGGCGACGAGGCCGCCGTGTTTTTTCCACACCTTGCGCTGGGTGCGGTTCGGCTCGAACTGGTCGACCGGCACGCGCACCGGCACGCAGGCGCGGCAGCCGTCGCAATAAGGACGGTAGGTGAACACGCCCGAGCGCCGGAAGCCCGCCTTGACAAGGTCGGTGTAGACGTCGGAGTTGATCAGATGGCTCGGCGTGGCGACTTGCGAGCGCGCCACGCGTCCCTCCAGATAGCTGCAGGGATAGGGCGCCGTTGCATAGAACTGCAGCGCAGAAAGAGGTGAAAGCGGCAGCTCGTTGGGGTGCGTCACGTTGGCAGCTCTCGAAGCGTCTGGGTATTTCACACCCGTTCCAATGGCAACGGGCCCGGCCTTGCGCGTTACGCCGCAGGCGCGACGACATCGAGCAGGACCGTCTTGTCGAAGCGCCAGGGGATGGGCGCGGCATCGACAGACGCGCGGACATGCGCGATGAACGCCTTGCGCGCTATCTCGCGACCGCCCAGCGACGCCAGATGCGACGTGTTCTGCTGGCAGTCTATCATTTCTATTTTGTGACGTCGCAAGTGTCCGATGAGCGCGGAGAGCGCCATTTTCGACGCGTCCGTGACCTCGGCGAACATCGATTCGCCGAAGAACATCCGCCCGAACGACACGCCATACAAACCGCCTACGCGCTCGCCTTCGAACCACGTTTCGATGCTATGCGCATCTCCCGTGCGATGCAGCGACGTGTAGGCCTCGACGACGTCGGCCGTGATCCACGTGCCGCGCTGGCCGTGACGTGGCGCCTGGGCGCAGGCGCGCATCACGCCGGCGAAATCGTGGTCGACGCGGATTTCCCAGGCGTCCTCGCGCAGGACCCGCTTCAAGGTCTTGCGTAACGACGGCGACACCTTGAACTCGACCGGACGCAGGATCATGCGCGGATCGGGGCTCCACCAGAGCACCGGCTGGCCGTCCGAATACCATGGGAAGATGCCGCGCCGGTAGGCGTCGATCAGGCGCGAGGGCAGCAGGTCCGCGCTGGCGGCGAGCAGACCCGGTGCGCCGCTGGCCGCGCCGAGCGCGCGCTCCACGGCGGGGAACGGATCGTCGGGTCCGAGCCAGGGAACCATGCCGGGACGCTCAGCCTTCGCGCAGCGAGCGGAAGATGTCGCCGGTGTGCAGGCCGTAACTGCCGGTCTGACGGTCAGCGAAATAGAAGCGCAAGGTCTGGCCGACGGTGGGAAACGCGATGTCGTCCCACGGAATCTCGTGTTCCTCGAACAGCTTTACTTCGAGGCTTTCCTCGCCGGCATCCACGTCCAGATCGAGCAGCCGCGCGAGGTAGAAAATATGCACCTGATGTACATGCGGCACATTGAGCAGCGAGAACAGGCTCTGCACCTCGACGCGCGCACCGGCTTCCTCCAGCGTTTCCCGGGACGCCCCTTCGGAGGTCGTCTCGCCCATTTCCATGAAGCCGGCGGGCAAGGTCCAGTAACCGTAGCGCGGCTCGATCGCGCGGCGGCATAGCAGCACCTTGTTGTCCCAGACGGGGACGGTGCCGACCACGTTGCGCGGATTCTGATAGTGCACGGTACCGCAACTGGCGCAGACAAAGCGCTCGCGATTGTCGCCCGGCGGAATGCTCAGGCCGACCGGGTGACCGCAGACAGAACAGAATTTCATAGGAAGGGGACGAAGAATAGTGATAGGAGTTTATCACCAGGGCGAGCTTTGAAGATGCGAGCTATTGCGTTGGAGCGATGCAGGAGCGCGGAGCAGCAACGGTGGCCCTGGCCGGATGGCTAATTCGGAAGAATCGCTTAGCAAGAGGTTGGCGATTGCGTTAGGATTGCTACTCTATTTAGTTGCCCTCACAAGGGCGCTTGCCACGCAGTAGGGGAAGGGCATTATGCGCAAGGTAAAAATCTTTGAACAGCTTCGGTTTATCTTCGGTTGTGGGGTGATTGGCGGGGTCACGGCCAGCATGTTCTTTGGTTAGATCGACCGATCGGTTGACATGCAGACGATAGGCATTGTGATTGGCGCAGGAGCGGCGACGCTCACAGAATTTGATATCGTCTGAGCATGGCGCTACAAGTTGGCATGCCTCTGTTCGGACTACAGATTGATGGAGGTTGGGTTGATGAATTTTCCTACTTGACGGCGGTTGCGTGGTCGTGGGCCCGCTATGTCAAACGCGTGTGTTTGCCGACGCGGTGTTCTTTTGAGTGCGGCCGGGGTCATCGCGCTGCATTCGATGCTCGAGAATTTTTAGCGAAGCTGCGAAGGAAGGAAAGCCGTGGGGCAGAAAGAATGAAGAAGGGGAAAGCAGAGGGGGAAGAGGCGCAAACAAAAAAGGCCTGCCGGTTTGGCAAGCCCTTGATGTTGTTCGACGTGAGCTACTTGGTTGCGGGGGTAGGATTTGAACCTACGACCTTCGGGTTATGAGCCCGACGAGCTGCCAGACTGCTCCACCCCGCGTCCGTCGAAGAAAAGATTATAGCGGAACCAGCTTGTCCGTGCAATACCTTTTTAAGAATCGACTTCAAGGTGCGTGTGAGGGCGGTTGTGCTACGTGGTCACGTAGCTGTTTGCTACCAAGTCACGGCCAAGGACATGGCTGATCTCGCGATGCGGTGTTGCGAGTTGCGTTGCCCTGAGACTGACGCGAGTCGTCAGGGACGCTGCGCTAGAATCCGTGTTCCATCTGCGTCGCCACTGCGGTGATCTTCGTTGATCGTCGGTGAGTGATGGTGACGCTTCCTTCCCTTATTCTCTCTTCCCGCTCATGGACATCGTTCACGATCTGCAGTCGATTGTTGCTCAGGAAAACGCTCTGGTGTTTCCTCAATTCGATGCCGACCGTGCGTGGCAACTCGGCGCGTATCTGCACGAGCTTGCCAATGCGCGCGGACTAGCGGTGGCCATCGATATACGCACGTTTGGTCAGCCGCTGTTCTTCAATTTGCTCCCAGGCGCGACACCTGACAACGTCGACTGGGCGCGCCGCAAGGGCAACACCGTCGCGCATTTCCGGCGCAGCTCTTATGCGATTGGTTTGCGTATGCAGCAGGCGGGCAGCACGCTCGCCGAAAAGCATGGCTTGCCGCTCAATGAATATGCGTCGCATGGCGGTGCGTTTCCGTTGACTGTCGCCGGTGCCGGTGTGATTGGCTCGGTAACGGTATCGGGCTTGCCGCAGCGGTCCGACCATGAACTGGTCGTGGAAGCGTTGTGCGCGCACCTCGGTCAGGACTACAGCAAGCTCGCGCTTGCAAAGGTCTGAGCCGATGCGTTTGCCACCTTATGCGCTGCTCGCCATTGCCATCGTCGCGGAAGTGATTGCCACATCCGCGCTGCGCGCCTCGGAGGGCTTCTCGCGTCTGTTGCCTGCGGGTCTCGTGGTGCTGGGTTACGGCGTGGCGTTCTATTGTCTTTCGTTGACGCTTAGAAGCATTCCGGTTGGCATCGTCTATGCGATCTGGTCGGGTGTCGGCATTGTTCTGATCACGTTGGTTGCCGTGGTGCTCTACGGCCAGGTGCCCGACTGGCCCGCCATCGTCGGACTTGGGCTCATCATCTGCGGCGTAGTCGTGCTCAACCTGTTCTCGAAGATGCAGGCGCATTGACGCCTCGCGCTTTATTTGCAGCGGACGATCATCGAACGGTTTTTCACATTCGCCGTAACGACATTGGTGACGCCGCCGCCCGTCGGGCCGCCCTGGTCGTTGTCTTTCGAGATGATGTCGTAACCGGTGGCGCCGCATGCCTGGCCTGCTTGCACGTAACACGACGCCCAGCTCGAGTCCGCATCCGCGCCGCTGCAGTTAACCGCGAAGCCGCTCTCGCCGTTCGGCAGATTGATCAGCGAGGTCGTATTCGACGACGCGCATGCGCTGAGACCGACAGCGGTCAGCACGGCGAGGGGCAGTGCTGCGTAGCGCGCAAACCCGCGGCGAGTGCCGCGTGCAGCGATAGCGGCAAGGCGTCGGCTAAACGGGAGACAGGCCCGCGTAAGTGGCTTCATGGTGTTTCCTTTTTAGACGGATGACGACGGAAGTCTAAAAACATTCTCCCATATCGCCGATTCGAGGTTCGTGTGGGCCTACGCACAGATCGTACCCGACCCCAGGATGCGTCCGCGTTGCGGCTGGTGATTGTGCGTTGTCCGTGCGGCAGCAGCATGTTTCTCGCGCGCAGAACTTATTGGCCTCAAAAGCGACTTATACCTGAGAGGAACACATCGGCGCGCATCGGTGCGTGCCGCCGGTCCCCGCCGAACGCGGCGGACCCACGAGAATCAACGAGGAGAACGCATATGGCAGAACGTGTGAGCGGTCCGTACCGCGGTTATTTCATCAGTGCAGCCGCGCGCCTCGTCGCTACATATGAGCCGGCGGAGGCGAATGCGCCCGACGCGATCTACGTGGGCTCGGTGAGCCTGTCGCAGCGTGGTCCGGATGATTCGCATCGTATCGAGACGTTGCTTGACCTTGGCGGTGAACATCGCTTCGCCACGGAGACGGAGGCGCTCGAACACGTCGAGCAGGGCGCGAGGGCTTACATCGACCGGTTGGTCGAGCATGATTGAAGAAAGTGCTTCTGGTATCGACCGGAGGGAGTGCTCATCGGCTTCTTTGTCCCTCAGATCGCAGCAGGAGGAGCTGCCCATTGTGCCCGGGAGTGGACCACGGTCCATTCGTGCGAGTACCATAAGCGCGACACCCGAACGCGCCGGATTGCGTGTTCGGGCGCCTGCTTTTCCGACGGATTCTTCTGATGAGGCAACCATGGAAATTCGGTTTCCCGCGGACGCGCCCGCTTACCGCGATTCCAATCTGACTGTCGTATTCCGCGCGCTGGTCGATGGCGAGACCGTGCCGTGTGCGATCTCGGTCGAAGCGCTCGAGGACCATTTCGGCGCGCGCTCCGAAGATCTCGAAGGCTGGATGCGCGCATTCGACGCCGGCCGCAGCCGTATTGAAGAAGTGGCGCGCGAGCATTTGCAGATCAGCAACGGCACGCCGGTGTTGCTGAAAAGCGGTCACTTTCCGCCAGGCAACGTCGCGGGCTTGTGAAGCGGCGGGCTATGCTTGAGCGCACGTTTTAGCGTGTCGCTGGTTGTGGCTGCGAACTGGCCCCTGCTAACGCGAGGCGGATCCCCTCGTCATAAGACGTCTTGCGGATCGGTCCGATCAACGCTTGCAGCGCGCTGTCGTCGAGTACGAGTGGCTCGCTCATCAAGTAGTTCATCTCCACCAGTTCCCGCATGATCGGATTGAACAGGCCGAGCACGCGCAGCATCGTCTTGCCGGCCACCATCATCTGGAGCTTACGTCCGGCGTACGCGTACGCTTTTTCGGCGACCTCGCGCTGCGTAATCGTGCCGGGGCCGGCGAGGTGCAGCCAGCGCCCGTAGGCCTCAGGGGTGCGCGTGAGCGTCTCGACTACCGGACCGACATCCGGCACGAACACGAACTCGTGCCGTACATCGATGGGGCCGACCATCTGCGCGCGCGTACCATGCGCCGCGCCTTCGAAGACGCCATTCAGGACGCTGCGTTCGATGCCCGGGCCGTAGAAGTCAGGCAGGCGCAACACGAGCGTCGACAGTCCGTTGCGGCCGTGCGCCTCGAGCACCAGATTTTCCTGGGCGAGCCGCATCTGGCCTTTGAACGTGTGTGGCTCACGTGGATGGTTCTCCGTCACGAACTCGCTGCGTGCGCGACCGTAGGGATAGACCGTGCCGATCAGGATCAGCCCCTCGACGCCCGCGGCGTTCAAACCGGCCAGCGTCTTTTCCATTAGCGGCGGATGCTTCTCGAACTGGTTATAGGGCACGCCGACCAGATACACCGCTGTTTGCAGACCTTGAGCCGCTGCCGTCACCGACGCCGGATCCTCCGGGTTCCACGTGACGATTTCCGCATAAGGATCGTGGCCGAAGGCCGCATCGAGCGCACTGCGCGAGCGTCCGATGACCCGATAGTGGCGACCCGCCGCAGCGAGCGCCGTAGCAATGCTTTGCCCGATGGCGCCCGCGGCGCCGAACAGCCCGACTTTTCCTGCGTTTTCCATGACAACTCCTTGAACGGGTGGCTGCCGGGCACTACCTTTAAGTGGCCGGTAAAAATTTTATGAACAATGTTCAGTTAACGGTGTTCAGTTTAATTTGACTTTTCAGTTTGTCAACCGGAAAATACGTGCCATGGGAATCACCGAAAGAAAGACTCGCCAGAAGCAGGCGCTACGCGAACGCATCCTCGATGCGGCGCGGCGCATCGTGGTGCGCGAAGGCTTCGCTGCGCTGTCGATGCGCAAGATTGCCGACGCCATCGAATATTCACCGGCCACGCTCTACCTGTACTTCGCAAGCCGCGACGAGATTGCGCGCGCGTTGTGCACCGAGGGGTATGCGCAGCTTCTTGCCACCTTCGAGCCGCTCGCGCAGATTGCCGATCCCGCGGAGCGCCTCAAGGCGATGGCGCACGCCTATGTGGGGTTCGGCGTCGCGCATCCGCAGACGTACCGGCTGATCTTCATGGAAGATCCCACGTATCTGAGTGCGGCGCTCGGGGCCGCGCCCGAAGCGGAGCAGGGCGCCGGCAGCGAGCCTGATAAACGGACTGATCAACACCTCGATAGTCAGGCTCAGACTGTGGCTCCGTTGATCAACCCGGCGGCGTCGGACGACTCGAGCGACGCAGCGATGCATCTCATGGTCAGCGCGCTTGACGAACTGAAAGCGGCGGGGCGCTTGCGCACGTCGGCGGACGGCGCGGTGTTTTCCCAGGTGCTGTGGGCCACGCTGCACGGTATCGTCGCGCTCAATCTCACGTGCCCGGTGTTTCCGACTGCGCCGCTCGGGGCGATCATCGACGCCGCGCTGGACGCCTGGTTCGGCGAGCGCGAGCCGCCAGCGGCGTCCCGGGATGCCTCGGTGGTTGCCACGACCGCCGCCAACGATATTCCGGCCGCTGCCCTAGCCACGCCAGCCACACCGTCGGCACCGGCGCCGCGCGCGCAGCGCCCCGCCGCAAAGCGTAAAGCGGCAGGTGCGTGATAACGTTCAGCCTTCCCATCCACCTGCCTTTTCACCTGCCACGTCATGTCTACTTCTGAAGCCGCCGCCGTCAGCGACGAAGTCACCACCTACATTGCCAACCGGATCGGTTTTATCGAGCTCGAACGCCCGAAAGCGTTGAATGCGCTGTCGACCGGCATGATTCGCGCGATGCAGGGCGCCCTCGATGCGTGGCGCGAAGAACCCGGCGTGTTAGCCGTCGTGGTGCGTAGCCAGCATCCGCGCGCATTCTGCGCGGGCGGCGATATCCGCTTCCTGTACGAGTCCTTTCAGCGTGGGGATGGGGCGGCGCGCGATACGTTCTTCATCGAGGAATACCGTCTCAATCACAGCATCTTTACCTATCCGAAGCCTTACATTGCGCTAATGAACGGCGTGGTGATGGGCGGTGGAATGGGCATTTCGCAAGGCGCGCATCGTACGGGCGGCCTGCGCGTGGTGACCCAGTCGACCCGTATGGCGATGCCGGAAACCCGCATTGGGCTCTTTCCCGATGTCGGCGCGGGCTGGTTCCTGGCCCGCACTCCGGGCGCGCTCGGCCGCTATCTGGCCGTCACCGGCGAGACGATCGGCGCGGCCGACGCCCTGTACGCCGGGCTGGCCGACACCTACATCGACGATGAAGCGTTGCCCGCGCTTGTCGAAACCTTGCGCACCGAGGTGTTCGAGCATGGTGCGGATGTGGTGGCGTGCGTTGAGCGCGAAACCGCGGCCCATAAGGTAGTGCCAACGCCTGATATGTCGCCGCTGGCAAGTGCGCGCGCCTTGATCGACGGGCATTTTGCGCTGCCGGATATGAAGCAGATTCTGGCTTCGCTCGAAGCGCAACAAACCGGCTGCGAGGCCGCCGACTGGGCCGAGCAGACCATCGGCGTGCTGCGTGAACGCTCGCCGCTGTCGATGGCCGTTTCGCTGGAAGTGGTGACGCGCGCGGAGGGGGCAATGGCCGATTGTCTGCGTCGCGATCTGGATCTGACCCGCACGAGCTTTGAACACGGCGACGTGGTCGAAGGTATCCGCGCCCGCATCATCGACAAGGATAACGCGCCGCGTTGGCGCTTTGCCCGCATTGAAGACGTCGGCGCCGACGACGTTGCGCGGATGTTCGATAGCCCGTGGCTGGCGACCGAGCATCCGTTGGCCGATCTGCAGGGCTGACCGCCCGGATTTACAGAATACCGGCGCTCTGTCAGCGAAACCGCTGCCGCGCCGGTGTCAGCGTCATTCTTCGTCCTCGAACGCCATGAAGGCGCGCATGAACACGAGTGCGCCCCAACCCCACATGGCGTTTGCCGCGAATCCCATCGCGAGGCGCGGCAGCATGTTACCGCTCGGCCAGATGCCGCGCAGCGGATCCACCACGAACACGCTTGCCGCGGTCAGCACGATGCCGCCGAACACGAAGGCCTGAATCCACGGTGCACGCCGCTCGGGCGCCACGCGCAGCAGCCACGCCATCAGTACGGCCCAAACGGCGCTCCAGACGGCATTGGCGATGAACTCCGGCAAACCCAGCGGCTGAAATGGCGCGGTCGAGAAACCTGCTGGATCGATCAGCCCGGCCGCATGCAGCAGTCCGAGGGTGGACTCATGAAAAAACAGCGAAGCCAGAAAGCCTGAGACGAACGGCAGGATGATTTTTTGCATGCAACGCAGCGCCAAGGACCCGGGCGCAACTGACACGGCCCGCGCCGGATTATCGAAAGACGCGTCATTATATAGAGGGTCCGGCAGGTTTCAGCCACCCGCTTGTATGCTTTAGCGTCAGGCTAATCACGAAAGTGGAAAACCTAAGCTAAAAAAAATCGTTCAAAAGCCTGGGGCCGATCCATAGACTGTTTCTCCATGTAGACGGCATGACTGCCGTCGTCCACTTTTCGTGCCCCGCTGAGGTGCACGTTTCGTCAAGGGAAGCTGTCGCGATGTCCTCTCTGAAGCCGATCTCCGCCATCCTCGTTGCGGCGCCCGAAGGCGCTCAGCCTTGCTGTCTGGTCTGCCGGCAGCCACGCATCGGGTCCTACGGTCGGCTCTGCCGTTAGTCCGCATCGCGCGGCGCTCGCGGTCTTCGCCGTTCCGTAGACACGCTTTTCCGATCCGTCGCTCGACGCGTGCTCCGGCAACCGCCCGAGCCAACGTCGCAGGTCCGGCCCGCCGCGCCCCGGTAGCGCGTGCTCGCCAGTCCTTTCGTCCTTCATCAATCCAGTCTCGAACAAGCAGGAGCAGCAAATGAATGTGTTCTGGTTCATCCCGACTCACGGCGACAGCCGATACCTCGGTACGTCCCAAGGCGCACGCGCAGCCGATTACGACTATTTTCAGCAGATCGCCGTCGCCGCCGATACGCTCGGCTACGAGGGCGTGCTGCTGCCGACCGGCCGTTCATGCGAAGACGCATGGGTGGTCGCCTCGAGCCTGATCGCCGCGACGCGGCGTTTGAAATTCCTCGTCGCGATCCGTCCGGGCATCACGTCGCCGGGACTGGCGGCGCGCATGGCTGCGACGTTCGACCGTCTGTCGGGCGGCCGCCTGCTGATCAACGTGGTGACCGGCGGCGATGCGGCGGAACTGGAAGGTGACGGTGTGTTCGTCAGTCACGATACGCGCTATGAGATCACTGACGAGTTCCTGCACATCTGGCGCAAGATGCTGGCCGCCGCGCATACCAACGACACGATCGACTTCGAAGGCAAGCATCTGAGCTCGAAGGGCGGCAAGCTGCTGTATCCGCCGGTGCAGAACCCGCATCCGCCGCTGTGGTTCGGTGGCTCGTCGCCGGCAGCGCATGAGATGGCTGGCGAGCACATCGATACGTACCTGACCTGGGGCGAACCGCCGGAAGCGGTCGCGAAGAAAGTCGCCGACATTCGTGCGCGTGCCGAAGCGCATGGCCGCAAGATCAAGTTCGGGATTCGCTTTCACGTCATCGTGCGCGAGACGGAAGAGGAAGCGTGGGCTGCCGCCGACAAACTGATCAGCAAGCTCGACGACGAAACCATCGCGCGTGCGCAAGCATCGTTTGCCAAGATGGATTCGGAAGGGCAGCGCCGCATGGCCGCCTTGCACGGCGGCAAGCGCGGCGGTCGCGCGGATCTCGAGGTCTATCCGAACGTATGGGCAGGAGTGGGGCTCGTGCGCGGTGGGGCAGGTACGGCGCTGGTCGGTAGTCCTGAGCAGGTTGCCGCACGCATGAAGGAGTACGCGGATCTCGGCATCGACACGTTCATTCTGTCCGGCTATCCACACCTGGAAGAGTCGTACCGCTTCGCCGAACTGGTGTTCCCGCTGTTGCCGAACCGCAAGCGCACCAGCGCGAGCGGGCCGCTTTCCGGGCCGTTTGGCGAAATCGTCGGCAATATCCATTTGCCCAAGGTCAGCGCTAGCTGATTGTGGCCGGGCGTGGCCCCTGCATCAAGAAGGAGTGGAGTAAGCAATCATGGCTCGATCCAGTGGAACAGAAAGTGTTTGGCGGCGTATCGGCGGGCATGCTGTGCCGTGGATTGCCCCGCTTGTGATCCTGCTCGCGTGGGAAGTTGCCGCGCGCAGCGGCCTCCTCTCGACGCGCGTGTTGCCTGAACCGCTCGCCGTGGTGAAGGCGGCATGGTCGCTGATCCAGTCCGGCGAAATGTGGGCCGACGTGAAGGTCAGTACGTGGCGCGCGGTGTCGGGTTTCGCGGTTGGCGGTGGCATCGGCCTCGCGCTCGGGTTGGCGACAGGGCTGTTCAAACCAGTCGAAGTCGTGCTCGATTCGACGGTGCAGATGGTCCGCAATATTCCCGCGCTGGCGATGATCCCGCTCGTGATCCTGTGGTTCGGGATCGAGGAAGAAGCGAAGGTGTTTCTCGTCGCGCTCGGGGTGTTTTTCCCGATCTATGTGAATACGTTCCACGGCATCCGCTCGGTCGATGCCAACCTGATCGAAATGGCGCGCAGCTATGGCGTGAGGGGTTTCCGGCTGTATTGGGATGTGATCCTGCCGGGCGCGCTGCCGTCCATTCTTGTTGGCGTGCGGTTTGCGTTCGGCTTGATGTGGGTCACGCTGATCGTCGCTGAAACGATCTCTGCGCAATCGGGTATCGGCTACATGACAATGAATGCGCGAGAGTTCCTGCAGACCGATGTCGTGGTGGTTGGCATTCTGCTGTACGCGGGACTCGGCAAGCTCGCCGACCTGCTGGCGAAAACGCTCGAACGCGTCATGTTGCGCTGGCATCCGGCGTATCAACGAGGAGCGAAAGCATGAGCAGCCCGACCTTTTCGACGACGAGCTTTGGCGGTATCGCGGGTGTGGCGGACGCCGCCGCTGCCGCACCGCTTGCGCGGCAGGCACAGCGAGGCACCGACCATGCGGTCGAATTGCGCGGCGTCGGCAAGCAGTATGGCGAACGCGCGGTGCTGTCGGACTTCGATCTGTCGATCGAGCGTGGCAGCTTTGTCGCGATTGTCGGCCGCAGCGGCTGCGGTAAATCCACGTTGCTGCGGCTCGTTGCCGAACTCGAGAAGCCTACTGCCGGTGTGCTGGAAAAGCGCGCCGAGGATGGTCAGCCGCTCGATACCCGCATCATGTTTCAGGACGCGCGTCTGTTGCCATGGAAGAGCGTATTGAACAACGTGATGCTGGGTCTGGGACGGGGCGCGCGTGAGGATGCGCGCGCGGTGCTCAACGAAGTCGGTCTGCTCGAACGCGCCAACGACTGGCCGGCCCAGTTGTCCGGCGGTCAGCGTCAGCGGGTAGCGCTCGCGCGTGCGCTGGTGCACCGCCCGCAACTGCTGCTGCTCGATGAGCCGCTCGGCGCGCTCGATGCGCTGACGCGGATCGAAATGCATGCGTTGATTGAACGCCTGTGGCTCGAGCATCGCTTTACCGCGCTGCTTGTCACCCACGATGTGCATGAAGCGGTTGCGCTGGGCGACCGGATTCTGTTGATCGAAGACGGCCGTATCGCGCTCGATCAGCCCGTGCCGCTCGAGCGGCCGCGTGCCCGCGCCTCGGCGGGATTTGCCGCGCTTGAAGATCATGTGCTGCAGCGCGTGCTGAAGACCACGTCGAGCGACGATGCACTTCCATATCGCCCCGACCCGCATCACGACGACCGCCTCGTGCGGCCGAGCGAAGTCCGTTGGGCTGTCTGACAGTCCTTGCCTGAGCTTTTTTTCTCGATTTATCGATCTACTGGAGTCACTCGAAATGAGCATTTCCGCAATCAACGTACGTAATCAGTTCAAGGGCAAGGTCAAGGAAATCATCCGCGGCTCGGTGGTGTCCGAAGTCGATGTCGAGACGCCGTTTGGCATCGTCACCTCGGTGATCACGACGCGTTCGGTCGACGAGCTCGATCTTCAGGTCGGCTCCGAAGTGGTGGCGCTGGTGAAGTCGACCGAGGTGTCGATCGCGCGGCTTTGAGGCCACGCAGTTTTGAATGCGCGCGGCAGGATAGCCGTGCGGCTCAGACATGCCGCATTGCTTCCCCTGCCGCCGCGTTATTTGGCGACGGCCGCGCTGGCAGGCGGCTCATGCGTCATCTTGTCGTGCGTCGGGGCCGGGGGACGTTTGACCGGCATGTTGTCGGGATTCGCGGGATTGGCCGCGCCGGCCGCGTCAGGTGGCTTTACCATCGAGGCGCCGGTATCCTTCGGCGGGGTCTGCCCGAGCACCGCGAGGGGTGCGACAGTCAATGCAGCGAGCGCGCAAGCCGCTACGCGCAATGCAGATTTACGTGGTTTCATCCGATCCTCCTTGGCCGTGCCTTGCAGTGCCCGATCAGCGGTCGCGCCCGGCCCCTGTTAAGCGGTCCGTTGTCCGTCTCGGGTAGACCGCGGCCAGACAGGAAAATTCGCTTCCCTTTCAGATTCCTCGAGGCGGGATTTTCCGCTGATGCCGTTTTTATGGGCTGAGGGCGGCTTGGGCCGACCCAACCCGGCCTATGCCGCCTCCGGTGATGCCCACAAAACCAGGGCTCGTCTACAAGTCACGCTGGCGTTACTTGGTCGGGCACGGAAACGCTGCCTGCAGCGAGCGCAGGATCGCAAGGCCGACCGGGAAGTCGTCGGAGAGGCCCGGATGGTTGGTGAAAAACTCATCGAGTAGCGGGTACACCGTCTGCGGGCCGATAGGCAACTGTTCGGGCGGACAAAAGAGCGGCGGCCGTTTTTTCGCTATCAGGTCGCCGTTTGCCCAGCCCAGTTCATTGATCGCGCCGGTGATGTAGGCGGCGTAGATCGAGTTGTTGTCCACGTGCGCCCACTTTTTGTATTGTTCCCCCGTCATTTCGGCTTTCGCGTTGAGCGTGAAGCACGCCGTAAGCAACGTCAGCGCGAGTGTCCGGACGTGTGTTCTGATTCTTGACTGCATGTGCTACATCCTCATACCAGATCGATTAGCCCACTATTGTAGGGCAGGCGCCCGTACGCCTGCAGGTTTTGGCAGGGGCAAAAAAAGGTCCACGAGGGGAAGTGGGCCACAAGAGTGTGAGAGACAAACCCTCTCAGGGAAGAGGAGTATCCAGTGTAGAGCCGGTGACGATGCTGCAGGTTTCCCACGGCTTAACGCGCCTTACGGTACCTAACGCCGCGTGATTCTCTAGCGAGCTTCTGTTGTACTGTGTCGTCCCGGCGTGACATCGCGGTGCCGTGAAGGACTGGAAACGGATGCTGGATCGACGATGCCTGATGTAGTGTATTGGTCTTCCTCATATACAAAGGAATCCTGATTGAATAGGCAGGGCGGGCGCCGCGGGCAATTCATTGAAGGTAATTTGTCGATTGACGGTTTATCCCCGGAAAACCTCTCGTTCGAACGACGCGTGGACCATGCGCCCAACCGCGCGTCGGGAACGGTTATTGCTGTTCGGCACATAGGGCATTACCAAGGGAGCGTTCGGATCATGCAGGACGTGAAGACAAATGAATCACAGGGGAAGGGCGATGCGAAAACGAGTCGTTAGTGGATTGCTGGCCGGCGCTGCCGGCCTGTTGACCTTGCCAGGCGTGGCGTTCGCACAGTCGCAGGCTTACACCAATAGTCCGGTGAATCTCTACGCGGGACCGGCGGATGATTACCCCGCGGTGTCCCAGTTGCCTCCCGGTGCGCCGGTCACAGTGATGGGCTGCGTCAGCGGATATACCTGGTGTGACGTGGCGGCGCCGGATCTGCGTGGCTGGGTCTACGCGGGCAGTCTCAGTTATCCGTACCAAGGGAGCAACGTACCGATCCTCAGTTATGGAACGGCGATCGGCTTGCCTATTGTGACGTTTTCGATCGGCTCATATTGGGGCAGTTATTACCGCGGACGGCCCTGGTATAACGATCAGCAGCGTTGGGCGCATCACCCACCGCCGCCGCCCGGACGCGGTGGGCCTCCGCCGGGACATGGCGGGCCGCCGCCGGGGCATGGTGGTCCACCACCCGGACATGAAGGGCCGCCGCCTGGACACGAGAGTCCGCCACCCGGACATGGTGGGCCGCAACTGGGACATGAGGGACCGCCGCCTGGTCATGGTGGTCCTCCTCCGGGAGCCGGCGCGCCGCCGGCGCATATCGCGCAGCCGTCGGTCCACGCGGGTCCGCCGCCGGGACACGGTGGGCCGCCTGGAGGGCCGCCCGCGCAGCACGCTGCTCCGCCGCCGCAACACGCCGCTCCGCCGCCGGCCCACGGTCCTGCTCCGCAGGAGCACGGAGGCGGTCATGAGGGACATGAGCAGCATAACTAGGGTGATTGGTTGAGCGCGGGAGACGGGTAGGGATGCAGTCTTCTTTGCAGTGGCTTATATGCCGCGTTTGGCCAACTTACGTTACGTGCGCCGCGTTGGTAGATGACATAGGCGGATCGCATCAGACGAAGTGTTTCTGTCGAGATAGATCGCAAATCTGCGCACCGAAGTTGTTTGACGCCGGCGCGAGGTGTCGCTGTCGTGACTCCAACCTGAATAGGTTCGGTCTCCAACTGAGCTTCATATAGTTTTCGGCCCGCCGCGTGCGGGCTTTTTTTCATCGGTCGAAAACCGCTTGGAGGAATTCGCGCGAATGAGTCGGTGCGCCGGTATCGGGTAGGGCGTTAGAGCGGCGTGGCGGCCTGAGTCTTGACGAGCACGCGATCGGGCAACTCTTGGCGCAACTGGAGAAAAATCGCCACAGAAAAGACCGGAGCGAACCGGCTATAAGCTATTGCGTCGAAGTAAGTTTGAGGCTTGGACGCAATTGCCGGCTATCTTCCTCATGGCTTTTGCGCTGGTCGGACACCTGTTCAATACCCCTTCTCGTCACTTCTTCCAGAAAGGACAATCGAGCCCGATAGTAATCAGCGCGCAGTTGTGCATCGAGCACTTGTTGCTCGGCCCGAAACAGTTCCATACGCAAATCGTTTAGTGCCCGTTCGGCCTGCTTTTCCGGCGTATGGGCATGTTGCGCAGCCCAGTTCACGATCCATTGCAGCATGGTAAGCCCCCGTTCGCCGAGTTTTCCCTCGGCAAAATCAAGTTGTATCTCAAAATGTTGGCGCGATGCAAACTGGCCATGGCGAATGAGAACAGGCTATCAAACGTCGGGCAGCGCTACTGTCAACGAGTGTTAAATTCCGATGATCTTTGGATCCTCTCCGCGCGCACTCGCGCACATCAATCGGGCCTGCAATACTCTTATATCCGACCGAGGAGATGGCGGCACATGCAGCGCCGTTACCGTCGCAGAAACCGGTGGACGACGCAACCAACACATTTTTCTAGTGGCCGGAGTCGGCGGCGTTATCCAACCGCCAGCGTGACAATACAAAACAGTGCGCCCAACAAGAATGCCACCGCAAGAATGAAATCGTAGGGGTACTTCATGTCGACACCAATTGCTATTTTTGAGAATGCTAACCTTGGTGGGCGGCGTAGAGTGTCAACGATGGTCAGACGCAGGCAAAATCCTCGCCGGATATTCTGAG
>NZ_JAMFSB010000241.1 GCF_026225065.1 Paraburkholderia sp. | reverse complement strand
GGGGTGCTGATTCCGAATCCGCGCGACATTGGCGGCATGATCAAGGAGCTGCAAGGCTATGCGATCACCACCATTCCGGCGGTGAACACGCTCTATAACGCGATGCTCAACCATCCCGATTTCGACAAGCTCAACTTCTCGAAGCTGCTCGTCGCCAATGGAGGCGGGATGGCTGTTCAGGAAGCCGTCGCGAAGCGCTGGTATGAAAGGACCCATACGCCGATCGTCGAAGGTTACGGCATGTCGGAAACGTCGCCGTGCGTGACGTGCAATCCGGTGTCGGTGACTTCGTACAGTGGCACGATCGGTCTGCCGCTGCCGTCGACCGATATCTCGATTCGCGACGACGACAACAACGAAGTGCCACTCGGTCAACCGGGTGAGATATGCATCCGCGGTCCGCAGGTAATGGCCGGCTACTGGAACCGGCCGGATGAAACTGCCAAGGTAATGACCCCGGATGGTTTCTTCAAATCGGGCGACGTCGGCGTAGTGAGCGACGCGGGTTACGTGAAGATCGTCGACCGCAAGAAGGACATGATTCTGGTGTCCGGCTTCAACGTCTATCCGAACGAGATTGAAGACGTCGTCGCCAAACTGCCGGGCGTATTTGAAGTCGCTGCGGTCGGCGTGCCGGATCAGCATTCGGGCGAAGCGGTGAAGCTGTTCATCGTCAAGAAGGATCAGGCGCTGACCGACGCGGACATCTTTGCCTTCTGCAAGGAACAGCTCACCGGCTACAAGCGGCCGAAGATCATCGAGTTCCGTACGGAACTGCCGAAGAGCAATGTTGGCAAGATCTTGCGGCGGGAATTGCGCGACGGCCGCGCGTGAGGCGTGCCTTGTCTTGACCGCGTACAGCGCTGGCTAGTAGAACCAGCCTGATCAAAAGAAGAACGGCCCGAACGAGGTAATCCTCGCCGGGCCGTTTCTATTTGCGCGAAGCCTGATGCGGCACCAACGGCGCCACCGCTCTCCCACTTCAGTCGAACAAACGCCCATACGAAAAAAAAGCGCCCGAAGGCGCCTTTAGGATGTACAGCTTTATTACGACTTGTTAACCCGGTGCGTTTTGTTTTTTGGTCGCTTTGTTTTTTTACCCTCGCGAGAGGTTCGTCGCTAATGTAGCAAAAGGGATACCGTGCGCAAAGAAAAAGCAGGTTCCTCGGTACGCAGCTGTTTCGTTTACGCAACATGGTCTAAAATTGAAAAATAGTCATGAAATCAGCCCTTAACGGAAATCCCGACGCGCGAGTTGCTCCGCAGACGCACGTCGCACGGGCCTCCGGAAGATTCGGGCTGATGTGTCGAACCGGGAGGGCTGGATGCTGGATGAATTGATTACCGAGCTGGATCGGGGTTTACGTTCAATGACAGGCGTATCGCGGATGAACCGTCCAGTGCCTGTGCCGCCCGTAGTGGCGGAGATACCGGAACTGTCGCCGGCCGAGCGCGAGCATGCGGCCGCCCTGATGCGTGTGAATCACGTCGGTGAGGTGTGCGCCCAGGCGCTCTACCAGGCGCAAAAACTGGCCACGCGCTCGCCCGCCTTGAAAGAGACCTTCGAGCGCGCAGCCCGTGAAGAAGAAGACCATCTCGCCTGGACCGCGCGCCGTCTGGAGGCACTCGACTCGCGTCCCAGTCTGCTGAATCCGCTTTGGTATGCAGGCGCTCTTACGCTCGGTCTGGTGGCTGGGCGCTTCGGAGATCGTGTGAGCCTCGGCTTCATGGCCGAGACCGAGCGTCAGGTGGAGCAGCATCTCGACAGCCATCTCGAGAAGCTGCCTGAGGCGGATCTCGAGTCTCGTGCGATCGTCGAGCAGATGCGCACTGACGAGGCCGCTCACGGCAAAGCTGCGATCGATGCGGGCGGAGTCGAGCTGCCTTTTCCCGCTCGTGTCCTGATGCGTGCGGCGTCGAAAATCATGACCCGGACTGCCTACTACGTTTAACCGCTGTGGAAGTGGGACGGCGCAGCGTGCGCCGTCCGCTTAATCGCCTTAAACCCTCCGCTGATCGTCTTAATCCCCCGCCGCAGATCGCTTAGATTCCACGCCTTTCCCCGGGACTTTTCACGTATCACCTTCACAAGTTGCACTAGTCCATTCATTTATAACGGTTTTCCGTTTTAGGCCTGACTTGAAAGAGTCGCGCTAAGTCCTTGTTCTAACAAACAAATTTAGTTAAAAAACCACGCTTCTCCCTTGACCCCTCCTAGGGCTTCCTCTAAAGTGGGAGACAGTGTGAGAAAGTGTATTTTTGTGTGATCTCGCAGATGGTTTCGGGTAGATTTTCACGGGTCGGGTGGCTGGCGCGCTAAAGCGCCAACTCTCGTCGACCGCAGCGAACTGCATGGGACCGGAGTAAGCGCTGAAGCGCTAACTCCGGTCGACAGGGAGAGAGAAGTGTTCCAAGGGGCGTCGGCGCTGACGCTCGATGCGAAAGGGCGGATGTCTATTCCCTCTCGGTATCGGGATGCGCTGCAGACACAGGCAGAGGGCCGGGTGACGATCACCAAGCACCCGGACGGCTGCCTGTTGCTCTTTCCGCGCCCGGAATGGGAGATCTTCCGCGACAAGGTCGACAAGTTGCCCATGAACGCGACCTGGTGGAAACGCATTTTCCTCGGCAACGCAATGGACGTTGATATGGACGGCGCAGGGCGCGTGCTCGTGTCGCCGGAATTGCGCACGGCTGGCGGGCTGGAAAAAGAATTGACGCTGCTCGGCATGGGCCGTCACTTCGAACTGTGGGATGCACAAACATACGCCGCCAAAGAACAGGCGGCAATGGCTGAGGGCATGCCCGACGCGTTAAAAGATTTCACGTTCTGATCGCGGCTCACATATATGGCACCTGCGATGGGAAACGAGTTGCAGCATCGCACGGTGCTGCTGGAAGAAGCGGTCGAAGCGTTGGTCAAGCGCCCGGACGGCGTCTATGTAGACGGCACGTTTGGACGTGGCGGACATAGCCGCGCGGTGTTGGGCAAGCTGGGTGAGTCGGGGCGGCTGATCGCGTTCGACAAAGATCCGCTAGCCATCGCCACGGCTCAGCAAATCGCCGATCCGCGCTTCGAGATCGTGCACGAGAGTTTTGCTTCACTGCGCGACGCGGTTGCGGAGCGCGGGGTAGGGCGGGTGTCGGGGGTGTTGCTGGATCTGGGCGTGTCGTCGCCGCAAGTCGACGATCCGGAGCGGGGTTTCAGTTTCCGCGCCGACGGCCCACTCGACATGCGGATGGACCCGACGCGCGGCGAGTCTGCTGCTGACTGGCTGGCGCGGGCCACGGTGCAGGAATTGACGGAGGTAATACGAGATTATGGGGAAGAACGGTTTGCTTTTCAGATTGCAAAGGCGCTTGTTGCTCGCCGGGCAGAGTCCGACCGTCTTGGGCCTCTCGTCAGCACGGGCGAGCTTGCCCAAATCGTGGCTAACGTCGTCAAAACCCGTGAGAAGGGCAAGGATCCGGCAACCCGCACCTTTCAGGCTATACGGATTCACATCAATCAAGAGCTTGCGGAGCTGCAAGTCGTTTTAGAAGCGGCGCTAGCGCTGCTGGAGCAAGGGGGGCGGCTGGTGGTGATCAGCTTTCATTCGCTCGAAGACCGGATCGTCAAACGGTTCATGCAGGCGCACGCCAGTACGCCTGCGATCGACCGTCGCCTGCCGATCCGCGCCGTCGACCTGCCCAGCCCGCCGCTCAAAATCATCGGCCGCGTGTTCGCGAGCGACGCTGAAGTCGCCGCGAATCCACGCGCCCGTTCTGCCGTGATGCGCGTGGCGGAGCGTATCGCGCCATGAGCCGCCTCAATATCTTTCTGCTGATTGTCGTAATGGGTTGTGCATTGTCTGTAGTTAACGCGACGAATCAGCAGCGTCAGATTTTTATCCAGTTGCAGCGCGCGGAGTCACAGGAGCGCCAGTTGCAGCAGGATTATTCGCAGCTTCAATACCAGCAGAGCGCTCTGTCGAAGACCTCGCGCATCGAGCAGATTGCGACTGATTCGCTGAAGATGGCGGCCGTCACCACCGGTCGCACACAATATCTGACGCTCTCCCCGGGCGCCGCCACGGCTGAAGATGCACCGGTACCCACGTCGGCGCCTGCGCCGGCAACGGCCTCGGCTTCGCGTGCCACCCGTCAGGGGAGCGCGCGATGAAAAAGAGCTCAAACCGCAAAAGCGTCGCGTTCGCCTCGAACCCGATCCTGTCCGTGCGCCTGCCGATGTGGCGCTCGAAGCTCGTCGTGTTCATGCTGTTCATGGCGTTTGTCGCGCTGGCCGGCCGCGCGTTCTGGATTCAGGGTCCGGGCAACGCGTTCTATCAGAAGCAGGGCGAAAGCCGCTATCAGCGCACGCTCGAGCTGCCCGCCACGCGCGGCAAGATTCTCGACCGCAACGGCCTCGTGCTCGCCACGAGCTTGCCGGTGCGCGCCATCTGGGCGATTCCCGAAGCCGTTCCCGACGATCTCGGCGCCGACAAGCTGACTGCGCTCGGCAAACTGCTGGGGATGTCGAATACCGAGCTGCGCACCAAGCTGTCCGAGGACAAGAACTTCGTCTACGTGAAACGTCAGGTGCCGGTCGACATCGCGGAGCAGGTGACCGCGCTCGACATTCCCGGTGTTTATCAACGTGACGAATACAAGCGCTTCTATCCGGAAGGCGAGATTGCCGCCCACCTGATCGGCTTCACCAATGTCGAGGACGAAGGCCAGGAAGGCGTCGAACTCGGTGACCAGAAGCTGCTCGAGGGCATGCCGGGCATCCGCCGTGTCATCAAGGACCGGATGGGGCACGTCATTGAAGACGTCGACGAGCAGGTCGTGCCGCACAACGGCCAGGACGTGGATCTGGCGATCGACAGCAAGATCCAGTACATCGCCTATACGAACCTGAAGGCTGCGGTCGACAAATTCAAGGCCAAGGCCGGCGCGGCAATGGTGATCGACGTGCGCACCGGCGAAGTGCTGGCGCTCGTCAATTATCCGACCTTCAACCCGAACGACCGCACTCACCTGACCGGCGATCAGCTGCGTAATCGCGTGCTGACGGACGAGTTCGAACCGGGTTCGATCATGAAGCCGTTCACGATCTCGCTCGCGCTCGATCTGCATCGCGTGGCGCCGACTACACTGGTAGACACGGGGCCGGGCCACTTCAATCTCGATGGCGCGACGATCACCGACGACAGCGCGTTCGGCGTGCTGACGGTCGGCGGTGTGATTCAGAAATCGAGCAACATCGGCGCGACGAAGATCGCCATGACGCTCAAGCCCGAAGAGATGTGGAATATGTATACGAGCATCGGTCTTGGCCAGGCGCCGAAGATCGGTTTCCCCGGCGCGACCGCGGGCCATCTGCGCCCGTGGAAGAGCTGGCGTCGCATCGAGCAGGCGACGATGTCGTACGGCTACGGTTTGTCGGCCTCGCTGTTCCAGTTGGCGCGCGCATACACGGCGATTGCTCACGACGGCGAAATTCTGCCAGTGTCGATCTTCCGCAACCCCGACGATCAGCCGGTCAACGGGCCGCAGATTTTCTCGCCGGTTACGGCGCGTGAAGTGCGCGCAATGCTCGAAACCGTGGTCGCGCCGGGCGGCACCTCGCCGGATGCGGCCGTGCCGGGCTATCGCGTAGGCGGCAAGAGCGGCACGGCGTACAAGCACGGCGCACACGGCTACGACAAATCGAAGTACCGCGCCTCGTTCGTCGGCATGGCGCCGATGCCGAATCCGCGCATCGTTGTCGCGGTCTCGGTGGATGAGCCGACCGCCGGCAGCCACTTCGGCGGCCAGGTGTCGGGCCCGGTGTTCTCGGCGATCGCCGGCGATACGCTGCGTTCACTCAATATCCCGCCGGACATGCCGGTCAAACAGATGGTGGTGTCGGACGACTCGGCGCCGGTCGCACCTGCTGCTCCGACGCTGCCGCCCCCTGCGGCGAAAAAGCTGTCCACCAGTGGCGGCGCCAAGAAAATGACCATCGCGGCCAACGCGAAAAGCCATCCGGGAGTGGTCCGATGAGTGCGCTACGTTCGAAGCATCCGGCGCACCGGCAGATCGCCGACGCCCTCGCCTGGCTGCACGCTCGCGTGCAGCCAGGCGCCCATATGCACGCAGATACCCGCTCGCTTGCCGAGGGTGACGTATTCCTCGCCTATGCCGTCGACGGCGCCGATAACCGCCCGTTCATTGAAAGCGCGATCGAGCGCGGCGCAGTTGCTGTGCTGTTTCAGCCTGAGAGCTTCACGGGTTCGCCGGATCCGGCATTGGCGCGCGCGGTACCCGCGCTGAACGAACTGGCGGGATCGATTGCGAGCGGCTGGTACGGCGACCCGAGCGATGCGATGCGGGTGGTTGGCGTCACGGGCACCAACGGCAAGACCTCTTGCAGCCAGTGGATCGCGGCGGCGCTGAGCGCGCTCGGCACGCCCTGCGCCATCATCGGCACGCTCGGCAGCGGCATGCCCGGCCACCTGGTCCATACCGGCTTTACGACGCCGGACGCGCCGCAATTGCAGCGCAACCTCGCGCAGTTGCGCGAGGCGGGCGCGCGGGCGGTGTCGATGGAAGTGTCGTCGCACGCCTTGCATCAGGGACGAGTGAACGGCACCGCGTTCGAGATCGCCGTGTTCACCAATCTCACGCAGGATCACCTCGATTACCACGGCACCTTCGCGGCGTACGAAGCCGCCAAGGCGCGTCTGTTTGCGTGGCCGGGGCTGCGTTGCGCCGTGATCAATCACGACGACGAAACCGGACGCCGCCTGCTTGCCAGCACGCAAGGCCATGCACGAACCATCGCTTACGGGCTCGGCACACGCAGCCAGGCACCGGACGTCGCGGCACCGCAGGCCGACGCATGGCTGCATGCGGCCGACGTGCGCGCCACCGCGACCGGCACCGCGTTTTATCTGACCACCTCGGATTGGGGCGATGCAGAAGTCGAAGTCCAGACGCTCGGCGCCTTCAACGTCAGCAATCTGCTGGGCGTGCTCGGCGCGTTGCTCGCGGCTGACGTGCCGTTCGACGCCGCGCTTGCTGAGCTCGCGAAGCTGGAACCGGTCAACGGCCGCATGCAACGGCTTGGCGGCCGGCTGCAAAACGACGAACCGCTCGTCGTGATCGACTACGCCCACACCCCGGACGCGCTGGAGAAGACGCTCGAAGCGCTGCGCCCGATGGCGGCGGCGCGCGGCGGCGAACTGATCTGCATGTTCGGTTGCGGAGGCGATCGCGACGCGACCAAGCGTCCGTTGATGGGCGCGATCGCGGAGCGGCTGGCGGACGGCGTGGTCGTGACGAGCGATAACCCGCGCAGCGAAGACCCGCAGAAGATTCTCGACCAGATTGCCACCGGCATGAAAGACCCGTCGAAGGCACGCCGCGTCGAAGATCGTGCGAGCGCCATCCTGCAGGCTATCCGCAGCGCGGCGCGTGAAGACGTGATCGTGCTGGCCGGTAAAGGGCACGAAGCAACACAGGAAATCATGGGCAAGAAACGCGCTTTCTCCGATCAGGATCACGCACGGCTGGCGCTCGCCGCCCGTGCGACGCAAGCTCGCGGAGGTGGCGAGTGAAGATGTTTTCCCTGCGCGAAGCAGCAGCACTGATTTCGGCCGCAACCGTTGTCGGTGACGACGGCGTCACGTTCGAGCACGTCTCAACGGATAGCCGTACAGCCGGTCCGGGCGATCTGTTCGTCGCGCTCAAGGGCGACCGTTTCGACGCGCACGACTTTCTGCCCGACGTCGCGGCGCGCCGTGTCTCGGCGGCGCTGCTGACGCGCACCCCTGCGGATTGGCAAGTCCCTTCCCTGAAGGTGGCCGATACCCGCGCTGCGCTCGGCGCGCTCGCCCACGGCTGGCGCTGTCGCTTCACGATGCCGCTCGTCGCTGTGACGGGCAGCAATGGCAAGACGACGGTCAAGGAAATGATCGCGTCGATTTTCGCGGCAGCGGTCGGTGCCGAAGCGCGTCTTGCTACGGCAGGCAACTTCAACAACGACATCGGTTTGCCGCTGACGTTGTTCCGCCTCACCTCCGCGCACCAACTGGCAGTCGTCGAACTCGGGATGAACCACCCGGGCGAAACCGCCTTGCTTGGCAAGATCGCGGAACCGACGGTTGCGGTGGTGAACAACGCGCAGCGTGAGCACCAGGAGTTCATGGCAACCGTCGAAGCCGTCGCACTCGAACACGCAAGCGTGATCCATTCGTTGACTCCGGATGGCGTCGCGGTGTTTCCGGCGGACGACGCCTACGCAGGCATCTGGCGCGTGGCCGCTACGGGCAACCGCATCATCGACTTCGCGCTCAATAACGACGGCCGCACAACCGAAGCCGCGGTGAAAGGCAGTTTTGCCGGTAATCAGTTGAGCATCGATACACCGGAAGGCCACCTCGACGTCGCATTGCAAGTGCTCGGCGACCACAACGCGCACAACGCACTGGCCGCCACTTCGGCTGCGCTCGCCTCGGGCGTCTCGCTCGACGCCATCAAGCGCGGGCTCGAATCGTTTGGCGCAGTGAAGGGCCGTTTGCAGGTCAAGCGCGCCGCGCTCGGAGCGCTCGCCGGCGCAACCGTGATCGACGACACCTACAACGCCAACCCCGATTCGATGCGCGCCGCGATCGACGTGCTCGCCTCGCGTCCCTCGCCGCGCGTGCTGGTGATGGGCGACATGGGTGAAGTCGGTGACAACGGTCCCGCGTTTCACCGTGAAATCGGTGCCTACGCCAAGGAGCGCGGCATCGACGCGCTGTACGCACTCGGCGATGCGTCGCGCGATGCCTGCTCGGCCTATGGCGCGGATGCGCATCACGTCGACGATGTCGCCACGCTAGTTGCACAACTGCTGCAGGCTGGTTTCGGCGCCTCGGCAACGCTTCTCGTGAAAGGCTCGCGCTTCATGAAAATGGAGCGCGTGGTGGACGCCGTAACGAGTCCACAACCCATCGCATCGGGCGCAGCGCCCGGTGCACATTGAAATAGAAGGACCGAAGCATGCTACTGGCGCTGGCGCAATGGCTGCAGAATGACGCAAGCTTCTTGCGCGTGTTCAGTTATCTGACTTTCCGTGCGGTGGCGGCAACGATCACCGCGCTGTTGATCGGGCTCGTCTGCGGCCCGGCGGTGATCCGCAAGCTGACCGCCATGAAGGTGGGGCAGGCCGTTCGTAAGGACGGTCCGCAAACGCACCTCATTAAATCCGGCACGCCGACCATGGGCGGTGTGTTGATCCTGCTCGGCATCGCGGTCTCGACGCTGCTGTGGGCCGATCTGACCAACCGCTTTATCTGGATCGTGATTCTGGTGACGTTCGGCTTCGGCGTGATCGGCTGGGTCGACGATTACCGCAAGGTGGTCTACAAAGATCCGCGCGGCATGTCCTCGCGTGAGAAGTATTTCTGGCAATCGGTGATCGGTCTGTTCGCCGCCGTGTATCTCGCCTTCAGCGTGTCCGAGGCGAGCAACGTGCGCGTCTATGATCTCTTCATGGCGTGGGTGCGTAGTGGCTTCTCAATTGGCCTGCCGCCGCACGCCGACCTGATGCTGCCGTTCTTCAAGTCGATCAGCTATCCGCTCGGCGTATGGGGCTTCATCGTGCTGACGTATCTGGTGATCGTCGGCTCCAGCAACGCGGTGAATCTGACCGACGGCCTTGATGGTCTGGTGATCATGCCCGTGGTGCTCGTGGGCGCATCGCTCGGCGTGTTCGCATATGTGATGGGCAGCTCGATCTATTCGAAATACCTGCTGTTTCCGCATATCGCCGGCGCCGGTGAGTTGCTGATTTTCTGTTCCGCGATGGGTGGGGCCGGCCTCGCGTTTCTCTGGTTCAACACGCACCCCGCGCAGATGTTCATGGGCGACGTCGGCGCGCTGGCGTTGGGCGGTGCGCTCGGCACGGTCGCGGTGATCGTCCGGCAGGAAATCGTGCTCTTCATCATGGGCGGCATTTTCGTCGCGGAGACACTTTCCGTGATGCTGCAGGTCACCTGGTTCAAGTTCACCAAGCGCCGCTACGGCGAAGGCCGGCGTCTCTTCAAGATGGCGCCGCTGCATCACCATTTTGAATTGTCCGGCTGGAAAGAGACGCAAGTTGTCGTGCGTTTCTGGATCATCACGTTGATGCTGTGTCTGTTCGGTTTGTCCACGCTCAAGTTGCGTTAAGCGGTTGTCGAAGTAAAAGGGAAAGCGATGTTTGGCGAGAAGTTTCGGGATCGGCAAAAGCCGATGGTGCTCGTGCTGGGACTCGGTGAATCGGGTCTCGCCATGGCGCGCTGGTGCGCGCGGCACGGGTGTCGGTTGCGCGTGGCCGACACGCGTGAAGTACCGCCGAACCTGTCCGCCCTGGAAGCGCATGGTGTCGACGCTGACTTTGTCGGTGGGCCGTTTTCGCCGGTGCTGCTCGAAGGCGTCGAACTGCTGGCGATCAGCCCTGGCCTGTCGCCGCTCGCCGCCGATCTGTTGCCGCTGATTACCGAAGCGCGTGAAAAAGACATCCCGGTCTGGGGCGAACTCGAATTTTTCGCGCAGGCACTGAAGACGCTCGGCGAGAGCGGCTACGCGCCGAAGGTGATCGCGATCACCGGCACCAACGGCAAGACCACCACGACGAGCCTGACGGGGCTGTTGTGCGAACGCGCCGGCAAGAAGGTCGCAGTGGCGGGCAACATCAGTCCGGCCGCGCTCGACAAGCTCACTGAAGCAATCGACAACACCGCGCTGCCCGACATCTGGGTGCTCGAGTTGTCGAGCTTCCAGCTGGAAACGGCGCACACGTTCGCGCCGGATGCAGCAGTCATCCTCAACATCACGCAGGACCACCTCGACTGGCACGGCGGCCTCGACGCCTACGCTGCGGCGAAGGGCAAGATCTTCGGGCCGCAGACCGTGCGCGTGCTGAACCGCGACGACGCTCGTGTGACGGCGCTTGCGTCCGCGTCTGACGGCGCGGCGCCCCCGATCACCTTTGGCGTGACCGAACCGATGCGTCCCGGCGACTACGGTCTGCTGCGCGAAAGCGGCATTGTCTGGCTCGTCGAAGCGCTCGACCGCGACGCCTCCGACGAACCCGCGCCGACCCGTCGTCGCAAGAACGAATCCGTCGCCCCGCCGAGCATCGCGCTCAAGCGCCTGATGCCGGCCGACGCATTGCGCATCCGCGGTCTGCACAACGCCGCCAACGCGCTCGCTGCGTTTGCGCTCGCCCGTGCCATCGGTCTGCCCGGCGCGCCGTTGTTGCACGGCTTGCGCGAATACCAAGGCGAGCCGCATCGCGTTGAACTGATCGCGTCGATCGAGGGCATCGACTATGTGGATGACAGCAAGGGCACCAACGTTGGCGCGACCGTTGCAGCGCTCGACGGCCTTGCGCAACGCGCGGTGCTGATCGCCGGCGGCGATGGCAAAGGCCAGGAATTCGAGCCGCTCGCCGCACCGGTGATGCGCTGGTGCCGCGCGGTGATGCTGATCGGCCGCGACGCGCCGTTGATCCGCGCTGCGCTGGCCGACACCGGCATTGCGCTGACCGATCAGGCGACGCTCGAAGACGCCACGCGCGCCGCGGCAGCGCTCGCCCAACCGGGCGACGCCGTGCTGCTGTCGCCGGCCTGTGCGAGCTTCGACATGTTCAAGGATTACGCGCATCGTGCCGCGGTGTTCCGCAGCACGGTTGAAGACATCGCTGCCGAACGGGGGACGATGATATGAGCTGGTCGGAACGCTTCGGTTCGCGCCTTTCCAAGCAGCGCGGTTCAGTCGGCGATGCCAGCGCAGCTCGCACGGCGAGCGGTCTCGCGAGCGCCGTCAACGGCGTGCGGCCGCTGCGCTCGCGCATGCTCGATTACGATCACTCGCTGCTGTGGGTGGTGATCGCGCTGCTCGGCCTGGGCGTCGTGATGGTGTACTCGGCATCGATTGCGATGCCCGATTCGCCCAAATATGCGTCGTATCGCGACTGGGCATTCCTCGTGCGCCAGATCGTCTTCGTGGTGCTGGGATCGGTGATCGGCGTGGTCGCGTTCCGGGTTCCAGTTTCGACGTGGGACAAGTACGCACCGAAGATCTTCCTGCTGGCGCTGGCCAGTCTTGTCGTCGTGCTGATTCCGCACGTCGGCAAGGGTGTGAACGGCGCGCGCCGCTGGATCCCGCTCGGCATCACGAACATGCAGCCGTCGGAAATCATGAAGCTCGCCGTGACGATCTACGCGGCGAACTACACGGTGCGCAAGCAGGAGTACATGCACAGCTTCGCCAAGGGCTTCCTGCCGATGGCCTTTGCCGTGGGCGTGGTGGGCGCACTGCTGCTGCTCGAGCCTGACATGGGCGCGTTCATGGTGATCGCAGCGATCGCGATGGGCGTGCTGTTCCTCGGCGGCGTGAACGGCAAGCTGTTCGGCGGCCTGGTCGCCACTGCGGTCGGCACATTTAGTCTGCTGGTGTGGGCGTCGCCGTGGCGCCGTGAGCGGATTTTTGCGTATCTCGATCCTTGGGACGACCGTTACGCGCAGGGCAAGGCGTATCAATTGACGCACTCGCTGATCGCCTTCGGGCGCGGCGAGTGGTTCGGCGTGGGCCTTGGCGGCAGCGTCGAGAAGCTCAACTATCTGCCGGAAGCGCATACCGACTTCATCCTCGCCGTGATTGGCGAGGAACTCGGTTTCGTGGGCGTGCTGGTGGTGATCCTGATGTTCTACTGGATCGTGCGCCGCTCGTTTGAGATCGGCCGCCAGGCGCTTGCGCTCGACCGCACGTTTGCGGGGCTGGTCGCGAAGGGCATTGGCCTATGGTTCGGTGCGCAGACCTTCATCAACATGGGTGTGAACCTCGGCCTGCTGCCGACCAAGGGCCTCACGTTGCCGCTCGTCAGCTACGGCGGCTCGGGCATCTTGCTGAACTGTATTGCGATCGGTTTGTTGATGCGTGTGGATTACGAAAATCGTGTGTTGATGCGCGGAGGGAAAGTATGACCTCCATGCAACAACGCACGCTGATGGTGATGGCCGGCGGCACCGGGGGACACGTGTTCCCGGGGCTCGCGGTCGCTCACCTGATGCAGGCGTGGGGCTGGAAAGTCGTGTGGCTCGGCAACCCCGCGGGCATGGAAGCGACGCTCGTGCCTAAGCATTGCATCCCAATGGAATATGTGCGCTTTGGCGGTCTGCGCGGCAAGGGTCTGAAGACCAAGCTGATGTTGCCGGTCAATCTGCTGCGCGCCAGCGCCCAAAGCCTGAGCGTGCTGCGGCGCGTGAAACCTGACGTCGTGCTCGGCATGGGTGGCTACATCACGTTCCCGGCCGGTTTGATGACGGCGCTGAGCGGCCGCCCGCTCGTGCTGCATGAACAGAATTCGATTGCCGGTCTTGCGAACAAGGTGCTGGCGAAGGTCGCCAAACGCGTGCTCGTGGCGTTCCCGAACGCGCTGCCGCACGCGGAATGGACCGGTAATCCGATTCGTGAGGAACTTGCGCGCACATTGACACCCAAAGCACGCTACGCACAACGCAGCGGTCCGCTGAATCTGCTGGTGTTTGGAGGCAGTCTGGGGGCAGCGGCGCTCAATGAAGTCGTGCCGCGTGCGCTGGCGATGCTCAAACCAGAGGAGCGTCCGCACGTGGTGCATCAAGCCGGCGCGAAGCATATCGATGCGCTGAAAGCGAATTACGCGGAAGCCGGTTTGCTGGCCGCGAACGGTGAAGAGGCGGACGTGCAACTCGTGCCGTTCATTGACGACATGACGAGCGCCTACGCGAAAGCGGACCTGGTGATCTGCCGTTCGGGCGCGATGACGGTGTCCGAGATTGCGGCCGTGGGCGTGGCGGCGTTCTTCGTACCGTTCCCGTTTGCAGTGGACGATCACCAGACAACCAATGCAGCGTTCCTCGCCGATCACGGCGCGGCGCTGGTAGTGCAGCAACGCGATCTCACGGCGGAGGGTCTCGTCGCCTGGTTGCGTAGTCAGACCCGCGAGAGTCTCGCGGAGATGGCAGAGCGTTCGCGCTCGCTCGCGAAACCCGATGCCACCGAACAGGTCGCGCAGATTTGCGCGGCGGTGGCAGGCGTAGTCCCGAGCCAGAGCCCGAGCACAGAAGGAAGGCAACAATGAAACACATCGTCAAACATATTCACTTCGTCGGCATCGGCGGTGCAGGGATGAGCGGCATCGCCGAGGTGCTGGTGAATCTCGGCTATCAGGTAAGCGGCTCGGACCTCGCGAAGAACGCGGTGACCGACCGCCTTGCTGCGCTGGGCGCGCGCATCGCGATTGGCCACGACGCCGGGAACATCGAAGGCGCGAACGCCGTGGTCGTTTCCACCGCGGTGCGCAGCGACAACCCGGAAGTGCTCGCCGCGCGTCATCGGCATATTCCGATCGTGCCGCGTGCGGTGATGCTCGCGGAACTGATGCGCCTGAAGCAGGGCATTGCGATTGCCGGCACGCACGGCAAGACCACCACCACGTCGCTCGTGGCGAGCGTGCTCGCTGCGGGTGGGCTCGATCCGACCTTCGTGATCGGCGGCCGGCTGATCAGTGCGGGTGCGAACGCGCGTCTCGGCACCGGTGACTTCATCGTCGCCGAAGCGGACGAATCGGATGCGTCGTTCCTGAATCTGTTCCCGGTGATCGAAGTCATCACGAACATCGATGCCGATCACATGGACACCTACGGCCACGACTTTGCGCGGCTCAAGCAGGCGTTCATCGAGTTCACGCATCGGCTGCCGTTCTACGGCATTGCGGTGCTGTGCGTCGACGATCCGAACGTGAAGGAGATTCTGCCGTTCGTCTCGAAGCCGATCATCCGCTATGGCCTCGCGGCCGATGCGCAGGTGCGCGCGGTGAACGTCGAGGCTCACGACGGCCGCATGCATTTCACGGCGCTACGCGAAGACGCGGCGCCAATCGACATCGTGTTGAACCTGCCCGGTACGCACAATGTGCAGAACGCATTGGCCGCAATTGCAATTGCGACTGAACTTGAAGTGAAAGATGCCGATATCCAGCGAGCACTCGCAGATTTTAACGGCGTAGGCCGGCGCTTCCAGCGCTACGGCGAGGTGCCGGTTACGACGGGTGAACAGCCCAGCGGAACCTACACGCTGGTCGACGATTACGGCCATCACCCGGTGGAAATGGCCGCGACGATTGCGGCGGCGCGTGGTGCGTTCCCCGGTCGTCGCCTCGTGCTGGCGTTCCAGCCGCACCGCTTCACGCGTACGCGCGATTGCTTCGAAGATTTTGTGAAGGTGCTGTCCACCGTCGATGCGCTGGTGTTGACGGAAGTCTATTCGGCGGGCGAAGCGCCGATCGTCGCCGCCGATGGCCGGGCCCTCGCTCGCGCGATTCGCGTGGCGGGCAAGACCGAACCGGTGTTTGTCGAGACGGTGGAAGAAGTGCCGGATGCGCTCACGACCCTCGTGCGCGAAGGCGATGTGGTGATCACGATGGGTGCGGGTTCGATCGGCAGTGTGCCGGGTCGTCTCGCGCAAAACGAAGGTGTGAAATGAGCAGTATCGATCCAAAACAGTTCGGCAAAGTGGCAGTCCTGCTCGGCGGTGAATCTGCCGAGCGCGAAGTGTCGCTCAACTCGGGCCGCCTCGTGCTGCAAGGGCTGCGTGAGGCCGGCATCGACGCTCATCCGTTCGACCCCGCTGAGCGCCCGCTCGCGGCGTTGAAAGACGAAGGTTTTGTGCGTGCGTTCAACGCGCTGCACGGTGGTTACGGCGAGAACGGGCAGATTCAGGGCGCGCTCGACTTCTACGGCATTCGTTATACGGGCAGTGGCGTGCTGGGCTCGGCGCTCGGTCTGGACAAGTTCCGCACCAAGCTCGTGTGGCAGCAATTGGGTGTGCCCACGCCGCCGTTTGAAGCAGTGCTGCGCGGCGACGACTACACAGCACGCGCGGTGGACATTGTCGCGAAGCTCGGCTTGCCGCTCTTCGTGAAGCCGGCGAGCGAAGGCTCGAGCGTCGCGGTGATCAAGGTGAAGAGCGCCGACGCATTGCCGGCCGCGCTCGAAGAAGCCGCGAAGTTTGACAAGATCGTGGTGGTGGAAAAGAGCATCGAAGGTGGTGGCGAATACACGGCGTGTATCGCGGGCGATCTCGATCTGCCGGTGATCCGCATCGTACCGGCGGGCGAGTTCTACGACTATCACGCGAAGTACGTCGCCAACGACACGCAATACCTGATTCCATGCGGCATGGCGCCGGACGAGGAAGCGCGTCTGAAAGTGCTGGCACGTCGCGCGTTCGACGTGCTCGGCTGCGCCGATTGGGGTCGCGCCGATTTCATGCTGGACGCACAGGGCAACCCGTATTTCCTGGAGGTGAACACGGCCCCAGGCATGACCGATCACTCGCTGCCGCCGAAAGCGGCGCGCGCCGTTGGCATCAGCTACAAAGATCTGGTCGTGAGCGTGTTGTCGCTCACGCTGAAGGACTGACGTCGACGCTATGTGGAACAACGTTCGCCAGCTCAATTTCGCCGCCAACGCGTTGCATGCGTTGCTGGTGCTCGTGCTGCTGGCGGCCGGCGGAGTGTGGCTGGTGCAGCGGCCGAGCTTTGCGCTGCGCGAAATCCAGATCGATGGCGACACCGAGCACATCAATTCGCCGACGGTGCGTGCGGGTGTAGTGGGCCGCTTGAAGGGCAATTTTTTCACAGTGGATCTGGACGCGGCACGCCAGGCCTTCGAGCAGATGCCGTGGGTGCGTCATGCGAGTGTGCGGCGCGTCTGGCCGAACGCACTGGCTGTCACGCTGGAAGAGTACAAACCGCTTGCAACATGGGGCAGCGATCAGCTGGTGAGCGTGGACGGCGAACTGTTCACCGCGAATCAGGGCGAGCTCGAAGAGGATTTGCCCGCCTTCGACGGTCCCGACGGCACGGCGCAAGAAGTGGTCGCGCGGTATCGCGACTTCAAGAAGTGGTTTGCCCCGCTGGGTGCGACGCCGGAAGAGGTCACGCTGTCGCCGCGTTACGCCTGGACGGTCAAGTTGTCGAACGGTACGCAGATCGAGTTGGGGCGCGAGCGCAATCAGCAGACGCTGCTCGATCGCAGCAAGCGCCTCACAGCGGCGTGGGCAGCAGTGACGCAACGTTGGGGGAAGGATATCGAGTATGCGGACTTGCGCTATCCGAACGGTTTCGCGATTCGCGCAGCAGGGATGCGCTTTATCACTGAACCCGACAAGGGCAAGAAGTAACAGGACATCACACGCAATGAGCACGCTATGAGTAAAGACTATAAAGATCTGCTGGTCGCCCTCGACATCGGGACGTCGAAGGTCGTGGCCATCGTCGCCGAGCTGAAAGGCGAAGGTCACTACGAGGTGATAGGCCTCGGCCAGAGCGAATCGAAGGGGCTCAAAAAAGGTGTGGTGGTGAACATCGAGGCCACCGTGCAGTCTATTCAGCGTGCGCTCGAAGAAGCGGAGCTGATGGCTGACTGCAAGATCACCAACGTATTCACGGGGATCGCCGGCAGCCATATCCGCTCATTCAATTCGAGCGGCATGGTGGCGATCAAGGAAAAAGAAGTGACGCAGGCCGACGTGGCCCGCGTGATCGAGACGGCCAAGGCGATCAACATCCCGACCGATCAGCAGGTGCTGCATATCCTGACCCAGGAATTCATCATCGACGGTCAGGAAGATGTGCGCGAGCCGATCGGCATGAGCGGTATCCGCCTCGAAGTGAAGGTGCATATCGTGACGGGCGCGGTGAGCGCGGCGCAGAACATCGTCAAGTGCGTGCGCCGCTGCGGGCTCGAAGTCAACGATCTGATCTTGCAGCCGCTGGCGTCGTCGCTGGCGGTGCTGACGGAAGACGAGAAGGAGCTGGGCGTGGTGTTGGTGGATATCGGTGGCGGCACGACGGACATCGCGATTTTCAGCGAAGGCGCGATCCGTCACACCGCGGTGATTCCGATCGCCGGCGACCAGATCACGAGTGATATCGCGATGGCGCTGCGCACGCCGACGCCGGATGCGGAAGACATCAAGGTCGACTACGGCATCGCGAAGCAGGCGCTGGCTGATCCGGACGAGATGATCGAAGTGCCGGGTCTGGGCGAGCGCGGTCCGCGCACGCTGTCGCGCCAGGCGCTGGCGGCGGTGGTCGAGCCGCGTGTCGAAGAACTGTTTTCACTCGTGCAGCAGGTGGTGCGCGAGTCGGGTTACGAAGAACTGCTGAGCTCCGGTGTGGTGTTGACCGGCGGCGCGTCGATGATGCTCGGCATGGTCGAACTGGGTGAGGACATTTTCCTGAAGCCGGTGCGGATCGGCGTGCCGGAATACGCGGGCGGTCTCGCGGATGTAGTGCGCAACCCGCGCTACTCGACGGCGATGGGCCTGCTGGTGGAAGGACGTTCGCAACGGATGCGCGGCCGCAAGGTGGCGGTGCAATCCGGCTCGATGGGCCAGGTTTTCACGCGCATGAAGGACTGGTTTCTGGGCAATTTCTAAAGCATTCGCTGTACGAACAGTTTTCGCAATACGCGCTGGTGCCGGCGGCTGGCGCGCGACAGGAGGTTGCCCGATCTCCTGCCGAATAACGGCCGAGTGGCTGCAATTTTTTATCTTGACGGAGGCAACATGGAATTCCAGATGCTGGAAACCGAAACCAACGGCACCATCATCAAGGTGATCGGAGTCGGTGGCGCTGGCGGCAATGCCGTTCAGCACATGATCAACAAAGGCGTGCAAGGCGTCGACTTCATCGTGATGAACACGGACGCGCAGGCTCTGTCGCGTTCGCGTGCTTCATCGGTGATCCAGCTCGGCAACACCGGGCTCGGCGCTGGCGCCAAGCCGGAAATGGGCCGCGCTGCAGCAGAAGAAGCACGTGAGCGTATCGCAGACGCACTGCGCGGCGCGCACATGGTGTTCATCACCGCAGGCATGGGTGGCGGCACGGGCACGGGGGCAGCTCCGGTCGTGGCGCAGATCGCCAAGGAAATGGGTATCTTGACTGTTGGCGTGGTCAGCAAGCCGTTCGAATTCGAAGGCGGCAAGCGCATGCGGGTAGCAGAAGCTGGATCGCAGCAACTGGAGGATCACGTCGACTCGCTGATCGTCGTTCTGAACGACAAGCTGTTCGAGGTGATGGGCGATGACGCCGAGATGGACAAGTGCTTCCAGTGCGCGGACGACGTTCTGAACAACGCAGTTGCCGGTATCGCTGAAATCATCAACGTCGACGGTCTGGTGAACGTCGACTTCGAAGACGTGAAGACGGTAATGGGCGAACAGGGCAAGGCGATGATGGGCACGGCGACGGTTGCCGGCGTCGATCGCGCGCGTCTGGCTGCCGAGCAGGCTGTGGCTAGCCCGCTGCTGGAAGGCGTGGACCTGTCGGGCGCACGTGGCGTGCTGGTGAACATCACGTCGAGCCGTTCGCTGCGTCTGTCGGAAACCCGCGAAGTGATGAACACCATCAAGAGCTACGCGGCGGAAGACGCAACGGTGATTTTCGGCGCGGTATACGATGATGCGATGGGCGACGCGTTGCGCGTGACGGTGGTGGCAACGGGTCTGGGTCGCGCTGCGAAGAAGCAGCAATCGGCTCCGATGACGCTGCTGCGTACTGGCACGGACAACCAGCCGGTTGGTGCAATGCAGCATGGGCACGCTCCGCAACACTACGCAAGCACGGCAGACTACGGCGCGCTGGATACGCCGGCAGTGTGGCGCACTTCGCGTGACACGGCGGCATCGCACGTGCAGGCGCTGCAGGAAAAGGGCGTCGATACGTACGATATCCCGGCATTCCTGCGCAAGCAGGCGGACTGACGCATACGAGCTGGCTTTCGCTGCGGCACGTGGATTGCGTGCGAGCAGGGAATGCACGAGCGTGGCGAGTGGAACGGCAAAGCAGGCCGCGGTTTCTCCAGAAACGCGGCAAGGACAGGTGCCCCCTTCGGATTCGCGAAGCGGACGGGGTGGCTGTCGCTGGCAGATGCGGCCGGCGGGTAGCGCAAAAGTAGGGGCAGGTGCGCGACTGCGCGATCCACTGCGGCACGACGACGTGCGGGCATGCTCCGCATTGACGTGAAGGACTGAGTCATGATTAAGGTGGGTGAAAAGCTACCCGGCGCAACCGTCTTTGAGTTAATCGAAGAGGAGCGTGCGGGCTGCACGATCGGACCGAACAGCTTCGACGTGCGCGAGCAGACGGCCGGCAAACGCGTGGTGATCTTCGGATTGCCGGGCGCGTTCACGCCGACCTGTTCGGCCAAGCATGTACCAGGTTATGTCGAGCACGCCGAGCAGTTGCGCGCTGCCGGCATCGACGAAATCTGGTGCGTGTCCGTCAACGACGCGTTCGTCATGGGCGCGTGGGGACGCGATCAGCACACCTCGGGCAAGGTGCGCATGATGGCGGACGGTAGTGCGGCTTTCACGCGGGCGCTCGGTCTGGAGCAGGACCTGTCGGCGCGCGGCATGGGAATTCGTTCCCAGCGCTACGCTATGGTGGTCGACGACGGCGTGGTCAAGACGCTGAACCTCGATGCACCCGGCAAGTTCGAAGTCAGCGATGCGGGCAGTATCCTCGCCACGTTGAGCTAGTACGGGGTGCTGGACGGCCTTTTCCCGGTGTTACGTTGTGCCGGGGCAACGGCCAGAAGGCATTCGTGTGACAAGCCGTAACGCGGGCTGATGACCGGAAACGCCTCCGTTCCGGGACATCAGCCCGTCACGCTTTACCCGCTGGGTAATGTAGCGAAACAGATTGATACCTCCTCGGAAACAACGGTTCCCAGGGTAATGGAGTATACTTCGCGCTATGGAATAAAAAGTCCCGATTGGGATTTTCAATCGAACAGAAGATCACCATGTTGAAGCAGCGCACTATCAAATCGATTGTCAAGACTGTCGGCATCGGCGTGCACTCTGGCCGCAAGGTCGAGTTGACGCTCCGTCCGGCCGCTCCTGACACCGGCATCGTGTTCACGCGTGTGGACTTGCCGACTCCTGTAGAGATTCCGGCGGCCACGACGTCGATCGGCGACACACGTCTCGCGTCCGTGCTCCAGAAGGACGGCGTGCGCGTCTCGACCATCGAACATTTGATGTCGGCCTGCGCGGGCCTCGGTATCGACAACCTGTACGTCGATGTCACTGCCGAAGAAATTCCGATCATGGACGGCAGCGCCGCCACGTTCGTGTTTCTGATTCAGTCGGTGGGTGTCGAGGAACAGAACGCAGCGAAGAAATTCATCAAGGTCACCAAATCGGTCGAAATCATCGATGGTGACAAGTTCGCCCGTCTTGACCCGTTTTTCGGCTTCAAACTCAAGTTCACGATCGATTTCCGTCACCCGGCGGTCGACAAGACCGGCCAGGCGCTGGAAGTGGACTTTGCGCACACGTCGTACGTGCGTGACATCGCTCGGGCCCGTACCTTCGGCTATGCGCATGAAGTGGAAATGCTGCGCGAACTGGGCCTCGCCCGCGGCGCCAGCATGGACAACGCCATCGCTCTCGACGAGTACCGCATCCTGAACAACGACGGCCTGCGCTACGACGACGAGTTCGTGAAGCACAAGATGCTCGACGCGATTGGCGATCTGTATGTGATCGGCCATCCGTTGCTCGCCTCGTACACGGCGTACAAGTCGGGCCACGGCCTGAACAACGCGCTGCTGCGCGAACTGCTGAAGCACGAAGACGCGTATGAAATCGTCACCTTCGAAGACACGCAGAAAGCCCCGCGTGGCTTTGCGTTCGATACGCAGACGGCGTTTGCCTGATTCTTTCCGCTAGCGACCCGCTGCGTGGCGCAGTGCGGTTCGATTCGGCTCTCAGGTAGAAAAATAAGCGGCCCCTTGGGCCGCTTATTTTTTGCTCTCGCGATTCCGTAGATGTCGGGCCGCCATCCTCGCAAGCGCTGCCTGCAACGGCGATGGCGCGAGCGACTCGCTCAACGCGTGCAAGGCGTCGGCGCCTGCTGGGGTCATGCGCGCCTGTTTGACGGGGGGCGGCTCTTTTACCGCTTGCGGGCGCACGCGGATTCGCAAGGAATTGACCGACCAGCCACGCTGCTGCAGATCGGACAACAGCCGCGGCTCAAGATGCCGCAAACGCGCCGCCAGCGCATTGTGCGCGGCAAAAAGTGCCAGTACGCCATCCTTGATAAAGCCAGGTTCGACGCTCGAACCCAAATAATCCGGCAACAATTCGCGTAGGTCTTTCTCGAGCGAGGCGATCTGCTCCACACCGGCGCGCAGGGCGGCAAACGCATCCGTGCGTTTGAGCACTTCGGAGACCGGTTGCGGGCGGCGTGTGTTGAACTGCCTGGACGGCGGCCTTGAAAACGACGGGGAGCGGCTCATGTAGGATAGTAGGGCGTGGTTGCACACAATGTGCGCTCACGCCCGGATTGTACCGCGCGGGATGTGCTCCCGGCCGGGCTCATCGAGGCTCTGGCCGGGGCTGTACACGGTATCCCTACGTCGCGCCCGTGACACAGGCGTGCGCTGGGGCGCGTGCTAAAATGCCCGATTCGAATTCACTCTTGGACTAAGCCGCCGAGGCACTTCCGACCCCGGACCTGCATGTGATCAAACCGCATGCCGTGAACCAGCCGAAGCCGCGACGCAGACACCGATCCGATGACCACCGGTTTTCTACAAAAGATTTTTGGCAGCCGCAACCAGCGGCTAGTCAAGCAATATCAAAAGACCGTCACGGCGATCAATGCGCTCGAACCGCAGATCGAGCAATTGACGGATGACGAACTGCGCGCCAAAACGGGTGAATTCCGCCAGCGCGTCGCCAGCGGCGAGTCGCTCGACAAGCTGCTGCCCGAAGCCTTCGCGGTCTGCCGGGAGGCGAGCAAGCGCGTCCTGAAAATGCGCCACTTCGACGTCCAGTTGATCGGCGGGATGGTGTTGCATTACGGCAAGATCGGTGAAATGCGCACTGGCGAAGGCAAGACGCTCGTCGCTACGCTGCCGGTCTACCTGAATGCGCTGACCGGGCGTGGCGTCCACGTCGTGACGGTGAACGATTACCTCGCGCAACGCGACGCCGAGTGGATGGCGCGTCTGTATAACTTCCTTGGTCTGTCAGTCGGCATCAACCTGTCGCAGATGGACCATGGCATGAAACAGCAGGCCTACGGTGCGGACATCACCTACGGCACGAACAACGAATTCGGTTTCGACTACCTGCGCGACAACATGGTCTACGAGACCGATGCGCGCGTGCAGCGGTCGTTGAATTTTGCGGTCGTCGACGAGGTGGACTCGATCCTGATCGACGAGGCGCGCACGCCGCTGATCATTTCCGGCCAGGCCGAAGACCACACCGAACTGTACGTGCGCATGAATGCGCTGCCGCCGCTGCTCGAGCGCCAGATCGGTGAGGAAAAGGCGGACGGCACCGGCGTCGAAAAGCCGGGCGACTACACGCTGGATGAAAAGGGCCGTCAGGTATTCCTGACCGAATCGGGGCACGAAAAGGCCGAGCGCCTGCTCTCCGAGTGGGGCCTGATCGGCGAGGGCGAAAGCCTCTACGCGCCGCAGAACATCACGTTGATGCACCACGTGTACGCCGCGTTGCGCGCTCACACGCTGTTCTACAAAGATCAGCATTACGTGGTGCAGAACAACGAAGTCGTGATCGTCGACGAATTCACCGGCCGTCTGATGTCGGGTCGCCGCTGGTCGGATGGCCTGCACCAGGCCGTCGAGGCGAAGGAACACGTCAAGATCCAGAGCGAAAACCAGACGCTTGCGTCGATCACGTTCCAGAACTACTTCCGCATGTACGCGAAGCTGTCCGGCATGACCGGCACGGCGGACACGGAAGCGTACGAGTTCAACGAGATCTACGGGCTGGAAACGGTCGTGATCCCGACGAACCGTCCGCCCAGGCGTACCGACAAGCAGGACCAGATCTACAAGACGGCGAAGGAGCGCTACGACGCCGTCATTCGCGATATCCGCGATTGCCACGAACGTGGTCAACCGGTGCTGGTCGGCACGACGTCGATCGAAAACTCCGAACTGCTGTCGCATCTGCTGAAGCAGGCCGGTTTGCCGCACGAAGTGCTGAACGCCAAGCAGCACGCGCGCGAAGCCGAAATCGTCGCGGAAGCGGGCCGTCCGAAACGCGTGACGATCGCCACCAACATGGCCGGCCGCGGCACCGACATCGTGCTGGGCGGCAACGCCGAGAAGCAGGCTGCGTTTATCGACGCCGACCCGGCTATCCCGTCGGACGAGAAGGAACGCCGCATCCAGAAGCTGCATGACGAATGGCAGGCGCTGCACGATCAGGTGAAGGCCGCGGGCGGTCTGCACATCATCGGCACCGAACGTCACGAATCGCGCCGGATCGACAACCAGTTGCGCGGCCGTGCCGGCCGTCAGGGTGACCCGGGTTCGTCGCGCTTCTATCTGTCGCTGGAAGATCCGCTGCTGCGCATTTTCGCCGGCGACCGCGTGCGCGCCATCATGGATCGCCTGAAGATGCCGGAAGGCGAGGCGATCGAAGCGGGCATCGTCACGCGTTCGATCGAATCGGCGCAGCGCAAGGTCGAGGCACGCAACTTCGATATTCGTAAGCAATTGCTCGAATACGATGACGTGTCGAACGATCAGCGCAAGGTCATCTACCAGCAGCGCAATGAATTGCTCGAGGCGAATGACATCACGGAAACCATCGGCGCCATGCGCCATGGCGTGATCACCGACATCGTCCATCAGTTTGTGCCGGCTGGCAGCATCGAAGAACAGTGGGACGTGCCTGAGCTCGAAGAAGTGCTGCGCAAAGAGTGGCAGCTCGATCTCGCCATTCAGGAAATGATCAACGAGTCGTCGTCGATCAACGTGGACGAGATCCTCGAAGCGGTGATCGCCGCGGCGGACGAATCGTACGAAGCGAAGGTGGCGCTGGTGGGCCGCGAATCGTTCAGCGGCTTTGAACGCTCGATCATGCTGCAGACCCTGGACAGCAAATGGCGTGAACATCTGGCTGCGCTCGACCACCTGCGCCAAGGTATCCATCTGCGCGGTTATGCGCAGAAGAATCCGAAGCAGGAATACAAGCGCGAAGCATTCGAGCTGTTTGCTGCGATGCTTGACGATGTGAAGCTTAGCGTCACGCGCACGGTGATGAACGTGCAGATCGAGTCGCGGGAGCAACTGGAACAGGCGGCCGAGGATTTTGAAGAGCAGGGCAGTCACCTCGAGAACGTCGAGTTCCGCCATGCCGAAGTTATCGAAGCCGCCGCGCCTGCAGCGGTTGAAGTGGCGACGGCCGCCATGATCGGCGATGCGATGAGCCACAGCAGCGCGCATGCAACGGCCGAGCCGTTTGGCGACAACGTGCCGAAGGTGGGGCGTAACGATCCTTGCCCCTGCGGCAGCGGCAAGAAGTACAAGCAGTGCCACGGCAAGATTGCGTGAGATTGACCCAGCGGCGCGCCTCGAGCGCGCCGCATCGTTTTACCCAGCGTGTTGCTGGTGACTACGCGGTGGTGCGTCGCACGTCGTTCCACCCCATTGTGATTTCCGATGCCGGCTCCATGCCGGCATTTTCAACTTGGACAGGTCGCGACCATGGCTGTCAATTTCCCCTCGATCGATCCCGCTCAACTCCATCCCGTCGCCGGCGTCACGCTAGGCTGGGCTGAAGCGAACATTCGTAAGCCGAACCGAAAGGACGTGCTGGTCATTTCCGTCGATGAGGGTGCGACGGTAGGTGGCGTGTTCACGTCGAACCGGTTTTGCGCGGCGCCTGTCACGGTGTGCCGCGAGCATCTGGATCGCGTTCGCGCGGGCGGCAAGGCGATTCGCGCGCTGGTGATCAATACCGGTAACGCGAATGCGGGCACTGGCGAGCCGGGTCTCGCGCATGCTCGCGAGACTTGCGTCGAACTGGCGCGTTTGACCGGCATTGCACCCGAGCAGGTGCTGCCGTTCTCGACCGGTGTGATTCTCGAACCGCTCCCGGTCGACCGGCTGAAGGCAGGCTTGCCGTCTGCGCTGGAGAATCGCC
>NZ_JAMFSB010000240.1 GCF_026225065.1 Paraburkholderia sp. | reverse complement strand
ATTACGATCGTCTCCGCTCCGCCAACGGACGCCGGCAGCTAACGACCGCTGCGCACCAGGGGAATGGTCGCTCCCAGATGAGTCCGGCAATTATCGAACGGTCGACCACTTGCGTCTGGCTTGATGTCGTGAACTAACATGCCAGAACCATTGTGGATACCTAATATAATTTCGGATAAAATCCTTACCAAAAATTGCACCTTCCTCATCAAAGCAGGCAAGGTTGCGATCTCTTTTCTTTAATATCTTGTCTGCTTATCGCTACCTCATCACCCATCTTCAGAATCTCTGTTTCACCTCGATCTCTGGCGCCGCCACAAGTCCTTATCGCAACGGCGCTTTAGGCCATATCTGTCGCATCAATTCATAGCACGAAGGCGATCGCGAGTCTGTATTCGTGCTTCGAATCTGGTTAACCCGCACCTTCCGATCGTGATAGGTTTTCGATATCTTCGCGTCCTAACAAAATCATGATTCGTGTTCGATTGAATCGACTACGGAAAAGTATTTCGGGGATGCGTATGTTAGCTGCGGGACTCATCGACATCACGGCGTTCATCGACGCTCGCAGGAAGCCGGCACATCAATGGCGAGTCCTCGAGACCGTCGTCGCCTACCTGCGCGATAGCCTTTTTTCTTCACGCTAAGAGATCTTCACCGGCCCGCCTCCTGAGACGATTCGCGATCCGCTTTGTCACCCAGAAAGTGACCTTTCACCGGCTTTCCCCAAGAAAGATAAAGAAATATTTTATTCGATCTGTAGTACTAAGAGCACGCAAGGAGATCTTCAAGCATGAAAAAGAAACAGACAACGTTGGCCATCCTCGCCGCTGCCTGCGCGACGACGGCGGCACACGCGCAGAGCAGCGTCACGCTGTTCGGCATGGTCGATACCGGTGTTACCTACGTCAGCAACGAATCCGGCAAGCGAAACGTCAAGATGGACGACGGCGTCAACGGACCGAATCTTTGGGGTTTCCGCGGCGTTGAGGACCTCGGCGGCGGTACCAAGGCCATCTTCGAGCTGGTCGACCAGTTCCAGATCGACAGCGGCGCGTTCATGCCGAATTCGAGCCTGTTTAGCCGGACTTCGTTTGTCGGGCTGGTGAACGACAAGTTCGGTAAGGTCACCGTCGGGAACCAGTACGACTTCATGACTGACTCGCTGTTTTCTGCAGGCGATGATCCGGCGGAACTCTCGGGGCATTTTTACGACTTCCGCGCGGGCCCTTTCACGAAGCTCGACTTACCTAGCAATGCGACCGGTGCGTTCGACTGGGACCGCATGGCCGGCGAACGCGTAACGAATTCGGTCAAGTATGTCTCACCGGTTTTTGAAGGTTTCAGCGCCGGTGCGATGTACGGTTTTGGCGGCGTGGCAGGGTCGATCGGCGCGGGCAATTCCACGAGCTTCGCGCTCAACTATGCTGCCGGATCGTTCGGTGCCAACGCGGCTTATACCGACATCAAGTACTACACAGCGGGATCGCCGCAGGTCAGTGTGCGTAACTGGGGATTGGGCACGCACTACCGTTTCGGTGGCTGGGTGACAAACGCGTTGTTCACGACGGTCCACAACTCCGCCAATGGTGGCGCGGTGTACGAAGGCTCATTCGGCCTGCACTATAACTTCACACCCGCTTTGAGCGCAGGGGCCTCGTACATGTACATGAAAGGCAATGAAACCGTCGACAATAGCCACGCTCACCAGATCGCGGGCATCGTCGACTATGCGCTCTCCAAGCGCACGGACGTGTACCTGCTTGGCGTCTATCAACGGGCCAATTCGGGAGCGGATGCGCAAATCAACGGCATGAACGATTCAGGCGATGAATCGGACAGCCCGAGTCAGGCCGTTGTCCGCATCGGCCTGCACACACACTTCTAAGCTCGGGGCTTACCGGGAATGATGACCGCGGTCGCGCTGATGCGATCGCGGCCGTTGTCACTGGAGGTTTGTCGTCTACTACCTTCGACGAAACCTCCTCGTAGAAGTCTTTATTGGGTAACAGACTGTGCAATGCGATACTGACATCAACCGATCAACTCGATTCATGTCGCATACTAAGACACATGCCACTTACCATTTTCGGCACCAGCCGCTCGCGCGCGCTCCGCGTTCTCTGGATGGCAAGCGAGCTTGGTCTCGCGTTTAAACATGATCCGCTCGACTGGCGAGACTGTCGGCAGAGCGCACAGTATCGCCTGATCAACCCAGCCGGCACCATTCCCTCGATCTCGGACGATGGGCTCGTCCTCGCGGAATCGCTTGCCATCAACCTGTATCTCGCACAGAGGGCCGGCATGCTTTGGCCCGAAGGCATCAAAGACCAGGCGTTAGTCTCCCAATGGACGCTTTGGGTTGCGACTGTGATCGAGTCCGCTTATACGCAGTGGGCGTCTCACACCTATTGGCTGCCCGAGGCCGCACGCGATGCCTCACTGGCTGCATCATCCGCTGCCGAAATGCAAGCTCCGCTGGACCGTCTGGAATTGGCGCTCGTGGGATCCGAATGGCTCGTCGGAGCCGCGTTCTCGGTAGCTGATCTGAACGTCGCCAGCGTCATCAGCATGGTGCGGCGTTTCGAACGAGAGAAGCGGCCGCACCTTATGAACTGGCTAGACCGCTGCTGCGCCCGTCCGGCATTTCAACAGGCCGTCAAGCTGCCTTAGGCTTAAGCTCGCTCGACTGACTTATCCAGCCGATCCGCTCAACAAAATCACCAAAGGGTAGTTTTCTTCAATACGCATCCCCCGTCCCCCGATACCTTTGAGCCTTCAGACCGAATGTATCAAGGGGACCCATGAGCATCTTTCTTTCCATGGCAGCGTTCGCACTCGCTGCATCAATTTCACCTGGGCCGGTCAATATCGTCGCTCTCAGCACCAGCGCCCACTATGGACTGGCAGCAAGCATGCGGCATGTGACCGGCGCGACGGTCGGCTTTACGCTGCTGCTCTTGCTGATAGGCTTGGGGCTTCGTGACGTGCTCGATCATTGGCCGTGGCTGACAAAAATCATCCAATGGGCGGGCGTGGCGTTTCTATTCTTCATGGCGTATAAGCTGGCCATCGACGATGGGAAGATGGGTGCCGACCGGCCCAAGGCAGCCCGAGGGCCGTCCGCGATGTCTGGCGCCGCAATGCAATGGCTCAATCCGAAAGCATGGCTAGCCTCCATTGCGAGCATGGGCGCCTATGCGGCCAACGGAGACCGGGCATTGATCTGGCAGTTCACCGCGCTTTACTTCGTGATCTGCTATGCATCCATCGCTTGCTGGGCCTACGCGGGGTCGTTTCTGCGGCAGCATCTGCGCGACCCTGCCCGGGTACGGCTATTCAATCGCATCATGGCGCTACTACTGGTCGCTAGCGCCATCTACCTGCTCGTAGCCTGAAAAGCATGGGCGACGCGCGCCGCGCTCAACCTCTGTACTGACCCGGGGTAGCCGCAACGAATTTCCTGAACGCCCGCTGCAGATGGGCTTGATCGGCAAAGCCAGCTTCAACGGCCACCTCGGCGATCGCGCGCCCGCGTTTGAGTTGTGTGCGGCTATATTCGATGCGGCAATTGACCAGGTACGCGTGAGGCGTCATGCCGTAGCGTTCCTTGAACGCTCGAATCAGATAGGAAGCAGAGAGGTCCGCCGCTGCGCAAATTTCATCCAGACGCAGCGATTGAACGCAATTCTCCCTGATGTATTGGGCCGCGCGCGCGAGTTTGAGGTTGACGCTACCTGTCGAAACCGGCGCAGGAGTCAGCGCGCGATACAGCTCGGAAAAGAAATCGATGGCGGCGCTATGCTTTTGCAAAATATCCGAATCTTCATCGGTTAGCGCTGCATACAAACCGTTCAATCCGCCATAGAGACCCGCCTGCGTGGTCAGCGTAGATGAAAATGGACGGAACTCGGCGCTCTGACCAACACCGAGGTCGCACTGAAGCTTGCCCAGCCATACAGCATCTACATAAAGCATGCGGTAAGACCAGGGTTGATCGCCGTCTGGATTGCACGCGTGGACGACTTCCGGGTTGATGACCACCACCGACCCCGGCCCGGCACGCTCCACCACCTTGCCATTCAGATAAGTGCTGCGGCCGCCTGTAACTGCGCCAATCGAAAACGTTTCGTGAGAATGTTTGCCATAGCACACCTTGCGCCCGTCTTCGACCGAACGCGCTTCGATAAACGGCAGCGCTTCATCGCGCCAGAAGGTCTGGACCGTAGGCTCCTTCATCGGTGAGTTCGGACTGCTTTTCATGATCAGCGTTTGTTTAAACCTGGTATGCGGCGCGGCAAGGCGCGATCCGTCCAGCATGCCACAGAGCGCCACGTTACGTCAGGCCGGAACCCTGCCAAGAAAATCGAGCATCACGTCGTTGAACTGTCCGGGCCTTTGCAGCGGTGCAAAATGGCTTACGCCCGGTATCACGATCAACTCGGCCCGCGGAATACTGCGAGCCAGGTACTCCGCATGCTCTGCCTTGATGAATTCATCATGCTCGCTTTGCACGATGACGACTGGCACTTGAATCTTCGCCAGGTCGCTTGCGGAGTAATTTGGCTGGGTTTTCATCATTTCGCCGACGGCGCCCACAAAGGCCTCGAACTGATCCGGCGTGGCCGACAATTGAGCATAGTCCGCAGCATGGCGTCCGAAGCACCGCTCGATGACCGGCGTCATAACGAATTCCTTCGTGCCGCTGGGGTCCATGTTGCAGCCAAAGAAGAAAACGCCAGCAACACGCTCAGGGGCTTTGGCGCCGAGGATCAACGCAGTACACGCGCCGTCGCTCCAGCCCACTATGGCGGCTTTTTCCAGTTGCAGGACGTCCATGACGGCAAGCACGTCGGACGCCATCAACTCATAGGAATAGGGACGCGCATCACGCGTACTGCGGCCATGACCACGACTGTCGATCAACACGGCGCGATATCCCGAGTCAACCAGCGCAGGCACCTGCCAGGCCCAGTTACCGCTATGGCCCAGGCCACCATGCAGCAGAATCACCGGCGTGCCGGTCCCGTAGGTCGAGTACGCGATTCGCGCATCGTCATGGTCCACAAATCCTTGATCGCTTGCCGCAGGCAGCCGAGGTGTGCCATGGGCAGCAAAATTTTCGAGTTCGTCGTCGTACGATTCCATGGCGCTTTTACCTGTATAGGCGTAACTGATGGAAGAATAACCGACGAACAGCAACATCGCACCCAGCCAATCGCGCGGAAATACGACTCGCTGAATCCCGCGGATGGAACTGAACAAGTTAACACCGATCCAAAGAAGTTAACACCCCAGTGTGATATTTAACAACATTCCCCTGGCGCGCGGACGCGGTTCCTGGCAAGCTATGTAAACCGGCCGCCGTTCCGAGGCTTTTCTCCTGGCGTACCGTCAATTAAAGTGGTGTAATTAACACCATCTGCAGGTTGCCTGGGACTGCCACACTATTTGCTTCCATTTGTAAACCAAGACAAGCGCGCTAACCATCGCGTCATCACGCAATACCTGATTTCGAACGTAGAGAACCTGACCAGAATACGACGCCCCTGAGTAACGTCCCTGCGCCATGCCCCTGCGGTCAATCATCCTGTTTAATTTGAAGTTCGATTTAAAGAGTGGAGGTTTATTATGTCGACCCATGCGCACTCACGTGAAGCAAATGCTGCCGAACGATTCGTTCGTGCAACCAGGCAAGTAGATATTGCCTTTCGCGTGGTCAGAGGTGAAGACGTGCCGCAGAACCGGCACATCGAGCACTCCCTGGCGCTTCGCCAGCTCGAGCAGGCACTGGACGAACTCGCAGAGGCTCAGGATTTCTTCGACTCGGCGGTGGTCAAGATCGTCACGCAACCGAAGCGGACCAATTGATACTGTCCCGCTCGCTTTCGTTTCCTGGCTTATCAGAAACCATGTCTACGACGATTGAACGACTTGATGGCGAAGCGCGCGAACGTCTGATCCGCTGGATTCGCCATCGCATGGAAGAATTCGGCATTACGCTGCCGGCGCTCGCGGAGTCTCTCGAATCCGACCAGAAAAGCGAACAGGCGGTGGCCTACCGGGACGCCTGGGGGAATACCTGGAACGGTAGCGGCGATCTGCCGGAATGGCTGCAGCGGGCCGTAGCGGCCGGCCAAAGCATCGAACACTTCCGCTGCAGCTAGAACGCCTGGATCACACCGCCGGATTTAGTGCTTCGTCAGTTCGGCGTCAATGGCCGCCAGCAGACGCGGGTCGTCAGCTGTGACGTCAGGGGCAAAGCGCCCCACTACGTCGCCGTTGCGGTTGATCAGAAACTTTTCGAAATTCCACAGCACGTCTGCCTGATTCTCGGGATTCACGCCGTAGCCTTTCAGCTTTTCCCGAAACGGGCCGTCACCGGTCGCAACCGGCTGCTTTTCGGTCAGCGCGGCGTAGAGCGGGTGCTGGTCATCGCCAAGCACGGAGATCTTCGAGAAGAGCGGGAAGTGCACGTCATACTGCGTGGAGCAGAATGAGGCGATCTCATCATTGCTGCCGGGCTCCTGGCCTTTGAAGTTGTTAGCCGGAAAGCCCAACACTTCGAGACCGTTGGCGCGCTTCGCCTGATACAGACTTTCCAGTCCGCTGTACTGCGGCGTGAGACCACATTTGGAAGCGACATTGACGACGAGCAAGACTTTGCCACGGTAGTCGGCGAGGCTGCCGTCCTGACCGTCGATCGCTTTCAGGGGAATGTCGTGTAACGCAAGTGCCATAAATCCTCCATTGCCGCCCGGTGGGTAAAAAATAACGTGGGCGAAACAGAAGACTAACGGAGTTCTGCGTTTGCTGCCGGCGGTGCCTATCCGGGTGTTTGCCACCCCAGGCCAAGACTCTTTTGCAAGGCCACGTAATCCTTGATTAACTGCGCTTCGCTCTGAATGCGGTTCTGCTCCGCCGAATAACGGGTTCGCTCGGTATCGAGCCAGTCAAGCGCCGTGGTCGTGCCCGCGCGATAGCGCTGTTCGGTCAACACCGCGGCGTGCGTAGCGGAGTCTTCCACCTCGCGAAGGCTCACGGCATTGTCGCGCTCGTGGCCGTAGCGCGAGAGCGCCACGTCTGCATCCTTCAGTGCGCCCAGCACCGTGCTCTCGTATTTCGCCTCGGCCTCGTCGCGCCCGGCCTTCGCCTGGTCGACGCTCGCCTTGACGCGGCCAAAATCGAATGCATTCCATTGCAGGTAAGGCGCGGCGACCCACGTGTAACTGCTCTTGCGAAACAGATGACCGGGTTCGGACGCGCTAAAGCTCAGGTCGCCGAATAGCGTGACCTTCGGAAACCAGTCCGCTTCGTGCTCGCCGATCTGCGCATTCTGCGAGGCAAGCCGCCGCTCGGCCGCACGGATGTCGGGACGCTGACGCAACAGACGCCCTGGGTCGCCCACCGCCACCGTCGCCGGCAACGTGGGAAGCGGCTTCTGCGCCGACAGTTCAGCATCCAGCGCACCGGGCTCGCGGCCCGTGAGCACGGCCAGCTCGTCGAGCGACTCGGCCACCTGGGCGTCGAGCGGGATGATGCTCGCCTGGGTATTTTCGACCTGCGAGCGGATCCGTTCCACATCGAGATCCGAGGCCACACCGCGCGCACGACGCTGTTCGGTCAGCGTCAGAACGCGCGTTTCAAGCTCGGCGGATTCGTGCGCAATGCTCATGCGCTGCTGCTCGTCGCGCAAGCCGACATACGCCTGCGCGACCTCGGCTGCGAGCTGCACATGCGCATCGGCGAGATCGGCCTGCGAGGCGTCCGCCTCCGCTGACGCCGCTTCGATCGCCCGCCGCATACCGCCGAAAAGGTCGATCTCCCAGCTGGCGTCGAAGCCCGCGAGATAAAAACTGATCGGTCCGCTACTGCTCGAGCTCGAGGACGAACTCTGCCCGCCTTCGAGCGACGACAGATCAGGGGTGGGCGTGCGCAAATACGCTGCGCTACCCTGAACCTTGGGCAATTCGTTGCGTTGCTGCGCTGAGAGACCGGCGCGCGCCTCGCGTACGCGGGCCTCGGCGGCATGCAGATCGGGACTGTTTTTGAGCGCCGTATCGATCAATGCGTTCAGTTGCGCGTCATCGAGCGCGAGCCACCATTGCGCGGCCACGGGCGCCGTCGACACGGTGCCCTGCGGCGCCCGGTTGAACGAGGTCGCCTGCGCGGCGACCGGTGCGGCCTGCGGCGCGCCGTGGTAGTCCGGCCCCACCGTGCAGCCGGCCAGCGCCAGCGCAGCCGCCACAGGAAGCGGGCCGAAACAGAGAGCAGAGTTGAGTGACTTCATATTGTTTTTAGTGTCCTGCCGACGGCGCGCCGGCAGCCGGCTTCTTCAGAAAGAATGCGAGGGGAATGCACAGCAGAAGTGCCACGCCGAGTACGTAGAAGGTTTCGGAATAGGTAATGACCACTGCCTGCACCTGCATCTGCACGGTAAGCTGGCCGATTGCCTGAAGCTTCGCGTAGGCCATGTCGCCGCTCTGCGCAAAGAAACTGGCAGCGCTAGCCGTGAGGTGGTCCTGCCCGATCAGCGAATTCGCGCTTAAAGAATCGCGGATCACATCTTCGTGGAACGTGTTGCGGCGGTCGATGAAGGTACCCAGCAATGCGAGTCCGACCGAACCGCCCAGGTTACGCGCCATGTTGTAAAGGCCTGCAGCGTCACCGGCTTCCTCGCGCGGCACGGCCGCCATCGACGCCTGGTTGAGCGGCATCATCGCCAGCACCTGGCCCACGCCGCGCAGCAGTTGCGACCAAGTGAAGTCATGGCCGACGCTTTGTGCGGTGAGCGAAATGTCGAGCATGCAGCTCGCGGCAAAGCAGCAGAGCCCGGCGATCACCATCAGTCGCGTATCGACGCGGCCCATCAGACGAGGTAGCACCGGCATCAGCAGAAACGCGGGCACGCCGGAGATCAGCATCACCCCGCCCGACTGCTCAGCGTTGTAGCCCGATACGTTGCTCAGGAACTGCGGCAGCAGATACGACACGCAGTAAAGACCCGCGCCCACCGTGAACACGATGAAAATGACGCTCGCGTAGCGCGTATTCTTCAGCAACGTCAGCCGCACGATGGGCTTCTTCGCCACGACCTGCGCCACCACCAGCAGCAAGATGCCCACCACTGACACAATGCTCAGCCAGACGATCATCGACGATTCGAACCAGCGCTCGCGCTGCCCTTCCTCGAGCACGACGGTCAGCGAACTGAGCCCCGCGGCCAGCCCAACAATGCCGAGCCAATCGGCCTTGATGAACTGCGACCAGTCGGTGCGAGCGGTCTTAAGCCCCAGAAACAGCAGCACAACCAGTGCGCCGCCCACCGGAACGTTGACGAAGAAGCACCAGCTCCAGTCGATATTCTCCGCAAGCCAGCCGCCCACCACTGGACCGAGCAACGGCCCTAGCAGCACGATCAAGCCGAACATGGTCATGCCGATCGGCATCTGATGACGCGGCAGACGCGTCGCCACAATCGTCTGCGCGGTCGGAATCATCGCGCCACCCACAAAGCCCTGGCCGATCCGGCCCGCGATCATCTGCGGCAGGCTGTGCGAAATGCCGCACATGACCGAGAACAGCGTGAAGAGTGTCGCGGTACCAAGCAGAAAATTTCGCAGTCCGAACACGCGCGTGAGCCACGCGGCAAGCGGGATCATCACGATTTCAGACATCAGGTAGCCGGTCGAAATCCACGTGCCTTCCGTGCCGGTCGCGCCGATTTGCCCTTGAATCTGTGGCAGCGCCGAATTCGTGATCGAAATGTCGAGCGTCGCCATCAACGCACCGAGCGCGCCGGCTGCCACGGCGATCCAGTCAGAAGCGGTGGCATTGGGCGGATGCGCCGGTTGCGCGGAAGACGGAGCCCCGGTCGCAGTTGCTGCGCTGCCCGGCACGCTTGCCGGAGTGCTGGAGTTAGCCACGCCCGTTTTCCCGTTCCATGCGCTCGGCGGTATCGCGGGCGCCGCGCGTGTCCACGTCCACGTTCACCGAGAGACCCGGCAGCAACACCTTGCGCGTTTCAGGACCGGCCGCGATGTGGATCTTCACCGGCACACGCTGCACGATCTTCGTGAAGTTGCCGGTTGCGTTCTGCGCGGGCAGCAACGCGAACTGCGAACCTGTCCCGGGCGAGAAGCTATCCACAGTGCCGTGCAGGTCTTCGCCGGGTAACGCGTCGACCCGGATCGTCGCCGGCTGGCCAACCCGCATCAGGCCGATCTGCGTTTCCTTGAAATTGGCCGTCAGATACACGTCCTGCACCGGCACGATGGTCATCAGACGCGTGCCGGGCTGCACATACTGGCCGATGCGCACCGTGCGGTCGCCGACGCGGCCGGCGATCGTGCTGCGTAGCACGGTGTCCTGCTCGTCGAGTTGCGACTGTTGCGTGGAAGCGACGGCCGCGTCAAGTTGCGCATGGGCCTGCTGGATCTGCGCCTGCAGATTAGCGACCTGGCGCTCGGCGACTTGCAGCGCTGCGGCGTCCGCGGCGCGCGTGGCGGTAGCCTGGCGAGCCGTGTTGCGCAGATCGGCCACGCGTTCTTCGGTCTCCGCTCCCGTCGCGGCAAGCGGTTCGTAGCGCTTGACCTGGGCGAGCGCGTGCGCCTCGTTCGACACCGCGCCGTCGAGCTGCGCCCGCGCCTCGCCGATGCTCGCCTGTTGCTGCATCAGCTCGGCCTCGCCACGCACGATGTCGGCGCGGCGCGCGGCCACGGTGGCGTTCGACTGTTCCAGCGCCGCTTCGTACTGGCGGCTGTCGAGCCGCACGAGCGGCTGTCCGACCGCGACGGTCTGGTTGTCGCCAACCAACACTTCGGCCACGTACCCCGACACCTTAGGTGCAACAGTCATACTATCGGCTTGCAGGTAGGCGTCGTCCGTGCCCTGGATAAAGCGTCCCACCGTCCACCAGCGCGCGCCCCAGACGGCCGCGGCGATCAGGGCGATCAGCCCGGCCGCCATGAGCAGCCGGCGTGTGGGGGAGCGGCGAGTGGATGCCGCTCCAGCTTCGTTGACGGGAAGGGTGGCCGACATGACAGCTCCAAATTTTTTCCAATTGATATAATTATTCCAGTTGGCACATTTCTGTCAATTGATATATTTTTGCTTCACTTACAAAAGCTTCTGAGGATCCAACGGATGTCCCCTGCCCCGAGACATCGCCATGCAATCGATGGCGGCTACCAGCGCGGCGAAGAAACCCGCGCGCGCATCGTCGACGCGGCGCTTGCCCTGTTCGGCGAACATGGCTTCGACGGCGCCTCGACGCGCGACATCGCCGAGCGCGCGGGTGTCAACGCACCAGCGATCGGCTATTACTTCGACAATAAGGAAGGGGTCTACCTGGCGTGCATCGAGCACATCGTCTCGCGGGTCTGGGCACACATCCTCGAACCCGTCGAGTCGGCCGAGACCGCGTTGGAGAACAATGTCGACGACGACAGGCTGATCGAGGCGTTCTGCGCGATCCAGGCGAGCCTTGCCCAGTTCATGTTCACCTCGGCCGAATCCGACGACTGGCGCATGTTCATGGCGCGCGAGCAAGCCGGTCACGGTCCGTCATCGGGATTCGAGCTGATCGACAAGAAGATCAGTTGCCGCCTGACCAATCTCAGCGCGACGATCGTCGGACGCTTGCTCGGACGCCCAGCAGACGATGAAGAAACGCTGATTCGCACGCTGACGCTCAACGGACCGGTCGTCGCGTTTCACATCCACGGCCGCAAGTCGCTGAGAGTGCTGGGGTGGGACGCCGTCGACGCAACCAGGCTGGCGACACTGATGCGCATCATCAAGGAGCAGACGGTCACACTCATGCGAAGCATGATCGCATTGAGAGACAGGCAAGCTTCAGATACGCCGAAGGTGGGCAGCGTCAAAGCGATCAATAGTAAACGCGTCCAGCGGTAACGACGGAACTCCGTCCAGCACCAGCTCTGAAACCAGCTTGCCGCAACCGGGGCCAAGCTGAAAACCGCTGCCGCAATATCCGAACGAGTAAGTCAGATTCGACGCCTTGCGGCTCGGTGAAATCACCGGCAACGAATCCTCGGTAAAAGCTTCCACCCCGGCCCACGCGCGATTGATGCCGAGGTGATGCAGATGCGGAAACAGGTCGATCACGGTATGCGCGCTTCTCACGAGACGCGCGAAGTCCACTTCGCCATGACGTCCCGGCAAATCGGCGATCCCGATCAGCTTGCCGCCAATCACGACCGTACCATTGTCAAACTGCTTGAACGACAGGGGTCGGCCCGTCGCGCCCAGCGTCGCACGGCAGAATGGCGCGACGCGATGCGTCACCATCAGCATTAGTCCTTCCGGATGCACCGGCACTGGTTCGCCCACTTGCCGCGCAAACTCACCTGACCACGCCCCCGCTGTGATCACCAGATGTTCCGCTGAAAAGACGCCTGCGGGTGTCTGTGCGTACCAGCGCGTGCCGCGCTGCTCGATCCGCTTAACCGAAGTGCCTTCATGAAAGGTCGCTCCACGTGCCTGCGCTGCGTGGCGAAACGCCATGGTCGCGCGGTACGGCAACGCATAACCGTCGCGCTCGACCCAGATCGCGCCGGTCACATGTGGCGCGAGCGCGGGTTCCAGTTCGTGGACGGTCGCGCGGTCGATGATCTTCTCATGAGTAAAGCCCTGCGCCT
>NZ_JAMFSB010000239.1 GCF_026225065.1 Paraburkholderia sp. | reverse complement strand
GATCGTGAATACACGAACGACAAGGCCGTCGACTTCAAGGCCGTGCTGACGAAGATCAAGGCAAAACACCCGGATGGCGTGTTCTACGGCGGCGCTGACGCGCAAGCTGCACCGATGATCAAGCAGATGAAGGAGCTGGACATCAAGTCGACCCTGATGGGCGGCGAAATGGTCAAGTCCGACACCTTCCTGAAGATCGCCGGGCCGGCGGCCGATGGCGTAGTAGCCTCGCTGGCAGGCCTGCCGATGGACAACATGCCGGGCGGCAAGAAGTACCTTGACGACTACAAGAAGCGCTTCGGCAAGGATCCGGAAACGTACTCGCCGTACGGCTATGACGGCGCGACGGCCCTCTTCATGGCGATGAAGGCGGCGAACTCGACGGACCCGGCGAAGTACCTGCCTTTCCTCGCGAAGACGAGCATGCCTTCGGTGACGTCGGCGGACCTCGGCTATGACGCGAAGGGCGATCTGAAGAACGGCGGTATCACAGTTTATAAGGTTGTCGACGGTAAGTGGACGACGCTGCAGACAGTGGGCGGTAAGTAAGCAAGCAGGTGTTTCACACGGGTGGCGGCGCTCGGCCGCCGCCCGTGCCACGCTTTAATTCTTCAAACTGGACGGGGTTCCGGCATCAGTTCGGCGTCTCACCCGTTGCGGTTCTCTCCGATACTCCGAAACCATAAAGACGTGCGCCTTGGCGCGCCTGACGACAGGCGTGCGTCGCGCCGCGATCGAACCATGGCAGCGTGAAAACGGAGCGGGCAGCCTCATGAAAGCGAACATTTTCCAGATCTTCTACGACGAACGGACACGCGATCAGATCGACCCTGGTTTCATCGCGTTGGACAACATCGAGAACCCGCGCGCAGATTGGCGCGAATACTGGGCGATTCGCGAATACTTCCTGAACAACACGCTCAACAGCAACGAGCTGTACGGGTTTATGTCCCCTAGCTTCGGCGCGAAGACAGGACTTTCGGGGCGCGATGTCCGGAATTACATCGACAGCCATCCGGGTCACGACGTCTACACGTTCTCGCCGTTCATTCAGGATGCGGCGTGCTACCTGAATGTGTTCGAGCAGGCCAATTTGTTCCATCCGGGGCATGTCGAGATTGCGAATGACTTCCTGAAGGAGCTCGGTATCGAGGTCAACCTCGAGACCCTCGTGATGGATTTCCGTACCACCGTCTATTGCAACTACTTCGTAGCAAAGCCATCGTTCTGGAAGACGTGGTTTGCGCTGACCGAGAAACTCTTCGACATTTGCGAGAAGAACGATACGGTACTCGCGAACCAGCTCAACTCGCTGACAATCTACCGCCTGCCGGTCGGCATGAAGGTGTTTCTCGCCGAGCGCATCGCGTCGCTGGTGCTCGCGCTCACCCCCGAACTCGCAGTGTGTCCGTTCGATGTGCGCGCGATGCCGTTCTCACATCAGGGTTTCGCCCAATTCAAAGACCAGATGGTGATGCTTGATAACCTCAAGTCAGGCTATCTGAGCAATGCTGACGAGAGTTTGCTGGCCGGCTTTTTCGCGCTGCGCGGTGCGATTCTGAAGGCGGTCATGGGCGAGGGCGTGGCCGCCACGAAGAACGGTTTCATTCGGACACCGCGCCAAGTGGCGCCCGAGTTGCTGTATGTGTGTCTGGCCGACGAACCCTTGCGTTTCAAATATCCGTCTTTTGTTTCGACCATTCACCTCGGTCAACAGCAGACGGCCGGCAAGGTCAATACGCGCGATCTGGCGCCCGAATGGGAGCCGTACCAGACCCAACTTGGCGCACTGGCGGGCTGCTTCGCACTCAAGAGTTATATCGTCAAGACTCGACTGCAGGTTCGCCGCGTCGGTCTGTGCACGCCGAATGAGTTTGTGACGAATCATGCGATCGGCGACCGCGTCGGTGCCGACTACGCCCACGAGTTCGAGCCTGCGATGCTCGATGCCGCTGTATTGGCCGATGCGATGGAGCCGGGTACGCGCGACTTTGTCGTTGGCGATGCGCCTTCGTTCCAGCGTTCCTCAGGCAAAGGTCCGTGGATTGACCAGTATGCGGACGCTCACTTTACCGAGGACCTCCTGCGTTTCATTGCAGAGGCTGTCGAGCAAGGCGTACTGAATAGGGCCGAGGTCGTTTCGTTTTTTGCCGAGGAGCGTTTCGTGCCAGGCGGCATCGGGTTGGGCGTGTTCCCCACGGATTTCTGGGTCCGTTCAATCACCGGGATCGAAACGGTCGTCCGCGGTTGCATTCAGCGGTACGGGAAAAGAATGGACAATGCGCGCATGCACAACTGGGTACTTTGCGCGGAACGGTTTGGCAGCTATCTGCTGCTCAATCAGCTCCAGAATGCCTATGCGCATACGGACTGGCGGGCGAAGTTTATCGGCCAGTCGAACGAGGTCCAGCAGCAACCGGTGCTGACGGAGTTCGTATTGTCGTTGTGAGTTCGACTTTCCCGGAATTGGGCTGAAATCCCCCCGCTTTTCACCAAAATGCTCTGGCGGGGCTTCCGTACACTTTGCATCAGACTCTACGCACTGCGACCTCATTTCGAACGTTCGGACCATTTCATGACGCTAATCGCCATTACCGGCGCGACCGGTTTCATCGGGCGGCATGTACTTGCTGACGCGGTGGCGCGCGGTCTTGACGTTGTCGCGATTACACGTGCAGAGGCATCCGCGCACCCGCAGCAACGCAACGTGAAGTGGGTCACGCTCGACATCGCCGCAGCGCCGCACAACACCTTCGATCTGCTCGGCAAGCCCGACGTGCTGATCCATCTCGCCTGGGGCGGTCTGCCGCACTATCGCGCACGGCATCACTTCGAGGTCGAGCTGCCGCTCCATTACGGCTTTTTGCGGGGGCTCGTCGAAGCCGGCCTTCCGTCGCTCGTGGTGGCGGGGACGTGCCTCGAATACGGGCTGCGTTCGGGCGCACTTGATGAAAGCAATCCGACCGCACCCGTGACGCCCTACGGCTTTGCGAAAGACGCACTGCGTCAGCAGCTCGAATACCTGCAACGTGATTGCGCGTTCAAGCTCGCGTGGGCGCGGCTCTTTTTCATGCACGGCGAAGGACAGGCACCGACGTCGTTGCTGCCGCAATTGCGCGCGACGATCGAACGCGGCGACCGTTCCTTCGCGATGTCAGGCGGCGAACAGTTGCGCGACTACCTCGGGGTCGACGAAGTGGCGGGGCATCTAGTGGCGCTCGCCCTGAGCGGGAAAGACCTCGGCGCCGTGAATGTGTGCTCTGGCGTGCCGCGCTCGGTGCGCGGCCTTGTCGAACAATGGGTGCGCGACATCGACTGGAACATCACGCTCGATCTGGGCCGCTATCCCTATTCCGACTACGAGCCGATGGCCTTCTGGGGCGGACGTGCGAAGCTCGACCGCATACTGGAGAAGCGATGACTGCTGTACGTGAACTTTATCGCGCCGATCGTCTGCCAGTCTTTCAGAACCGCATGTACGAGACGCAGGCTGAAGCGCACAACGCGCCGCTCGGCGATATGCGACTCGTCGAGGACCTGGAGACGGGCCTCGTCTATAACGCCGCGTTTCGTCCAGAGCTGGCCGTCTATGACGAGCACTATCAAAACGAGCAGGCCGTCAGCGCGCAATTTCGCGCGCATCTCGAGGAAGTCGCCGAGATCGTGACGCGCACGCTCGGCAAGCACTCGATCATCGAAGTGGCGTGCGGCAAAGGTTATTTTCTGGAGATGCTCGCCGCGCGCGGCTTCGATATCACTGGGTTTGATCCCGCCTACGAAGGTTCGAACCCCGCCATTGAAAAGCGTTACTTCGATGCCAATGCAGGCGTCCAGGGTGACGGCCTCGTCTTGCGCCATGTGCTCGAGCATGTCGAAGATCCTGTCTCGTTTCTGAGACTGCTTCGCGATGCGAATGGAGGACGCGGGAAGATCTATATCGAAGTGCCTTGCTTCGACTGGATCTGTACCCACGGCACGTGGTTCGATATTTTCTACGAACACGTCAACTACTTCCGACAGGTCGACTTCGAACGTATGTTCGGCACGGTGCACGAGAGCGGCTATCTGTTTGGCGGGCAATATCAGTACATCGTCGCGGATCTCGCGAGCCTGCGAATGCCTTGCTATGACGCGAGCAACGCTGTGCGTTTCCCCGCCGCGCTGATGCCGCAGGTCGCACAGCCCGCACCTGCATCCAATGGCGCCGTGATCTGGGGCGGCGCGTCAAAAGGCGTGATCTTTGCGCTGCATTGCGCGCGCAATGGCACACGTGTCTCCGCCGTCATCGACATAAACCCCGCGAAGCAGGGCAAGTATCTGCCTGCCACGGGCCTGCGGGTACACGCGCCGGGGGATGTGCTGCCTACCCTGGAAGAGGGCGCGACGATCTACGTGATGAACTCGAACTACCTCAACGAAATCCGCTCTCAGGCCGGCGCTAAATTCAACTACATCGGTATCGACAAATGAACTCATTCCAGCAGGAAGTACGTGATCGTATCGACGCAAACGGTCGCAACCCAGCACTGCGCGAAGCCGGGCTGAAGTTCGTCCGCGAAACGACGGCACCGGGCTACTCGTACAACTTCTCGTGGCTTGGCCGCCCGATCATCCAGTATCCGCAAGACATGGTCGCGATGCAGGAATTGATCTGGGAGGTTCGCCCCGATCTCATCATCGAAACGGGTATCGCACATGGCGGCTCGTTGATCCTGAGCGCGTCCATGCTCGCGCTGCTCGATTTGTGCGACGCCACCGAAAAGGGTGAACTGCTCGATCCGTCGAAACCAAAGCGCCGTGTGGTCGGCGTCGATATCGACATTCGCCCGCATAACCGCGCGGCGATCGAAGCGCATCCGCTGGCGAACCGGATCGATCTGATTCAAGGCTCGTCGGTCGCGCCCGACGTGCTCGAGCAGGTTCGCAAGCACGCCGAGGGCCACAAAAGCGTGCTGGTTTGCCTCGACTCGAATCACACCCATGAGCACGTGCTCGCGGAACTTGATGCGTATGCGCCGCTCGTGACCTCGGGTAGCTACTGCGTGACCTTCGACACAATCATCGAAGCGCTGCCGAATAGCGCATTTCCGAATCGACCGTGGGGTCAGGGCGACAACCCGAAGACTGCCGTGTGGGCGTTCATCGAGCAGCATCCCGAGTTCGAGATCGACCGGCAGATCGACAACAAGTTGCTGATCTCCGTCGCACCCGAAGGTTATCTGAAGCGAGTGCGCTAATCCGCTCGAGCCGGACGCGTCATCGCTCCGATCTCCATAATCATCCTGGACGAAGCAAATCGAAATGAAGGTTGTCATTCTCGCTGGCGGACTGGGCTCTCGCCTGTCCGAAGAGACCCAGGCACGTCCGAAGCCGATGGTGACCGTCGGCGACCGCCCTATCCTGTGGCACATCATGAAGATCTACGCCTCGCATGGCATGACGGATTTCATCATTTGCTGCGGCTATAAGGGCTACGTGATCAAGGAGTATTTCGCCAACTACTTCCTGCACTCGTCCGATGTCACGTTCGATCTCGCGCAGAACAAGATGGAAGTGCACCAGCGCTATGCGGAGCCGTGGCGCGTCACGCTGCTCGACACCGGCGAACACTCGATGACGGGTGGCCGCCTCAAGCGCGCGTCGCATCTGTTGCGCGAAGAAGAGGCTTTCTGCTTCACATATGGCGATGGCGTCGGCGACATCAACATCACTGAGCTCGTGAATTTCCACAAGCGCCACGGCAAGCTCGCGACGGTCACGGGCGTACAGCAACCGGGTCGCTACGGCGTACTGCAAATTGCCGAAGACGAACGCGCCGTGGTGGGCTTCGCCGAAAAGCCGCAGACACAGTCGTCGTGGATCAACGGCGGCTTCTTCGTCGTGTCGCCGCGCGTGCTCGACTACGTCGACGACGACAGCATGGCGTGGGAGAGCGAGCCGATGCAACGGCTCGCATCGGGCGACGAATTGCAGACTTATCGTCATAACGGCTTCTGGCAACCAATGGACACGTTGCGAGACAAGCAACAGCTCGACGCCATCTGGGCGACGGGCCACGCACCCTGGAAGAGCTGGTGATGAATCTGGCGTTCTGGCACAGGCGCCGCGTGTTCGTCACCGGACACACCGGCTTCAAGGGGAGTTGGCTGTGCCTTTGGCTGCAGCAGCTTGGCGCGCAGGTCACTGGCTTCGCGCTCGACGCGCCGACAAAGCCTTCGCTCTTCGAAGCGGCCGAAGTGGCTTCGGGTATGACCCACATCGTCGGCGACGTGCGGGATGCAAGGAGCGTGCGCGACGCAATGCAAGCGGCGCGTCCTGAAGTGGTGCTTCACCTCGCTGCGCAATCGCTGGTTCGTCAGTCCTATGTCGATCCGATCGAAACATACGCGACCAACGTGATGGGCACGGTGCATGTGCTCGATGCGGTCCGTCACCTGGACGGCGTGCGCGCCGTCGTGAACGTGACGAGCGACAAGTGCTACGAGAACCGCGAAGTCGAGCGGGGTTATGTCGAACACGATGCGCTAGGTGGCCACGACCCCTACAGCAACAGCAAAGGTTGTTCCGAACTGGTGACGGCCTGCTATCGACAATCGTTTTTCAACGGAACATCGAAGACCGCCATTGCCAGCGCGCGCGCCGGCAATGTCATCGGCGGCGGCGACTGGGCCGCGAATCGGCTCGTGCCGGACCTGTTGCGCGCCTTCGATCGGGGCGAGCCTGCCATTGTGCGCCGGCCGCATTCCGTGCGGCCCTGGCAGCATGTGCTCGAACCGCTCGCAGGCTATCTCGCGCTCGCTGAACGCCTATTCGAAGACGGCACGCAATTCGCCGGCGCCTGGAACTTCGGCCCCCTCTCGGACGACATGCGCTCAGTGGAAGAAATCGCACAAGTACTGGTTTCGTCGCTCGGCGATGGCGCATCGTTCATCGCCCAGCCCGAGGCCAACGCGCCGCATGAAGCGGGGCTTCTATTGCTCGATGCGAGCAAAGCGCGCGATCGCCTCGGCTGGGACACGCTGCTTAAACTCGACGAAGCGCTGCAGTGGATCGCCGAATGGCAACGGGCGCACCGCAACGGATTGCCAGCGCGAAAGATCACGCTCGCACAGATCGCGCGCTACGAAGCTCGCTTCAACGCAGCGGCTACCGTGCAAAACTGAGGAAGATGTCTTGAACTGCCGTCACTGTGGTCAACCGCTTACACTCCCGTTCGTCGATCTGGGCTTCGCACCGCCGTCAAATGCCTATCTGAGCGCCGACGACCTGACGCGCCCGGAGCGCTATTACCCGCTCAAGCTTTTTGTTTGCACGGACTGCTGGCTCGTGCAGACGGAAGACTATGCGTCGCGCGAGGCATTGTTCGACGCGGACTACGCGTATTTCTCGTCGGTATCGCAGAGCTGGCTCGCGCATGCGCGCCGCTACGTGACATCGATTACGGAGGATCTGTCGCTTGGCACGGATTCGTTCGTGGTCGAGGTCGCATCGAACGATGGCTATCTTTTGCGCAACTTCGTCGCCGCCGGCGTGCCGTGTCTCGGTATCGAACCGACAGCCAGCACGGCGGCCGCCGCGGAAGCGCTAGGCGTGCCGGTGCTGCGTGAATTCTTCGGCGCCGGGCTCGCGCGTACGCTTTCCGAGCGTGGCCAGTGCGCCGATCTGATCATCGGCAACAACGTGTTCGCACACGTGCCAGATGTCAACGATTTCACGCTCGGTCTGAAAGTCGCGTTGAAGCCCGGCGGCACGACCACGCTGGAGTTTCCGCACCTCGTCCGCCTGATCGAAGAGGGGCAGTTCGACACCGTCTATCACGAGCACTTCTCGTACTTCTCGCTGTATGCGGTCGAACGCATCTTCGCGAAGGCAGGGTTGCGCGTGTACCGCGTTGAGCAGTTGAAAACGCATGGCGGCAGTCTGCGCGTCTATGGGTGCCACATCGACGACGCGCGCGCCGACGACGCCTCCGTCGTGCGGATTCGTGCGCTCGAAAGCGAATGCGGCATCACCAGGCCAACGACGTATCAGGGCTTTCAAAGCCGCGTTAACACCACGAAGAACAGCTTGCTGCGTTTCCTGATTGACAGCAAGGAGGCGGGCGTCGTCGTGGCCGCGTATGGCGCAGCGGCAAAAGGCAATACGCTTCTTAACTATGCCGGCGTCAAGCCGGACTTGCTGCCGTTCGTCTGCGACTTTGCGCCATCGAAGCAAGGCAAGTTCATGCCGGGTAGCCACATTCCGATTGTGTCTCCCGCAGAACTCTCGCGTGTGAAGCCGGACGTCGTGCTGATCCTGCCGTGGAATATCTCGGATGAGATCATCGCTCAACAGTCTGCAGTGCTCGGCAAAGAAACGCGCTTCGCCGTGGCCCTGCCTGAAGTCCGATATCTTTAACGTCGGGCGGTGCGTCGAAGAAGAACAGCGCATTCATTCGAATAGCGTTGTTCTTCGTTTAGCTTTAGGCGGCGTCGTTCAAATATTGCGCGACGCTCGGTAGCGCACGATCGCGGTCGGACAGCGACGCAATGTCGTGCGGCCACGCGATCGCAAGCTGTGGATCGTCGTGCGCGATGCCCCGTTCGGCAGTTGGTGCATAGAAAGCTGTATGCAGATAGAGAAGATTGCTATCGGGTTCGAGCGTCTGGAAACCGTGCGCGCAACCTTCAGGGATGAATACAGCAAGGGCATTGTGCGGGGACAACTCGACTGCATGCCATTGAAGGAAGGTCGGCGAGTCGCGCCGCAAGTCGACGATGACGTCCCACACCCGTCCTTCCAGGCAGCGCACCCACTTCGCATCCGCATCGGCGCCCGCCTGAAAGTGCATGCCCCGCACGGTGCCTGCCGTCACGGTATGTGACCAATTGATCTGGACGATGTCGCGTGTGCCATGCGCGTCGCCGAAATCGCGCGCGCAGAAAAGGCGCGTGAAGCTGCCGCGCTTGTCTTCGTGTGGCGTGCTTTGCGCAAGGTAGGCTCCGGCAATCGGCAAAGCGGTTAAATTGTTCGCCGTCATGTGGCGCTGCCGACGGCGTAGACGGTCGATTCGTCGCTGTTGTACAGGTTCAGTTGTCCGATGAACGCAGCGTTGTCGTCGATCGTGCCGTAACGCTCTGCGATGTACTTCAACAACAGATGGCTGCCCAGGCGCTCGACGCAGAATGCCCAACGACGCGCCTGATACCCCTCTCGGGTGGTTGGATCGTGCTTTACGCATGCGAGCACGACACGTTCGATTGTAGTTATCGCTTCGACCCAGAACGCGGCGGGGAATACACCCATTTCAATGCCGCCCGGAACGAAACGCTCTGTGTCGAAAAACGCCGCGATCTCATGCTGGCCGAGCACGCCCAGTTCGATCGCTTCCGAAACGAAGCGGAGCAGATCTTCGACGGGATGCGCAGCACAGTATTGGCTCAGGCAGCCGCCCTCCAGAGCGTAGTATTGTCCGATCAGCAAATCGTCGTTGCCGGGCAGCATGACTTTGGCGAGATGGGTGCTCGTGAGAATGTGCTTGCCGATGACATCCATCACCGAATAGTTCGGCGCCGGCACACCCCCTATCTTCGACGTCGACACGAACTTGCGGTACTGGCACATGGCAACGCGTCGGAGCTGCAACCCGTTCCTGACGATGTAGTTCTTCAACGCAAAGCAGCCAGCAAGCGACCCGAGTTGCGGGTGATACGGCTCCCATTCGGGCGCAAGGTCGCGCAGGTTGGTCCTGCCTTCCCGTTGCGACTGGCCGAGATAGATCGGCATGACGAATGACGGATACTCAAAGGGCAACTCGACGTGCGTGTAGCACACGTACAGCAGATCCTGCACGCTGAGTTGTGCGGTCGTCATGAAGCCGTCCGCCGCGCAACTGAGCCGTTCGCCTTCGCACGCTTTCAAGATTGCGCCGCGCAGCTTGAAGAAGCTGGTCAGGTCGGCCCGGTTGTTCGACTTCACATAGCCCGATTTGAGCTCGTTCAGAAAGGTGATCTGATTCGCGTACGGCCGCATCGCTGCATTCGACCAGGGCATCGTCAAAACATCGAACCCACGCACTGCAATATCCGGGCACAGCGCCAGCACGAGCGCGGCGAAGCGATCGACGAGCGCCCGCTTGAGCGTGTCGGGTACCACCTGCTGCGCAACCGCCGTGAACGCGGCATCGAGTTCTGCGTCCCGATCGTCCAGAATTTCATGGAGCTTTTCGGTGAGGGGGAACCATGTCTGCCAGAACGACGGATGCGCGACGATCGTCGGGCCCACCACGGTCGAGCGCGCATCCATCACGAGGTCTTCCAGGTTGAGATCGATGCCAATCCGTTTCAGACAAAGCGACGCCAGTTCGACAAAGCCGGGATACGCGACATTGGCCTGCTCGAAGACGTTGACGTGGCAGGCGCCGTCCTGCCCGGCTGACGAGAAGCTGTAAACCTCGTAGCCCGGGTTGTCGGCGATGAACGCATACACCTGCTCGGCGCTCAACCCGGTCTGCTGCTTGAAGTCTGCGGCGAAAAAGCCGTACAGTTCATCGCCGATGGAGGTGTAGTTCTGGAAGAAGTTCCGTATCGCCGGATACTCGCCCCATTCCGCATAGGTTGCGTTGGTCTCGGCGAGTGCGACAAAGCCCGCGTCGCAGCCGCTGCGCGCGGACTCGTCGAGCGGGATCTGGAAGATGTTGGCTTTCATGACAGCGTGCCCGTCGGATTCAGATCGACACAAGGCCCCGGGTGCAATCGTCGTCGCGATCGCGCGGGGCCTTGCATCGGTGCAGCATTACACGTGAAAGTAGCCGGTGGCCGCATCGAAGGGCAGACGCTTCAGCTCGACCTTGTTCAACTCGAGTACCTCGCGCAGTGCCTTGGTCTCTCCCGGGAAATTCCGGTATGCCACTTCGTCCAGCACCACGATCGCGCCCTTCGGCATGTATGGCAGGAACGTCTCCAGCGCGACCTTGGTCGATTCATACAGATCGGTGTCGAGAATGAGCATCGCGACGACGAGGTCCGGACGCGTCTTGACGAACTCGGGCGCAGTCTTCGCGATATCGCCCTTAACGAGTTCGCAGCGCGGAATACGGTTGACCGGACGCACCAGATCGTTCGCTTCAATCATCTGCTCGATCAGCGACATGTCAGTGTCGGCGAACATTGTCGTGTTGATGTCGCTCGGATCGTGCTCAGCATCGATGCCGGTGAAACCCGAGAACGTATCGAAGCCGATGATCGAGCGGTTGATCGCGTAGGGCTCGAGAATCGTCGACAGATGCATGTAGAGCATCAGCGAGTTAGCCCGGTACACGCCGCATTCAATGATTGCGCCGGGAATCTCCTGCACCTTTTTGAACAGCTCGATGCGCGACAGTGCTGCGGTCACGGTGATGCGGTCCGCGAACACGAATGGAGCGCTGGCGACGTAGTTTGCATCAACGCGGTCGAGCACTTCAGCGCGCTTGGCCGCGAACGCCCTCTCGGCTTCGGTGAGTCGGCGCTTGGTCATGTGAGTACCTCCTGAAAACGGTGAAAACTGTCGGCGTGAAAATAGTCGCTGAAGCCGGCTTCGGGATCTGGGCAGCCGTTGTCGACATTGACCGCTCCCCGTCCGGCCTTCAAATCTTCGATATGCATCAGGCGGAAATCGACGCTGAAACGCGTGTTTCCACTGCGATTCGGCACGGTGCCGTGCAGGTGTGTGCCGGAAAACACGATCATCTCGCCGCCGTTCAGGCCGATGCGCAGTTCGTTCGACGTGTTGAGGCTTTCGAGCGGCACGGGATGTACGCGGGTTTCCTCGGTCAGCTCTTGCGAGGCTTTCCAGCGCTCCTTGTTGATCCACTCAGTCAACTGCCAGTCGACCGACGAGTTCTTCACCGGCAGGCTGAAATACTCGGGATTGATGCTCATCGTCTGGTCCGGCGTCACGCCAAACACGGGCATCCAGGTGTTCAGCTGACATTGCACCGAGCCGTACCACGTGTCGCGATGCGGCTTGTACGCATAGCTCACCCCGGCATGCAGATAGTCGTAGTGCGGAACGACGCGCAGACGCGGGACGTCAAACAGATAGTCGGCGGGATTTTCACCGAGTTCCAAGATGAAGTCGCGAATGATCGCTTTCACTTCCGCGCTGTTGGTGAACTGGCTTTTGATGCGCGACACGGTCGTGACGAATTCTTTTACAGACAGCTGCGTGTGCAGCACTAGAGGGTCGACGTCAGGGCCGAGCACCTGCGCGATGGTGTGCTTCGCGAAGTCGCGCAATTGCTGCCCGGTCTTCAGTTGCGTTTCAAGAAAGATCGCGCCTGAATAGATCGCCTCTCTGATGCCGACGTGATTTCGAGCTTTATTTACATGTAAATCCATCGTTGTCCCCTGCGCACACCGGCCTTCAGTTGGGTGCGTTGTCCGAATCTGGCGCGAAGTCCGACGACAGCGCGCAAACATTTGCATCGTCGAGGAAGTATCGGCTAGCTTTGCGCATCCTCAAGCGCGAAAATGACGCCCTAACAGGGCCTAATTCATTTCTCGAAGCGGCTGCGCCGCGTGATACCGGCCTACGCCGCCTTACCCAAGGCTGGCCTGCGCTGATTCCACACCGTTTCGATCACGCGGTCGAACGAGGTCTTCCAGTCGACTTTGCGTTTCTGATCGATCAGTTGCTTGCCACCCTGGACGAGTTGACTGCGCACGACTGAATCGCCGAGTGCCGTTCTAAGGTTGGCCGTCAGCATCGGAATATTGCCGGACGGGTGCATCAACCCGTGAATGCCATGCATGATGCCGACATGCTTATAGGTCTCCAGCGCCGACAGACAGACGGGCACACCGAGCTCGAATGCCTCGAACAGCGACAACGGTTGAGATTCGCTATCGCTCGCGAGGACGAAGACATCCGCGGACGCAAGTTGCTCGAGCGCATCCTTGCCCGACTTCTCGCCGACGAAGCGATAGCGCTCGGGATGCTTTTGCGCGAGTGCGACGAATGCCGCGTCGAGCATGTTGTAGTCTTTGCCGATGAATGTGCACTCCACGAGTTTCTTGTCGTGCAAGTTTTCGACGGCCGCCATGATGTCGGCGATGCGTTTGCGGGGTTCGATCGTGCCGATGGCGACGATGTGTCGTTTGCCGTTGCGCGAGGGTTTGCGCACCGGACGTTCCCGATAGACCGCCTCGTTCCAGAAGGGGATGACACTCACCTCAGTTCGCGTGTCAAATAGGAACGAGTGATAGACCTCGCGCTGAAAGTTAGTCTGCAACACAATGTGCGCGGCGCTCCGGAACCCTGCCGCCAGTGCGGGGTTGTTGATGATCATCTGACGTCCGATCTCGGCTTCGTGCAGCCACCAGACAATCGGCAGCGCGGCGCCGAAGCGCGCGACGACTTCGCCTTGGGACATCGTATTCGCGATGACGAGATCGGTGCCGGTCGCGTTGGTGACGATCGGAATCCCGGCTTCCTGATATCGCCGACGGATCTCGCCATCGCCATCCACGCGCGGCATGACCGAGACGACATGGCCTGCGCTCTGCAGATGCAGCGCCAGATCATAAAGGGCGCTGCTGGCCCCGGTCATGTAGAACTCGTCGTTGATGAGAAGGATGTTCACGTTGTTGGAAATCGTTCGATGTGCCCGGTTGCGATACCATCGCTAGCGCATGCTTGCTGCGTCACGCGGACCCGTGATCCGCTGTGTCCGGATGCAACCTGGGCGTGAAGTGCCCGCAATGCGCCATGGCGCGCCGCGGCCCGGAGAAGCCCTTGATACGAATGTTACGGAGCGCGGCCCGGAACATTTCGTGGAACAGGGGCCGAAATGCGGCCTAATTCAAGCGCCGCCTGTGCTTCTGCTCTTGCTGCCGCTGCCGGTACGCAGGACGGCCCGGAGTACGTTGGGCACGCGTTATCGCGGCTTGGTCACGCGGAGCCGCAACCCACCGCGCGCGTACGTGCGTGTCGCGGGCAATACGAATGGACGGGGATGTCGTCGGAAAATGGACAGTAAAGTGATTCTGGTCACCGGCGCGGCGCGCCGTATCGGACGTGTCGTCGCCGAGTGGTTTGGTGCGCAGGGCTACGATGTCGCCGTGCACTACAACGCTTCGGCCGCCGAGGCGCAGCAAGTGGCAGACGGGATCGTCGCTCGGGGCCAGCAGGCGTGCGCGCTACACGCGGACCTCGCGGTTGCGGCTCAGGCAGCCGATCTGGTCGCACGGGTCTATGAGCGATTCGGGCGGCTCGATGTGCTGGTCAACTGCGCGTCGGTGTTCGGGCACGACCGTTTCGACGATTTCGAGATCGACGAATTCGATCGCGCCTGGGCAACCAACGGTCGCGCCCCGCTGTTGCTCGCTCGCGCCTTCTATCTTCGGGCTCGGGCGGCCGGCTCGACGGGAGCAGTGATCAATGTGATCGACCAGAAGGTTCGCGACAACTTCCACGCGGACCATTTCAGCTACACGGTCGGCAAAGCCGCTCTAGGCAACCTGACGAAGATGCTCGCATTGTCGGCGCATCCGGTGTTGCGCGTGAACGCCGTCTACCCTGGACTTGCGCTGCCGAGCGATGATCAATCGCTCGCCGATTTCGAGTACGCGAGTCTTCATTCGACGCCGCTCGCACGGATCGCCGGACCGCAGGATCTGGCCCGGGCGATCGAACTTCTCGTGGGTGAGGGATACAACGGGGTCGATTTCACCGTGGATGGAGGCCAGCATCTGCGTCGCGTCGACCGGGATGTCCTTTATCTCCATCGGGATCCGGCAAGGAGTGGTGAGTAGGTCGGTCTCGAGGCGACAGGGAGAAAGGACCCGCCCCCCAGCTTTACGCTTTCCGGCACCACTGCACGACTGCACGACTGCACCCGGACACCCAGGTACGACGGCATGACGACACGAGAAAATACGCGTCATCGGTCCTGCTCCCCGTAGACCGATGACGTAACCGGGCTCAACACTCAACGATATTCACCGCCAACCCGCCACGCGACGTTTCCTTGTACTTCGTCTTCATATCGGCGCCCGTCTCGCGCATGGTCTTAATCACCGAATCGAGCGACACGCAGTGACTGCCATCCCCGCGCATCGCCATGCGCGAAGCGTTCACCGCCTTCATCGCACCCATCGCATTGCGTTCGATGCACGGAATCTGCACAAGGCCGCCCACCGGGTCACAGGTCAGCCCGAGGTTGTGCTCCATGCCGATTTCCGCTGCGTTCTCGACCTGTTCGGGCGTGCCGCCCGACACCGCGGCAAGTCCGGCGGCGGCCATCGAGCACGCGACGCCGACCTCGCCCTGACAGCCGACCTCGGCGCCCGAGATCGACGCATTGAGCTTGTAGAGAATCCCGATCGCCCCTGCAGTGAGCAGGAAGTTGATCAAGCCATCGTCGTTTGCCTGAGGCACGCAGCGCGAATAGTAGTGAAGAACCGACGGGATGATGCCGGCCGCGCCATTGGTCGGCGCGGTGACGACGCGCCCGCCAGCGGCGTTCTCCTCGTTGACGGCGATTGCATAGAGATTGATCCAGTCGACCATCGAGAGCGGATCGCGCAAGGCGGCTTCCGGGTTCGCGCGCAACGCGCGATAGAGCTGCGGCGCGCGGCGGCGCACGTGGAAGGGCCCGGGCAGTTCCTTGTCCGCATCGGGGTTATCGACGCCGCAGCCGCGTGACACACAGGCCTGCATCACACCCCAGATCTTGAGCAGACCGCCGCGTATCTCTTCATCGCTGCGCCATGTACGCTCGTTGTCCCACATGAGTTCGGCGATGCTCTGCTGCTTCTGCTTGCAGAGCGCGAGCAACTCGTCACCGCTCGTGAAGTGGTTCGGCAACTGATCGGACGCGGCGAGTACTTTCGCATTTGGTGCATTGGCAGTGACGACAAAACCACCGCCAACCGAGAGGTAGGTCGAGGCGCGCAGCACGTCGCCGGCCGCATTGCGGGCGTAAAGCTTGAGGCCGTTCGGATGCTCGGGCAAGGCTTGCCGGTAGAAGACGATATGTTCGCGCTCGACAAACCTGACGGGGTACCGGCCGAGCAGGGAGAGCTCGCTGCGCTCGCGTATGGCCGCGATGCGGGCGTTGATGGTCGACGGCTCGACCGTGTCGGGCGCTTCGCCAGACAGGCCGAGCAACACCCCGCGATCGGTGCCGTGGCCCTTGCCGGTGGCGCCCAGCGAGCCATAGAGCTCGACGCGCACCGAGGCGACGTCGGCGGCCAGCCCGTCGCGTTCGAGGGCCTCGGCAAACAGCAGCGCGGCCCGCATCGGCCCGACGGTATGCGAACTCGAGGGGCCGATACCGATCTTGAACAGGTCGAACACGCTGACTGCCATGAAAACTCCGAAAGGGGGCTAGGTGGGTGTCGGCAGACAGACGCCGAGCCAGGCGGGTGGCCGGGCGGAAAGCCGCTTGGCGACCGGCAAATACCGTTTGTCGAGGCGCGAGGCGAGATAGAACAGGGTCGTCGCGGACTTCGGATCCCAGTTACCGCTGAAGCCGGGCAGGCCGGCTTCGCGCCGCGTTGCGTCGAAGGGCACGCGCGAGTGGACGTACTCCTCGTGCGTCTGCTGGCCCAGCGCGTAGGGCACGAGCCAATTGAGCGCCGCCTGCAGGGTTGCCCCATTCTGTGCGCGCAAGGTCAGCCAGTCGATCCGGTGGCGCCGGGCGGCGAGGGCAGCCATGGTCAGTGGCTCGAGGTCGTAGACGACGTAATGGACAGCATCGCGCTCGCTGTAGTCGAGCACCTGGCCGTCGCCTCCGATATTGTTCTGCAATTGCAGCGCGAACAGGCGCCGCGCGGCGTCGATCATCTTGCGGTCGTCGAGCGCGAAGGCGCTCATCGCGATGAGTTTGACCCGGTGGCTTTGCCAGTTATTGGTAAAGGTCTGCGCGAGGGGACGCTTGGCGGCGTCGATCTGGGCGATATAGCCGTTGCCCAGGGTCTGGAGGAAGTCGACGGTCGCATTGCGCGTCGATGCGCTCAGTGCGCTCGCTGTCAGGTCGTAGGCGAGGATGAGCGAGTCGAACCGGGTTTCGTCGATCGGATTGAAGCTTGGCGTATAGGTCTTGACCCAGGCGAGCAGAAAGCGGTCGACCATCTTGAGAAAACGCGGGTCGGCGGTCGCGCGCCAGGCGAGCGCGGTGTCGCGCATCAGATCGAGCTCTTGCTCGGCAGTCACCGATTCGTCGTAGATGCCCTCGTGCGGCAGAGTGCCCTCGGTGTGCAGACGCGACAGGGGGTGCGGCGTGTCGTCCACGTGCGCCTGTGCCTCGACGATCATTGCGTGGACGCTCGAATTGGCGTCCTCGCGTTCGCCATTCTGGAGCGCGGGCGCCGCGCAGAAATTCATCGCCGCATGCGCGGCGGGTGTGAGCAGCAACGCGGCGGAGAATGCGATCGCCGACGCGATAGCCGAAGCGGGACCTGAATGGGTGATGCGATGTTTTATAGATGGCGCGGCGGACCTTGGCCGCGCCACGCGTGTGTTGTATACCGCCATGCGCCTTTCTCCCGTCGCCGGTCTGTCCGGCGACTGTGATGTTAACCGCTGACCGCGGGCTTGTCGTCCTCGGTCAGCGTCGACATCACGCGTCGGCGTATTCGGACACCGGAATGCAGGAACAGAACAGGTTCCGGTCGCCGTAGACGTTGTCGGCGCGACCGACCGGCGGCCAGTACTTGTTCGCATGGAGGGACGCGACCGGGAAACCGGCCTGCTCACGCGGATACGCATGCGGCCACTCGTTCGCGGTGACGACGGCCGCGGTGTGCGGGGCGTGGCGCAGCGGATTGTCCTCGCGATCGGCGCGACCTTCCTCGACGGCGCGGATTTCCTCGCGGATCGCGGTCATCGCGGCGATAAAGCGGTCGAGTTCGATCTTCGGCTCCGATTCGGTCGGCTCGATCATCAGGGTGCCCGGCACCGGAAAGCTCATGGTTGGCGCATGAAAGCCATAGTCCATCAGGCGTTTGGCGACGTCGTCGACCGTGATGCCGCTCGTTTCCTTGATCGGGCGCAGGTCGATGATGCACTCGTGCGCGACTAGGCCCCCCGGGCCGGTATAGAGCACCGGGAAATGCGGCGAGAGCTGCTTGGCGAGATAGTTGGCGCTGAGAATCGCGTTCTCGGTCGCCGCCTTCAGGCCGCTCGCGCCCATCATCGCGATATACATCCACGAGATCGGCAGGATCGCCGCGGAACCGTAAGGCGCGGCCGAGACAGCACCGATGCCCTGTTCGCCGCGCACATAGTCCGTCGAGCGCTGGTTCGGCAGGAACGGCGCGAGATGCGCGCCCACGCCGATCGGGCCCACGCCCGGTCCGCCGCCGCCGTGCGGAATGCAGAAGGTCTTGTGCAGGTTCAGGTGCGAGACGTCGCCGCCGAACTGACCCGGCGCCGACAGGCCGACCATCGCATTCATGTTCGCGCCGTCGACATAGACCTGGCCACCGTGAGTGTGGACGATCTCGCAGATCTCGCGCACGTTCTGTTCAAACACGCCGTGGGTCGACGGGTAGGTGATCATGATCGCGGCAAGCTTGTCGGCGTGCTGCTCGGCTTTGGCGCGCAGGTCGGCGATATCGACGTTGCCGTTGTTGTCGCAGGCGACGACCACCACCCGCATGGCCGCCATCTGAGCCGAGGCCGGATTGGTGCCGTGCGCCGACGCCGGGATCAGGCAGACGTCGCGATGGCCTTCGCCGCGCGACGCGTGATATTTGCGGATCACCAGCAGGCCCGCGTATTCGCCTTGCGAGCCCGCATTGGGCTGCAGCGAGACGGCCGCGTAGCCGGTGGCGGCGACCAGCATCGCTTCGAGTTGCGAGACCATCTCGCGGTAGCCGACGGTTTGCGAGGCCGGTGCGAACGGGTGGATGTTCGCGAACTCGGGCCAGGTCACCGGCAGCATTTCGGAGGTGGCATTGAGCTTCATCGTGCACGAACCCAGCGGGATCATCGTGCGGTCGAGCGCGAGGTCCTTGTCGGAGAGGCTGCGCAGATAGCGCAGCATTTCGTGTTCGCTGTGGTGACGGTTGAAGACGGGGTGCTCGAGGAAGGGCGTGGCACGGCACAGCGACGCGTCGAAGCCGTCTTGCGCATCGCGGTCGAGCGCATCGATATCGGCGGCGACGAGCGCATCCAGATTGGCTGCTTCGGCGAAGGCGCCCCACAGGTCGAGCAGGTCGGCGCGCGTCGTCGTTTCGTCGAGCGAGATGCCGACGGTCTGGCTGTCGATCGCACGCAGATTCAGACGGCGTGCGCTGGCCGCTGCGTGGAGCGCGTCGGTATGGGCGCCCACGGTGACGGTCAGCGTGTCGAAGAAGCTGTCGTTGACCAGAGTGAAGCCGAGCTTGCGCAGGCCGCCCGCGAGAATCGAGGTCATCCGGGCAACGCGTTGCGCGATGCCGCGCAGCCCCGCGGGGCCGTGATAGACCGCGTACATGCTGGCCATGATCGCGAGCAAAGCCTGTGCGGTGCAGATATTCGAGGTCGCTTTCTCGCGGCGGATATGTTGCTCGCGCGTTTGCAGCGCGAGGCGCAGTGCGGGCTTGCCTTGAGCGTCGACCGTCACGCCGACCAGGCGGCCCGGCATCTGACGCTTGAATTCGTCGCGCACGGAGAGGTAGGCCGCGTGCGGGCCACCGAAGGCGAGCGGCACCCCAAAGCGCTGCGAGTTGCCGATGGCCACATCCGCGCCCCATTCGCCGGGAGGCGTCAGCAAGGTCAGCGCCAGCAGGTCGGCTGCGACGATCACGTGGCCGCCGGCCGCATGGACCGATTCAGCGAGTGCGCGGTAGTCGCGCACGTCGCCATTGACGCCCGGATACTGGAGCAGCACGCCGAACGCATTGGCTGTGGCCGCGTCGGCAGCCGGGCCGACCTTGACTTCGATCTCGAGCGGCTCGGCGCGCGTGCGTACCACTTCAATGGTCTGCGGCAGGACATCGTCGGCGACGAAGAACACATTCGACTTCGGCTTGCCGACCCGGTGCACGAGAGTCATCGCTTCGGCCGCCGCGGTCGCTTCATCGAGCATCGATGCATTCGAGATCGCCAGCCCGGTCAGATCATTGACCATCTGCTGATAGTTGAGCAGCGCTTCAAGGCGGCCTTGCGAAATCTCGGGCTGGTAAGGCGTGTAGGCCGTGTACCAGGCGGGGTTCTCGAGCACATTGCGCAGGATGACGCCTGGCGTGTGCGTGCCGTAGTAGCCCTGGCCGATGTAAGTCTTGAACACCTGGTTCTTGTCGGCGAGCTTGCGCAGCGCCGCGAGTGCCTCGGCTTCGCTCTTCGCCTGCGTGAACGGGCCGAGCGGCAGGATATCGGTGCGGCGGATGTCGGCCGGGATGACGGCGTCGATCAGCGCATCGCGCGTCTTGAAGCCGAGTGCGGCGAGCATCTCGCGCTGTTCGGCGAGGTCGGGGCCAATATGGCGCTCGGCAAACGCATCGTGGCGTTCAAGCGCATTGAGCGAGAGGCGGTCGGTCGGGTTCGGGTGTTCGAGCTTCATGGCAAGGTCCTGCTGCGGTGCTGCGTGCGGGGGCAAGGTTATCGGTCGAGGTGCGTTGCCGATGTCGTTGCGCCCGCGGTTCAAAAGGAGGCGGCCGCCGGGTCGGCGGTGCCAGCGGGCCGGCCGGTGCGCGGCTGTTCACCGCGCGCCTCCGGATCGCCTAGCGACTTACTCGCCGATCGTTTCGCCGTAAGCCTGTGCCGACAACAACTTGTCGAGCGCGGCGGCGTCTGTCGGCTTGAGCTTGAACAGCCACGAGCCATAGGGCTCGCTGTTGACCTGGTCGGGCGCGGCGGCGAGAGCCGTATTGGCTTCGACGATCTCGCCCGACAGCGGCGCGTAGATGTCCGAGGCGGCCTTGACCGACTCGATCACGGCGATGGCGTCGCCCGCGCTGACGGTCTTGCCGGCTTCCGGCAGTTCGAGGAACACGATGTCGCCAAGGGCTTCCTGCGCGTGATCGGTAATGCCGATGGTCACGCTGCCGTCGCTCTCGAGGCGCACCCATTCATGGGATTCGGTGTATTTCAGGTCTGCTGGAATGCTCATGGGAGTTCCTTGATCGATGGTTCGGGTTAGACGAGCTGTCAGGAAACGAGCGCCTTGCCATTGCGCACAAATGGCAGTTTAACGACGCTGGCCGACAATGCCTTGTCGCGAATCTGGACTTTGACGACGTCGCCCGCGACGACGCCGGCCGGCACGCGCGCGAAGGCGATAGACTGTTGGAGCGAGGGCGAAAAGGTGCCGCTCGTGATTTCGCCGTCGCCGTGGGCGGTGATGACTTTCTGGTGGGCGCGCAGCACGCCGCCCGCTTCGCGCAGGATCAGGCCGACGAAGCTCTGCGTCGCGTCGGGGCGCAGCGCGGCCTTGCCGACGAAGTCGCGCTCCGAGGCGAGCTCGACGGTCCAGGCGAGGCCGGCGTCGAGCGGCGAGACGGTGTCGTCCATATCCTGGCCGTAGAGGTTCATGCCCGCTTCGAGGCGCAGCGTGTCGCGCGCGCCGAGCCCGGCGGGACGCACACCCACTGCTTCGAGCGCTTGCCAGAGTGCGGCGGCGTGGTCGACCGGCAGCGCGATTTCGAAGCCGTCTTCGCCCGTGTAGCCGGTGCGCGCGACCATCGTTTCGCCGAAGGGTGTGTCCGCGATCACGGCGGCGTTGAAGGGCTTGAGGTTTTCCGTGACGGCGCGCACCGAAGGCAGTGCCTCCCAGACCTTCGCGCGGGCGTTCGGACCCTGGACCGCAATCAGCGCGAAGTCGCGACGCGGCGTCAGGGTGAGGCCGAAGCCGCCGTCGGCGTTGAGGCCTTCAAGCCAGGCGATGTCCTTGTCGGCAGTCGCCGCATTGACAGCGAGCCGGAAAAAATCGTCGCGGAAGAAATAAATGATCAGGTCGTCGATCACACCGCCCTGCGGGTTCAGCATGCACGAGTAGAGCGCCTTGCCCGGCGTCGTGAGCTTGTCGACGTTATTGGCGACGGCCTTGTGCAGGAAGCGGCGCACCGCATCCGAGCCGGTTGGCCCGGTCAGGTCGACGACGCACATGTGCGAGACGTCGAACATGCCCGCATCGGTGCGCACGGCGCGATGCTCGTCGATCTGGGAGCCGTAATTGACGGGCATGTCCCAGCCGCCGAAATCGACCATGCGCGCATTCGCGGCGCGATGTTGGGGGTGCAGCGGGGTATGTTTCAGATCGGTCATCGGGGCAGCGCGGCTCGGGCAGGTCGGGTCCATAAGGGGTGCCCGGCCACGTCTCGGCCGGAGCAAGATCCCCTCTGTCCTTTTACCTGAGAGATGGCGCGGTCTCGCGGGCCTTGCGGCTCCACTCGACCCGGCGGGCCGGACACCTTGATCCGGTTTGCCATGCGCTTGCCCCTTCGGTGGGCAGTCGGCCTGCGTGCCGGTCAAACCGGCGCGGGGGGCTGCTGCCGCTCTCCAGAGATACGAAGGCCGGGGTACAACCGGCGTTTTATCGGCGAGCGGGATCGATTCGATCGATCCGGCCGCGCAAAACAGGCGGTTCCGGCTTCGGCGCGACGGTCCTTTTGCCTGAGAGTTTGCGGGTGTTCCCCTTCGGCGGCGGTCGACCGTTGCTGATTGACCGCGCTCTCCCGACGCGCCACGCGACTTTAAGTCAGCCCCCCCGCTGGTGTCAATTGATCAGAAGTGCGTCGGGTGAGCTGACCCCCTCGGCCCGCGCCGGGGCGGCTTCGCCGTCGCGACGGGTGACCCGGTACGGCTCGGCGATCTTTGCGAACTCCTTCAATTGCTGTTCGATCCAGACGGGCGGATGACCGAGTTCGGTGGCGAGGGTCAGGGCGACGCGCGGCGCGGCGGCCAGCGCGGCGCGCGCATTGAGGAGCAAGCCGCGGTGGCGCCGTGCGAGGACGTCTTCCACCGTGCGCGCGAACTCGCAGCGGGCCGCGTAGCGAACCTGGCCGATCGTGAGATCGAGTTGCGGCACGATCTGCTCGTCCGCGCCTTCGAGCGCGAAGACGAGGCCGGCGTCCGTGCCGTAGACGGAATGGTAGGGATCGGGGGCCACGGCGGGAGCGGTAGCGATGGTCGGTGCAGTGATCGGCGCAGCTACCGGCTCGGGCGCTTCTGCAGCGATAGCGGGTGCTTCCGTCGACAGGGCGGCGGCGTCCTGTTTGGCAATCACAGACTCGGGCGCAGCCGAAGCCGAAGCCGTTGCGGATGCCACAGCGGGCATCGACGGTGCAGCCATGACGGGCGCGGCGGGCGCCACGTTCGGTGCGCGCGCCGTTGTCCGCCGGGTGGGTGCGCCGTGCAAAGGCAAGGCTTCCGTCTGGCACGGCCGCATTTCCAGCAAATGCGAGGTGAAGGCGGCGTCGAGGACATCCTCGGCCATCTTCCGGTAAGTCGTCCACTTGCCGCCGGTAACCGTCACGAGCCCCGAGCT
>NZ_JAMFSB010000238.1 GCF_026225065.1 Paraburkholderia sp. | reverse complement strand
GCGTCGAAGTGACGGCGATCCGCCGCCACGGCATTCGCGGCGTGGAGCCGGACCCGTCCACCAAGCTGCGCGCGAGCGACATCGTCGTGCTGCGCGGCTTGCCCGAAGCGCTGGCCCAAGCCGAAGAGCGGCTGTCGCGGCATCGCCGGTCGGGCTCCACCGCCGCTTGACCGCATGAGCTGGGTCGGCGCGCGAGATTCTTAAGTCCTTTATCCGGATCCATGGGGATCCATCTGGAGTCATCATGTCCAACGCGCTTGCGAGCGCCCCGCTAGACGCGGCTGCGTTCGTCAAAAGCCAGATTCGCACCGTGCCCGACTGGCCGCAGGCCGGCGTGCAGTTTCGCGATATCACGCCGCTACTGCAGCATCCGAAGACGTTTCGGGTGCTGATCGACCTGTTCGTGCAGCGCTATATCGATGCCAAGCTCGACTACATTGCTGGCCTCGACGCGCGTGGTTTTATCATCGGGCCGGTGCTGGCGTACGAGCTGAACGTGGGCTTCATTCCGATCCGCAAGGCCGGCAAGCTGCCGTACAAAACGGAGTCCGAGTCCTACGAGCTCGAATACGGTACGGCGACCGTCGAGATTCACGCGGATGCCTGCGGGCCGGGTGACCGCGTCCTGCTCATCGACGATCTGATTGCGACCGGCGGCACCATGATGGCCGGCAAGAAGCTGCTGGAGCGGTTGGGCGCCGTAGTGGTCGAAGGCGCGGCGATCATCGATCTGCCGGATCTGGGCGGAGCCGCGCTGCTGCGCTCGGCTGGGCTGCCGCTGTTTACGGTCACCGAGTTTGGCGGCCACTAACCCGCGTGGCACTGCGCGACTGACCCGCTGCGACGAGCTTCTGAACTGACCCGCGCTGCGCCGGTTGCCGTGCCGTTGGAGCACTCATGACTTTGCCCTGTATCACCAAAGCGCGCCGGTTCGATGCGCAGGCGCATCGGCCGTTCTGGATGGAAGGTCTGCAGGTCGGCTGGATCCGCGTGACGGATGTGCCGTTGCTGGCGCGCTGGCCAGACGTTTTCGATGTCGACGCTGCGGGCGTGACGTTATCGTCGCGCTACTCCAGCCTGGATATGCGTAGCGCCGCACTGGGCGCCGTGATCGGCGCGCTCGCTGCGGATGGCCGGATTCCCGGCTGGCGCGATGAAACCTACGCTATCCGCAACCACTTCGACGCGCAGCCGCTTGCCTACATCGAGCGCGCGGCGTCGCGCTTCTTCGGCACGATGACCTACGCGGTGCATCTGAACGGCGTCGTAGAATACGCGGATGGCGCGCCGCAACTGTGGATCGCGCGCCGTAGCGACACCAAGGCGACCGATCCGGGCATGCTGGATAACGTAGTCGCCGGTGGAATAGGCTGGGGCTTCGGCATCGAGGCGACCATCGTCAAGGAGTGCTGGGAAGAGGCGGGCATTCCTGAGGAGATCGCTGCGCGCGCCACGGCTGGGCGTACAGTGCATGTACTGCAATCGCTGCCGGAAGGCACTCAGGCCGAGCAGATCTTCATCTACGACCTGGCGTTACCGGCGGATTTCACGCCGCGCAATCAGGACGGCGAAGTGGGCGAACACCGGCTGGCGCGCATCGATGAAGTGGCGCGCTGGATCGAGGAAGACGCGATGACCGTCGACGCCAGCCTCGCCACGCTCGACTGCCTGCTGCGCCGCCGGTGGATCGACGCTGGGGACTGCGCGGGAATTGAAGCACTGTTCGCGCCGCCGGCTGCTGCGTAACATAACGTGACGTACAGCGACTTTGCATCACACTAAACGAATCACGGATTGAAGAAGGGAGTCACCCAGGTCATGTCGACCGATCACAGCTTTATTCTCAAACTGTCGTGCGCCGACCGGCCCGGCATCGTCCATGCGGTGTCCGGCTTCCTGTTCGAGCGCGGCAGCAACATTCTCGACTCCGCGCAGTTCGGCGACAGCCACACCGGCGAGTTCTTCATGCGGGTGCATTTCCAGCAGGTGGGCGGCGATCCGGGTCTGGACGCGCTGCGTACCGCGTTCAGCACGCTCGCCGACGAGTTCGGCATGCACTGGGAGTTGCACGATGCGACCGTGAAGCCGCGCGTCGTGATCATGGTGTCGAAGATCGGCCATTGCCTGAACGACTTGCTGTTCCGGTACCGCACCGGCCAGCTCGGTATCGAGATTCCGGCGATCATCTCGAATCACAAGGACTTCTATCAACTCGCCGCGAGCTACGACGTTCCGTTCCATCATTTTCCGCTGACGGCTTCGACGCCCGCAGGTAAGGCGGCGCAGGAAGCGCGGGTGCTCGAAGTGATTGACGAACATCAGGTGGATCTGGTCGTGCTCGCCCGCTATATGCAGATTCTGTCGCCGAGCCTGTGCGAGCGGCTCGCGGGGCGCGCGATCAATATCCACCATTCGTTTCTGCCGAGCTTCAAGGGTGCGAAGCCGTATTACCAGGCATTCGACCGCGGTGTGAAGCTGATCGGCGCGACCGCGCATTACGTCACGACCGATCTCGACGAAGGTCCGATCATCGAGCAGGAAGTGGAGCG
>NZ_JAMFSB010000027.1 GCF_026225065.1 Paraburkholderia sp. | reverse complement strand
TTGCAACCGCGAAATTATTTCAGCGCTTCGATCAGTTTTTCGAGCTTGACTGCATCGGCGGCGAACGCGCGGATGCCTTCGGCGAGCTTTTCGGTGGCCATGGCTTCGTCGTTGACGAGGAAACGGAACGTCGATTCGTCGACAGCCACGCGTTCGATATTCCCGCTCTCGCCCAACTCCGGCGACAGCTTGCGCTCCACCTTGTCCGTGCTGTCCTGCAGCTTCTGCAGCAGGTCGGGGCTGATGGTCAGCAGGTCGCAGCCGGCCAGTTCGAGGACCTGACCCGGCGTACGGAAGCTCGCGCCCATCACCTCGGTCTTGTAGCCGAACTTCTTGTAGTACGCATAGATGCGGCGCACCGACTGCACGCCCGGATCGTTCGCGCCGCCGTCTTTCGCTTCATCCCACGCGCTGCCGGCGTTCTTCTTGTACCAGTCGTAGATCCGGCCGACGAACGGCGAGATCAGTTGCGCGCCCGCTTCGGCGCAGGCAGCGGCCTGGGCGAGCGAGAACAGCAGCGTCATGTTGCAGTGGATGCCTTCCTTTTGCAGATGCTCGGCGGCGCGCACGCCTTCCCACGTGGAAGCGAGCTTGATCAGGATCCGCTCGCGGCCGATGCCGGCGGCTTCGTATAGCTTGATCAGTTCATGACCCTTCTCGATCGACGCCTTGACGTCGAACGACAGACGCGCGTCGACTTCGGTCGAAACGCGGCCCGGGATGATCTTGAGAATTTCGGTGCCGAAGGCGATCAGCAGATTGTCGATGATCGCACCGACCGGCTTCGACGCGTGATCGTGCACGGTTTTTTCGAGCAGCGGACGGTAGTCGGCCTTCTGCACGGCCTTGAGGATCAGCGACGGGTTGGTTGTCGCGTCCCGCGGCTTGTACTGGGCGAGTTGCTGGAAGTCACCGGTATCGGCGACGACGGTCGTGAATTGCTTGAGTTGATCGAGTGCGGTAGTCATGTCGAGCCTTTAGGCGCACAGGCGCAATGGTCCAAAAGGTGGAGGTCGCCGCAAAGGTCACCGGGGCGGGTGCTCCGGTGACCCTGACTGCAGCATTTCACGCTGCGGCATTCCTCATGATATTGCCGGGGAATGCCGCCCGATACTTCTATTCTATGGCGGATCGGGCGCTGCGGCTTTTACATGTGCATTTGCCGATCCGTACGGCCTTCACTGCGGCCTGGCTGAAGTTTCGCTCGGCTCTTGTTTGCTCACGCCCGCCGAGCATTCAGCACGAGTTGCGTCAGCACGCCCGCCACCAGGCCCCAAAATGCCGAGCCGATCGACAGCAGGGTCAGGCCGGAAGCGGTCACCATGAAGGTGACCAGCGCCGCCTCGCGCTGTTTGAGATCCTGCATGGCGTTGGCGAGGCCGCTCATGATCGAGCCGAACAGCGCCAGCGCCGCTACCGACACCACCAGCGCCTTGGGCAACGAAGCGAACAGTGCAGCAATTGTCGCGCCAAAGATGCCGGCGATCAGATAAAAGACGCCAGCCCAGACGGCGGCGGTGTAGCGCTTGTTACGATCCTCGTGGGCCTCGGGGCCGGTACAGATGGCTGCTGTAATCGCCGCAAGATTGATGCCGTGCGAGCCGAACGGCGCGAGCAGCAGCGAAGCGATGCCGGTGGTGGCGATCAACGGCGCGGACGGCGTCGTATAGCCGTCGGCGCGCAGCACGGCAATCCCCGGCACGTTCTGCGAGGCCATGGCCACGACGAACAGCGGAATGCCGATGCTGATGACCGCCGCGACCGAAAACGCCGGCACCGTCAGCACGGGCTGCGCGAGCGCCACATGAAAGTGGCTGAAGTCGAGCAGCCCGAGGCCGCCGGCCACGGCAGTGCCCACCACCAGCGTCGTCACGATCGCATAGCGGGGCGCGAGGCGCTTGAGCATGAGGTAGGTGAAGAACATCACCAGCACTAGCGCGGTCTGGAATTGCGCGGCGCGGAAAATTTCGATGCCGATCTCGAACAGGATGCCTGCCAACAGCGCTGAGGCGATTCCGGCCGGAATCTTTTTCATCAGCGTATCGAACCATCCGGTCAGACCGACCACCGTGAGCAGCAGCGCGCAGACGATAAACGCCCCGATCGCCTCCGGATACGCCACGTGTGGCAGGGACGCCACCAGTAGCGCGGCGCCCGGCGTCGACCACGCAATCACGATCGGCGCGCGAAAGCGCAGCGACAGGCCGATCGTGCAGAGCGCCATGCCGATCGAGAGCGCCCAGATCCACGAGGAAATCTGTGCGTCGGAGAGATGTGCCGCCTGGCCCGCCTGAAACATCAGCACGAGCGAGCTGGTGTAGCCCGTCATCATCGCGACGAAGCCGGCCACGAGCGTCGATAGCGATGTGTCCGCGAACGGCCGCAGGCGTGTGGGCCGTGGGGGCGAAGGGGACAGCTCGGGGGAGGAGGGCGAACTCATGCAGAAGGTCTCGGTTTTCTTATGGGTGAAGGTCTGGCTGGTACACCTTACTGGCGTGGCTGGTCTGCGCCAATCACTTGCTTAGCGTACGCATCGCGGTCTCCAGACCGGCGAGGGTGAGAGGATACATCCGATGGGCCAGCACTTCGCGGATCGCCGATACCGATTGCCGATATTCCCACAGCCCCTCCGGCTCGGGATTCAGCCACGCGTGATGCGGGAAATGGTCGGCGAGACGCCGCAGCCAAACCGCACCGGCCTCGGGATTGTTGTATTCCACCGAGCCGCCTGGCTGCAGCACTTCGTAGGGGCTCATCGTCGCATCGCCGACGAAGATCAGCTTGTAGTCCGGCGTGAACTTGTGCAGCACGTCCCAGGTGGGCATGCGCTCTGCATGACGGCGGCGGTTGTTTTTCCACAGGAAGTCGTACACGCAGTTGTGGAAGTAGTAAAACTCGAGGTGCTTGAACTCCGCTTTCGCGGCGGAGAAGAGCTCCTCGGTGCGCTTGATGTGGTCATCCATCGATCCACCCACGTCGAGCAGCATCAGCACTTTCACTTTGTTGTGCCGCTCCGGCACCATCTTCAGATCGAGCCAGCCGGCGTTCGCCGCGGTGCTGCGGATCGTGTCGGGCAGGTCGAGTTCTTCGGCCGCGCCTTCGCGCGCAAAGCGCCGCAGCCGCCGCAGCGCGACCTTGATGTTGCGCGTGCCGATTTCCACCTGGTCGTCATAGTCGCGATAGGCGCGTGCTTCCCACACCTTGGCGCCGGTGCGGTTGCCCGCCGCATCGCCGCCGATACGGATGCCCTCGGGGTTATAACCGCCGTTGCCGAAGGGCGACGTGCCACCCGTGCCGATCCACTTGTTGCCGCCTTCGTGGCGCTCCTTCTGCTCCTCGAACAGTTCCTTGAGGCGCTCCATCAGCTTGTCGAGGCCGCCCATCGCTTCGATCTGCGCCTTTTCTTCCGGCGACAGGTCGCGCTGCAGCTTCTTTTTCAGCCAGTCGAGCGGCACGTCGAGCGCGAGTTCGGATTTGGCCGCCACGCCGTTGAAATACGCCCCGAAGGCCTGGTCGAACTTGTCGAAATACTGCTCGTCTTTCACGAGCGTCAGACGGGCGAGGTAATAGAACTCGTCGAGCGACGGCGCGATCACGTTGCCCTTGAGCGCTTCGAGCAGCGTCAGGTATTCCTTGACGGAGACCGGCAGCTTGGCCGCGCGCAATGAGTAAAAGAAGTCGATCAGCATGCGGTTTCCTCCGCTTCAGCGCGCCCGGACGCCGGTGCGCCGACGTAAGGCGTGCGCTTCGGGTTCAGGCGCACGCACTCCGTTCAACGGTTGTTGCGGTTCATGAAAATGAGCCGTTCGAACAGGCTCACATCCTGCTCGTTCTTCAGCAGCGCGCCATGCAGCGGCGGAATGATCTGCTTATGGTCGGACGAGCGTAGCGCCTCCGGCGGAATGTCTTCGGCGAGCAGCAGCTTCAGCCAGTCGAGCAGTTCCGAGGTGGACGGCTTCTTCTTCAGGCCCGACACGTTGCGCAGTTCGAAAAAGCTCGCCATCGCCGCGCTCAGCAGGTCCTTCTTGATGTTGGGGAAGTGCACTTCGACGATCTGCTGCATCGTCACCGGGTCCGGGAACTTGATGTAGTGGAAGAAGCAGCGGCGCAGGAACGCGTCCGGCAGTTCCTTCTCGTTGTTCGACGTGATGATGACGAGTGGGCGGTGTTTCGCGCGCACCAGCTCGTGCGTCTCGTAGACGTAGAACTCCATGCGGTCGAGCTCGCGCAGCAGGTCGTTGGGGAATTCGATGTCGGCCTTGTCGATCTCGTCGATCAGCAGCACGGTCTGCTGGTCCGCGTCGAACGCCTGCCACAACACACCTTTGACGATGTAGTTGCGGATGTCCTTGACGCGCTCGTCGCCCAGCTGCGAATCGCGCAGGCGCGACACCGCATCGTATTCGTAGAGGCCTTGCTGTGCCTTCGTGGTGGACTTGATGTGCCACTGCATCAGCGGCATGCCGAGTGCCGCCGCCACTTCCTCGGCGAGCATGGTTTTGCCCGTGCCGGGTTCGCCTTTGATGAGCAACGGACGCTGCAGCGTCATCGCGGCGTTGACCGCGAGCTTGAGATCGTCGGTGGCGACGTATTGCGATGAGCCTTCGAAACGCATGACGAGACGCTCTTTCGGGGAAAAATTCCAGTATAAGTCAGAAGCCCTGTTGGCCTGATTCGGGCTGTCGTATGGTGTCACCCGCAACGGCTGCCGGTGCGCGGCCCGGTGGGCGGGCCGCATGCGGCGGCTTGTCTCGTGCGGGTTTGCCCTTAGTGCGTCTGGCCGGCGAGGCGCGTTGCCCCGCCGGCTGGCGCTTCCCTGCTCTGTGGACGCCCCGCGCAGCGTCGCGGTACAATTAGCCCGATTTTTTTGGCCTGCGTGGTAACCCCAGAAGAATAATGGTGCAGGCCGTTGCCTTTGCGGGCGCCCGTTTCCCCTCAAGCCAGGTTACAAGCTATGAATAAATTCGTCGTCAAACACGTCGTGATCACAGCGCTGTCGGTGCTAGCGGGCTACGCGGCCACCGTGCAGGCAGCGGATATCGTCGGCAACGCCAAGGCGGGCCAGGGTAAGGTCTCGATGTGTATTGGCTGCCACGGCATTCCTGACTACCGTACGGCGTACCCAGAGGTCTACCGGGTGCCTATCCTCGGCGGCCAGAACCAGACGTATATCGAGAACGCACTGCACGAGTACAAGAAAGGCGATCGCCGCTTCGAAACGATGCACGCCATCGCCACGTCGCTGTCGGACCAGGACATTGCCGACATTGCTGCGTACTACGCGGCGCAGACCTCCGCTTCGAAAAACAATCCCGACAAGTGATCGGCTGCGGTCATTCATCCAGTCACTCGGCTATTTACTTTCGCGGGATAGGAGAATTCATGAAGAAGCCTCAACTGGCACTCCACACGATGTTCAAGGCTGCCTGCGCAGCAACGGCATTGCTCGGTCTGGCCGCAGCCAACGTGGCATATGCCGCCGACGCCGGCAACGGCAAGGTGCTGGCCGATGCGCACAACTGCGCGGCTTGCCATGGCGTGAACCTGAACAAGCCGGTCAGCCCGGAATATCCGAAGCTCGCCGGTCAGCATGCCGACTATGTCTACTGGGCGCTGCGCCAGTATCAGATGGGCAATGGCAACCCGCATTTCGGCCGCAACAATCCGATCATGCAGGCGCAGGTGCAGAGTCTGTCGCAAAGCGACATGAAGGACATCGCGGCCTATGTCGAGTCGTTGAGCGGCGATCTGGTCGAGAAGAAGTAAGCTCGTCGCGCCTCGCGGCTGGCTTTGCCGATGTGAACACGGAAACACCCCGCCTTGGCGGGGTGTTTCGCTTTGGGGCGTTTCAATGATGCGTCTGAAACCGGTCGACGCGCCAGCTTGGGACGCGCGTTAGTCACGCGACGCGCGGCGTTCGATGCGCTGCAGGTAAGCGTCGGTGTCGGGCGGTGTGCCGGTGCGTTGTGCTTCCCACAGGGTCTCGCCGAGGCACTCCATGATGGCGTGCTGCGCGTCGTGGGCGGAGCCGAGGCGGCCGGCGAGCCGCTCGTGAGCGGCGCGGATGCCAGGCGGCTGATCGATCGACAGTTGCTCGCTGATTGCCAGATGCATTGACAGATGCAGAAACGGGTTGCTCTGGCCGCGTTCAGGCGAGTAGTCCTGGGCGGATGCGGCTTCGCCATCCGTCAATTCGGTGTGGTATTCGGGGTGCTCGACTATCCAGTCGGCGGCGATCGCCTCAAGCGGTGTCAGGATTGCGCCTTCGCGCTGCTTGCGCCAGGTCTCGGTGAAAAAGCTTCGGACTTCGTCGCGGCTGGGATTGAACATCGTGGACTGAAAACGGTGGTGAGGGGTGCGAGATATGACTATCTCACAGATCCGGCGGCGGAGTCTTCGGCCTGAACTCGCACAGCGGCTCGATCACGCAGTGCCAGCATTCGGGCCGGCGCGCCTTGCAGACATAGCGTCCGTGCAGGATCAGCCAGTGATGCGCGTCCTGCATGAACTCGGCTGGCGTGAACTTCTCCAACGCCGTTTCCACGGCGCGCACATCCTTGCCTGGTGCAAGCCCGGTTCGATTCGCAACCCGAAAGATGTGCGTATCGACGGCGATCGTTGCATGGCCGAAGGCTGTGTTCAGCACCACATTGGCCGTCTTGCGACCGACCCCAGGCAGGCTTTCGAGCGCTTCGCGGTCGTCCGGCACGTCGCCGCCGAACTGATCGAGCAGAATCCGGCAGGTCGCGACGACGTTCTTCGCTTTGGTCCGGTAGAGCCCGATGGTCTTGATGTAGTCGGTCACACCGTCCTCGCCTAGCTCGAAGATCTTCTGCGGCGTGTTCGCGACCGGGAACATCTTGCGCATCGCCTTGTTGACCGACACATCGGTGGCTTGCGCCGACAACATCACCGCAATCAGCAGTTCGAACGGTGTGGTGTATTCAAGTTCGGTAGTCGGGTGCGGGTTGAGGCTCTGAAGCGTCTCGTAGATGGCGCGGCGTTTGTTCGCGTTCATACCGGGGCGGATAGGTCAGGGTTTAGGCGTACGGGGGATCGGGTCGGCTTCGGCCGCTTGCGTCGGTTCATTGGCCTGGTTGCCGGGTGCAACGATACCTTCGATACCGAGGCGCCGGCGGCGCGCTTCGGCAGCGTCGATCTGAGCTTGCACGTCGCCACTCACGCGCTCCACGTTCTGTGGACCGGCGCCTTTTGCGGCCAGTTCTTCTTTCTTCTTGCGAGCGCGCTCGAGTGCGGCCTGGATGATCGCGCGTTTTTTGGCTTCGGGGTCGTCGGTGGCAACCGGCGCGGACGTTCCGGTCAACGCAGCAGTCCCGCCAGCGGACGCCTGAGCGGCGGCGCTAACCGAGGCACTCCCCCCAGCACCACCCGCAGCACGGCGGGCTGCTGCGCGCGCTTCAGCGGCATCGCGTTCGCGCGCAAGGCGCGCTTCCCGCCGGTCGTGGCGTTCGCGAGCGGCATTGGCCTCGCCCGCAGTCCAGGCATCCCATCCGGTCGCCTCGCCGGTGACGGGCAGCATGGCGATGCAGTCGACCGGGCAGGGCGCGACGCACAGATCGCAGCCCGTGCACAGTGCTTCGATGACCGTATGCATTTGCTTCGGTGCACCAAGAATCGCGTCGACCGGACACGCCTGCATGCACAGCGTGCAACCGATGCACAGACTCTCGTCGATAACGGCAACCGGCCGCGGCCGTTCGATGCCGTTAGCGGGGTTGAGCGGGATGGCCGGCTTGCCGAGCAGGGCGGCCAGCCGCGCTACACCTTCGTGGCCGCCTGGCGGACACTGGTTGTAGTTCGCTGTGCCAACGGCTACAGCTTCGGCGTACGGCCGGCATGCTGCGTAGCCGCACTTCGTACATTGGGTCTGGGGAAGCAGATCTTCGATGCGGTCTGCGAGTGTTATGGAATCGGTCACAGTGAAGACGGTAAGACTGGCCGGCGGGCCGCCACAGGCGCTTGCCGACAGTCGGGAGCAGCGCGAATTGGCTGACTCAATCAAGCTTAGGGAAATTGCTTCATTATCGCCGATTTCCCCGATTGCCATTACCAAACCATGTGCCATAATCAAAGCGCTTTTCCGAAAGACCGCAGAAGGGTGTCCCCCAACCATACCGTTTAGTGCTGTCGGTGCAAGGCCCGAGGAGAGGCCGGCGGCACGATCCGGATAACGCGGCTCAAGATAATGCCACCATGAATCAGCCCAAAATCAAAAGAGATCCTGAAGGCACCCGGCGCCGTATCCTGCTCGCGGCCGCCGAGGAATTTGCGAATGGTGGGTTGTTCGGCGCACGCGTCGACCAGATTGCCCGCCGAGCTGAAACGAATGAACGCATGCTCTATTACTACTTCGGTAGCAAGGAGCAGCTATTCACGGCTGTGCTCGAACACGCCTTTGGCGCGCTGAACGAGGCAGAGCGCACGCTGGAATTGAACGGCATCGCGCCGGTCGAGGCCATTACGCGGCTTGCGCATTTCGTGTGGGACTACTACCGGGATCATCCGGAGTTGCTGCGTCTCGTGAACAATGAGAATCTGCATGAGGCGCGCTATATGCAGAAGTCCACACGCATTCGGGAAATGATCTCGCCGATTGTTGCAACACTCGGCGGCATCCTCGAGCGTGGTCAGCGTGCGGGCCTGTTTCGAACCAATGTCGACCCGCTGCGCTTCTACGTCACGCTTTCGGGCATGGGCTACTACATCGTGTCGAACCGCTTCACGCTGGAAGCGACGCTCGCCCGTGATTTCAGCGCACCCGCCGAGCGCAACGAAGTCGTGCAGATGAACACTGAGTTGCTACTCGCGTATCTGCTTAGGCGTTAAACGCCAGGAGGCGCTGCTCTGGCGGTAAGAGGCGCACGTTCAGGGTGCGACAGCGCGCAGCAGCAAGTCTCCACGATTCGGCAAATCGGCGCTTCAAACAACAACGGCCCCCGCGGGGGCCGTTGCTTCACATTTGATGCGCACACAACCTTCGACGTGGCGGCCCGGTTTTATCAAGGCCGCCATGCTGCATTGCGTTCAGGCTTCGACTTTTTCTTTCGCGGCCTTGGGCGCCTTATTGTGCGCGAGGATGAAGTCGCGCAGTTGCGGATAAATGATGGTGCGCCAGCGGCGGCCGGAGAAAATGCCGTAATGGCCGCACTTTTCTGCCGTGAAATGCTGCTTGTGTGCCGCCGGGATGCCGCTGCACAGATCCTGCGCGGCACGCGTCTGGCCGTCGCCGGAGATGTCGTCGAGCTCGCCTTCAATCGTGAACAGGGCAGTCTTCTTGATGTCCTGCGGCCGCACACGCTCGCCGGCTACATCCCAGGTGCCTTCGGCGAGGCGGAATTCCTGGAAGACTACGCGGATCGTGTCGAGGTAGTACTCGGCGTCCATGTCGAGCACGGCGTTGTACTCGTCGTAGAAGCGGCGATGTGCTTCGGCGTCTTCTTCGTCGCCGCGCATCAGGCTCGGGTAGTAATCCCAGTGCGAGGCTGCATGGCGCTCCGGATTCATGGCCACAAAACCTGTGTGCTGCAGGAAGCCCGGGTAAACCTTGCGTCCTACGCCCGGATAATTCGGCGGCACCGTGTAGATCACGTTGTTGTCGAACCATTCGAACGAGTGTTGCGTGGCAAGCGAGTTCACCGAGGTCGGGCTCTTACGCGCGTCGATCGGGCCGCCCATCATCGTCATCGTGCGCGGCGTGTCTTCGCCGCGGCTAGCCATCAGCGAGATTGCAGCCAGGACCGGTACGGTCGGCTGACACACCGAGATCACGTGCAGGTCTTTCGCGCCGATGTGACGGATAAATTCCTGAATGTAAGCAACGTAATCGTCGAGCTGGAACCTGCCATCTTCGAGCGGCACCATGCGCGCGTCGAGCCAGTCGGTGATGTACACCTTGTGGTCTTGCAACAGGGTGCGCACCGTATCGCGCAGCAGTGTGGCGTGGTGGCCGGACAGCGGCGCGCACACCAGCACGACCGGCTCGTCTTTCAGTTGACTGACAGCGGCGCTGTCGTCAGCGAAGCGCTTGAAGCGCAACAGACGGCAAAACGGTTTCTCGACGATGGTCTGCTCGATGATTGGGATGTTATGACCATCCTTAACAATCTGGTGCAGGTTGAATTCGGGTTTTTCGTAGTCTTTGCCTAGCCGGTAGAGCAATTCGTAACCAGCGGAAAGACGGGTGGCGCCTGGCACATAGGCGAGAGGGCTGGCCGGATTCGCGAAGGATTTCGACGCGGCCTGGGCCCAGGCGGTCAGCGGGCTGAGCAGAGCCCGCTGGAATTCATGTAGCTGATAGAGCATGGGTGCTCCGGCGTTGGGGCGATTCGCATGGGGCTTCGCAAACACGCGTTTCGCGTTGCGGCGGGCCGTTTTGGTTGTAGGCGCTTGATTATCGGCCAAGAGTCTCGTTTGATGATATCGGACAAAGTAGTTTTGTGCAACGCAGCAATACGACGCCTCCTGGCAGCTAAAACGTCATTAACTCATGGTACGGACGATGTTGCTGCGCCGCTATCAGGGGTTGCCGCAGGGTCAAGTTTGTCGATCTCGCTGCCGTTATGCGCCGCCGCATTTTGAGACGGCGCATTCTGCGATGGCGCGCTCTGCGACGCCCCGTCATGCGCCGGCTGGCCGGTCGCCTTCGCCATCTCCTGCTCGTGTTTCATCAGGTTAAGGCCGGTGTGCACCAGTGCCACGTGTGAAAACGCCTGCGGGAAGTTGCCAACGAGGCGCTTCTCGGCCGGATCGTATTCTTCGGCCAGCAGGCCGACATCGTTAGCCAGCCCGAGCAGCCGTTCGTACATCGCTTCTGCTTCGGCCACGCGGCCCTGCATGGCAAGGTTGTCCACCATCCAGAAGCTGCAGGCGAGGAAGGTGCCCTCGCCGGGCGGCAAGCCGTCGTTGACTTCCGTGGTGCGGTAGCGCATCACGAAGCCGTCGCGCATCAGATACTTTTCAGTCGCGGCGACAGTGCCGGCCACACGCGGATCTGATGGCGGCAGGAAGCCGACCTGCGCGATCAGCAGGACGCTCGCGTCTAGCTCGTCGCCGCCGTAGACCTGGGTGAACGCATTGAGCGTCGGGTTCCAGCTCTTCTCGCAGACCTCGGCGTGAATCTGGTCGCGAATCGCGCGCCAGTGGTCAAGCGGACCGTCCAGATCGAACATTTCTGCCGACTTGATCGCGCGGTCGAACGCCACCCAGGCCATCACCTTCGAAAAGGTGAAATGCTGGCGGCCGCCGCGCGTTTCCCAGATGCCTTCGTCGGGCTCTTGCCAGATGGTTTCCAGATGCTCGAGCATCTCGCACTGCACGTTCCACGCGGTGTCGTCGGCCTGCAGGCCGCCCACCCGCGCCAGATGCAGGGCGTTCATCACTTCGCCGTAGACGTCGAGCTGCAACTGGCCGGCCGCGTTATTGCCTATGCGCACTGGCTTCGCGCCCTGGTAGCCGGGCAGCCAGTCGATTTCGAATTCCGGCAGGCGCCGCTCGCCGGCAATCCCATACATGATCTGCAACTGTTCGGGCGCTCCCGCCATCACGCGGGCGAGCCAGCTGCGCCATGCGCGCGCTTCGTCGAAGTAGCCGCCGCGCATCATGGCCAGCAGCGTGATGGTGGCATCGCGCAGCCAGCAATAGCGGTAATCCCAGTTACGCGTGCCGCCCAGGTGTTCGGGCAGCGAGGTGGTGGGGGCCGCCACGATGCCACCAGTCGGTTCGTAGGCGAGCGCCTTCAGCGTGATCAGCGAGCGGCGGATCGGCTCGGCATACTTGCCTTCGATCGTGTTGCGCGCCGACCACTCGCGCCAGTGATTCTCGGTTCGTGCCAGTGCCGTGTGCGGATCGTGGGCGGGCGGCAGGCGCAGATGCGACGGCGAATACGTGAGTGAGAACGGCACCCGTTCGCCCGGCGATACGGTGAATTCGGCGACGGTGTGCATGTTCTCGCCGCGCAGTTCGACAGGCGTGCACAGCACGGCGGTATCCGGTCCGACGATCGCCTTGATGCCGTTGTCATGCTTGAGACGGCTGACCCACGGAATCGAAAAGCCGTAATCGAAGCGCAGCACCAGTTCCATCTTCATGCGCACTTTGCCGCGCCGGCCCACCACGATCCGGACCAGTTCCGACGAACCGTTGCCGGGCGGCATGAAATCGATCACTGTGACCGCGCCGTCCGCGGTTTCGATATCGGTTTCGAGGATCAGCGTCTCGCCTCGATAGCGGCGGGTGATCTTCGCAGGCGTGGCCTGTGTCGCCTGCATTTCCTGTTTGTCGGATTTACCGGATTTGTCGGAGTCTCCGGAGCTGTCGGCCCCTTTGGTTCTGTCTGACTCCTCGGCGTCGTCAGTCTCTGGAGAGGCCGGCGCGATCAGCCAGCGCCCGTGCTTTTCTGTACCAAGGAGCGCGGCGAAGCAGGCACCCGAGTCGAAACGTGGCCAGCAGAGCCAGTCGACGGAGCCGTCACGGGAAATCAGGGCGGCGGTGTGGCCGTCGCCGACGAGAGCATAGTCTTCGATAAGAGCGGGCATAGATGATTGGGTAAGCGGTTTGAGCGGCGTAAGCAAGACGTAAAACGTGCGCCTCGCGCGCGCCGGGACGTTGTTATTACCGGACCTGTGTCACGCACTTTGGTTCAGCAAGCCCTGCGGACAATCCGTCTTGGCATTCTGGGATAACGCTGCTTACAATTGGATTTTCGGTAGATGAGCAAGGATCTTGCCGCAGGTCTGGGTACGTCGGTCCATTGCACACGCAAACGCTGTTTTCGAGGACGAAAGCCATGCTGAACCCGTCGAAATCCGATTGCATCACCATTCTCTCGGCAGCCAACGAACTCGCTGACGATTCCATGCTTGCCCTCGACGCTGGCCGTCTGGGCCTCTCGCGCAACGGGATGCAGGCGGCCGCTTGCTTCCTGATCGAGCGTGCCTGCTTCAGGCATCACGAGAAGGGTGAGGGCCATTATGCCGTTGGTGGCCTGTCGCTGCAGGGAAGGCTACGGCTCGAGCAGCTTGTCCACGGTTAAACCCGGGGATAAATCCCGTTGATAAATCCCGTTGATCGCCACGGTAAGCCGCGCGGGTAGCCCCGAGGCTGGGGCAGCCTTGTCCGGTCACCCGCAAGCCAGATCGCCTCACGCAGGTAGAGCGCCGGAGTCAAAACGCAGGCGCATCAGAAGTGTGACGCCGCCACGCCGAAGATCCCGATGATGCCGATGATGATCAGATAGAGCGCGACGATGTAGTTCAGGAGGCGCGGCATGACAAGAATCAGGACACCGGCGATCAGCGAAACAAGCGGGCCCAGGCTGAAGGTGACGTTCATGATGACTCCGGGTGGATGAGACAGGTGTAAGAGGAGATTCTCATTGGGCGGCAGGATGCGCCACCCGCCAGCACCGGAGCGGGGCCCGTGGGCTGCGCGATCCGGCTCGACGCTTTGCTTCTATCTTCTATACTTGGCCCGACAACAAAAACACCTGGAACGACGCGTCCCTGAACCGGGCGTTCCAGACCGCGTGGCAGACCAGTGACATGATCAAAACCTGATAACCCGATGTCCAGGAGGTCGACATGCATCGTAGTGCCCAAGCCGCTGCAAGCGTTGCGCATCAATCGTTATTTCAGCCCGCCAGGAAGGCCGCATGCGCGCCATCGTCCCGGTCTGCCCATTCGATAATAAAAGGTTTCGTGCTTATGGTTTCGATTGTCGCTTCACAGGCGTTCGCGCAGGATGCCGGCCCCGCACCGGCCGACGGTGTCTACGACATGATCGTCGGCACCTACAC
>NZ_JAMFSB010000237.1 GCF_026225065.1 Paraburkholderia sp. | reverse complement strand
TGGCGTTGTTTGAATTATTCGGACGCTGGCTCGCGCCAAATAGCTCGATGCGTGGCTTCGCAGCCGGGGCACCCGCCCCTGAGCCGGCAGCGGCCCTTGCACCAAACAGCTCGATCTTTGGCCGCCCACCGGCTGGCGCGGCAAACAACTCGACCCGTTCGCGGGCCTTTGCGAGACGCTCGGCGCGCTGCTCGGAGGTCTGCCGGGCGAGCGCCTGTTCGCGCTCGGCCACCCCGGCTTCCTGCTGCAGACGCAGTTTCTTCACCATCACTTGGCCGGTGCGCGGCATGAAAGCCACCTTGCGCGGATGACCGCCTTGCAGATCCTCGGCGGTGATGCGGATTTTTTCGAGCGCCAGATAGCGGCGCACGAATTCCGAATTGCGATCGCCGATGTTCATCGTCGTCATGCCGGCCAGCACCGCGGCGCCGCCGAATACCTTGGCCTCGAAACGTTCGCGCCGGCCGCCCGCCTTGATCAGCTCGTTGATGAGCACTTCCATCGCGTAGGCGCCGTAACGCATCGAATCCGAGGCGGCCTGGCCGAGGTCGGCGCCGTCGTCCGGCAGCATGAAGTGATTCATGCCGCCGATGCCTGCCGTGTGGTCCCGAATGCAGGCGGCCACGCACGAGCCGAGCACGGTGACGAGCACCATGTCGTCGTGGGTTGTATAAAACTCGTTCGGCAATAACTTCACGCCGGGGCGCTGGAAGTGATTGTCGAAGTACAGATTGGTGGCGATCGGCAGGGCGCTGCTCATACTGTCACCCCACTAGTCGACGAGTGAGCCGGTTGGGTCTGGCCTCGCTGGCCGGCGCGCGCAGCGCCGCCGTCGCGAGTCAGTTCGTAGACGGTCTGGCCGCGCAGACGGAATGCCTGGGTCACGTAGGTGAAGTTCTCCGAGTGACCGGCAAACAGCAGGCCACCGCCTTTCATCACCGGCTCGAAGCGCGACAGCACCTGCGACTGGGTCGGCTTGTCGAAGTAGATCATCACGTTGCGGCAGAAGATCGCGTCGAACTGCGAGCGCAAACCGTAGTCGCGGTCGGTCAGGTTCAGTTGCTGGAAACGGATCATCGCGCGCACTTCAGGGCGCACTTTCACCATCCCCGCGTGCGCGCCGGTGCCCTTCAGGAAGAAGCGCTTGAGCCGTTCCTGCGACAGGTGCTTGACCTGATCGAACTGGTACATGCCCGCTTCACCCTTGGCGAGCACCTGGGTGTCGATGTCGGTAGCGAGCACCGTGGCCTGGCGCGCGGCGCTGTCGCCGAGCGCTTCGATCAGCGTCATCGCGATCGAATACGGCTCTTCGCCGGTCGAAGCCGCTGAGCACCACACCGACACCGGTGCCTGACGACGTGCGACGAACTCGGCGAGGATCGGGAAATGGTGCGCCTCGCGAAAGAACGCAGTCAGGTTGGTGGTCAACGCATTGGTGAACGCCTCCCACTCGGCGGGATCGTTCTCCGACTCGAGCAGATCGAGGTATTCGCGGAAGCTGTCGAGGCCGCGCGCGCGCAAACGCCGCGCGAGCCGGCTATAGGCCATGTCGCGCTTATGGTCCGATAGCGAAATGCCGGCGCCGCGGTGGATCAGTTCGCGAATGCGAGCGAAATCCGCCGAGGTGAATTCGAAATCACGTCCCGGGTCAGCGGCTTTCGCCGGTTCGGCCTTGTCGGGACGAAGCTGTGCGCGCGTTGCCATTATCAAAGTTCCTGCCTGCGATACGAAGCGTCGCTCGCTGCCTCAGGGAGACTCCCTGCGGGGCGAGAAACTTGCATCGCGGGGTCGCGCCTGCCCGCGAATGTTTCCTGACCGACGGCTCGAACCACGCCTTGAGAGCGTGCTTCAATGAATCGCCCGTACTGCGGCGAGGAGCCGAAAGCCTGCATAACTAACCATCTTCCCTTAAAACGTTTCCCAATCCGCATCCGAACCTGCCGTCGATGCGCCCGTTACGGCTGGCCGTGCTGCCGGCGCCCTGGCGCTGGCCGAAGTCTTCGGCCTGAGCGCTGGTTCGGTACGTGCTGGCGCGCTCGCGCGTGATGCGTCGTGCTTTGTGTCGTGTCTAGCCGCCGCTGCTGGCGCAGCCTGGGTTGGCGCCGCTGCCGCCTTCGCCACGGCCACCTTCGGTGCTGCCGTCTTCGGTGCTGCCGTCTTCGGTGCAGCAGCCTTCGCTGTTGCTGCAACAGCTTGAGCCGCGCGCGGCGCGCTCGTGCTGCGTGCAGCAGAAGCGCCACGCTGCCCGCCTTCCACGTGCCAGCCGCCCACCACGCTGCGCAACTGACGCGTCTGCTCTTCGAGCGACGCCGCCGCAGCGGCCGCCTCTTCGACGAGCGCGGCGTTCTGTTGCGTAACTTCGTCCATCTGCACCACAGCGCGGTTGACCTGCTCGATGCCAGTCGACTGCTCTTCCGATGCCGCGCTGATCTCGCCCATGATGTCGGTCACGCGGCGCACGGCCTGGACGATCTCTTCCATCGTCGTGCCTGCCCGGCCGACCAGGGTCGAGCCGCTTTGCACCTTGGCAACCGAGTCGCCGATCAGTTCCTTGATTTCCTTGGCGGCACTGGCGCTGCGCTGCGCGAGGTTGCGCACTTCGCCGGCCACCACCGCGAAGCCGCGGCCCTGCTCACCCGCCCGGGCCGCTTCCACGGCGGCGTTCAGCGCGAGGATGTTGGTCTGGAAGGCAATCCCTTCGATCACGCTGATGATGTCCACCACCTTGTTCGAGCTGGTGGCGATATCCTGCATCGTGTGAACGACCTGGCCCACCACGTCGCCGCCGCGCGTCGCGATGTCCGACGCGTTGACCGCAAGCTGGCTCGCCTGGCGGGCATTCTCGGCGTTCTGCCGCACGGTGCCCGTCAGTTGTTCCATGCTCGATGCAGTCTGCTGCAGCGAAGCGGCCTGCTGCTCGGTGCGCTGCGAGAGATCGGTGTTGCCCATGGCAATTTCGCGCGCACCGGTGTCGATCGATTCGGTGCTGCCGTGCACGCCTTTGAGCATCGTCGAGAGGCTGTCCTGCATCTGCTTGATGCCGCGAAACAGGCGTCCGATTTCGTTGGCGCTGGACACCACTACCGGGTGCGTCAGGTCGCCTGCGGCGATCCGCTCGAAACACTCGGTGGCGTCCAGGAGCGGCTGCACGATCAGGCTGCGCAGCGCGATCCGGATCACCACGACGAGCACCAGCGCGAACACGCCCACCGCGATGATCAGCGAGGTCATGAGCGTGACGTTCGACTGGGCCGCCGTCTGCTGATCGGCCGCGCGTTGCTGCAGTGCCTTCACAACCGCCGAGGCGGAATTGTCGTAGGCGATAAAGAGCGGGCTGATTTTCGTGTCGGCAATCGCATGAAAACCGGCCTGGTCGCCCGCGTGCAGCGCCGCGAACTCCGGCTCCACGCCTTCGTGCATCACGGTCGCGCGACGCGCCAGCAGGTCGTCGAGCAACGCCTGGTCGATGCCGGACTTGGGCGCGTCCAGAAACGCCTGCCAGCTCTCATTACCCTTGCCAAGCAGTTCTTGCCCGCGGCCCAGCACCTTTTTCGCTTCGTCGGCATTGCCGGCGGCAGTGAGCGTGTTGTACCGGTCGACTGCGATGCGCGAGCGCAACAGATAACCCGATGCATCGTCGAGTGCATGAATAGCCACCAGATCGCCGCGCGCAATGCCGTCGAGCGACTGGCTCGCACGGCTGAGCGCGGTGAGGCCGAGCGCGCCGACTACGAGCGTCAGCGCCACCAGAACGATTCCGACCACGGTCAATGAGGTACGAATCGACCACCTGCTTAGCATCTTGATGCTCCCTGTTTTCCCGTCACATGCTTGCCGATCGCGCTTAGCCGCCGATCGTTTCGATCAGCGCCATTTCGCGGCTGGTCATGAGCTTTTCGATGTCCATCAGGATCAGCATGCGGCCGTCGACCGTACCGAGACCCGTCAGGTATTCGGTGGTCAGCGTCGCGCCGAATTCGGGCGCCGGCATGATCTGGTCCACCTGCAACGTCAGCACGTCCGACACGCCGTCCACCACCATCCCGACCACGCGATGCGCGACGTTCAGGATGATCACCACCGTCTGGTGGTCGTACTCTACGCGGCCCAGATGAAACTTGATGCGCATGTCCACGATCGGCACGATGATGCCGCGCAGATTGATCACGCCCTTGATGAAATCAGGTGCGTTTGCGATGCGCGTCACGCTGTCGTAGCCGCGAATTTCCTGCACCTTCAGGATGTCGATGCCGTACTCTTCCGCGCCGAGCGTGAAGACGAGAAATTCCTGACCGCCGGCGTCTGCCTGCAGCGCGTCGCGGCGCCCGACGCTCGAATTGATGGATTGGACTTCTGCCACGTTAGCCCCCAAACGGTTGGGATGAAACAAGTTAAGTAAAAAGTTGCCCGAGGTCGCCCGGGGTTGCCTCGATATTTACGCGAGACTCATTGCGCCGTGCGCGTTGCGCGTCTCGCGGTTCAGTGCCGCCACGTCCACGATCAGCGCGACACTGCCGTCGCCGAGAATGGTCGCGGCGGAAATGCCGTGCACCTTGCGGTAATTCGTTTCCAGATTCTTTACGACCACTTGCTGCTGGCCGACCAGTTCGTCGATCAGCATGGCGAAGCGTCGTCCTTCGGTCTGCATGATGGTGACGATGCCCTGGGTCGGTTCCGACTTGGCGTCCGCCACCGAGAACACTTCGTGCAGCGCGACGAGCGGCAGGTATTCGCCGCGCACGCGCACCACGCGTTCGCCGGCGGCCACCGTATAAATGTCTTCGGATCGCGGCTGCAGCGACTCCATCACGAAGTTCAGCGGCAGGATGAAGATCTCGTTGCCGACCTTCACCGACATGCCGTCGAGAATCGCCAGCGTGAGCGGCAACACGATACGTGTGGTGCTGCCCTTGCCTGCCTGCGAGCTGATCTCGACGTGACCGCCCATCGACTGGATGTTGCGCTTCACCACGTCCATGCCGACGCCGCGGCCCGACACGTCGGTCACCTGTTCGGCGGTCGAGAAGCCCGGCAGGAAGATCAAATTCCAGACTTCGTCATCGGTCATGCTTTCGCTGACCTGCATGCCCTGCTTGGCCGCCTTGGCGAGAATCTTGTCGCGACGCAGACCGGCGCCGTCGTCGCTCACTTCGATCACGATGTTGCCGCCATGATGCGCGGCCGACAACACCAGCTGTCCTGTCGAATCCTTGCCCGCCGCGCGCCGTGCCTCCACCGTCTCGATGCCGTGATCGAGACTGTTGCGCACGAGGTGGGTCAACGGGTCGATGATCCGCTCGATGAGGCTCTTGTCGAGTTCGGTCGCCTGACCGAAGGTGACGAGTTCGACCTCCTTGCCGAGCTTCGCCGCCAGATCGCGCACCAGACGCGGGAAGCGGCTGAAGACGTAATCCATCGGCATCATGCGGATCGACATCACCGCTTCCTGCAGATCGCGGGCATTGCGCTCCAGCTGCGCCATGCCGTTGAAGAGCCGGTCGTGCAATGCCGGATCGAAGGCGCTGGTGGTCTCGGCCAGCATGGCCTGGGTGATCACCAGTTCGCCGACCAGGTTGATCAGCTGATCGACCTTCTCCACGCCGACCCGGATCGAACTGCCTTCGGCTGCAGCCGCAGCCGCCGGACGCCCACTCTTGCGGTCGGATTCGCCAGCGCCCGCTGCTGCCGCGGCCGGTGCCGGCGCGGGAGCAGGGGCCGGTGCGACCGCCGCCGGAGTGGGCGCCGGAGCCGCAGCTGATGCTGCCTGCGCCGGTTCATTGAACAGTCCGTGCGTCGGCGTTGCTGCGCCTGCCTGCGGTGCGGCAACCGGCGCGGGGGCCGGTGCCGGTGCAGGCGCCGGTGCGTGCTCCGCAGTGGCAGGCGTTCCAGGTTCGCCTTCCTGCGATTCATCCACCGGTGCTGTGCCGCGGCCAATCGAGATCTGACTGTCGTCGATCACGAAACAGCACACGGCGATGATGTCGTCGGACGTGACATCGGTCTGCAGCCACAGCGTGAAATCGCCGCCCGCCTTGACCTGCCCAACGATACGCCCCAGGTTGCCGAGCTCTTCGGCCAGCAGGTCCTGGTCCTTCTCACCTACACCCCGTAGCGTGATTTTCAGATGCGGGCCGCTGTCTTCGGCTGCGGTCCCGGTTGTTGCTGCTGTTGCTGCGCCGGTCTGTGCCGGTTCGATGCCTGATATTTCGCTAGCCACGTCGACGGCCTGCTCGACCACGTGCGCCGGCGGCGGCCCTTCGTCGGCCTCGGCGACTGCCGGAGCCGGCGCAGCCGCCTCGGGTGCCGCTACGGCAGCCGGTGCCGGCTCGCTCTCGCCGCGGACGCTTTCCGCGTAGAGATGTTCGAGCTTGGCGCAAATCGCTTTAGCCACCGCCGCATCCGGCTCGGCGCTCGCGCGATAGTCCGCGAGCTGGCCGGACAGCACGTCCTTGGTCTCGAGGAACGTGTCGATCATGTCCTTGCGCAGCACGAGTTCGTTATTGCGCGCGCGATCGAGCAGCGATTCGAGGATGTGGGTCGTTTCGGTGAGCGCGGTGAAACCAAAAGTCGCCGCGCCACCCTTGATCGAGTGCGCCGCGCGGAAAATCGCCGCGAGGTCTTCCGGGTCCGGATGGCCAATGTCCAGATTGAGCAGCAACTGCTCCATCTGCGCGAGCAGTTCGTCCGCTTCGTCGAAGAACGTCTGATAGAACTGAGTGATATCGAGTGTCATGCCTGGGTCACCGCGAGAGATCCTGTCTGGGCTTTGGCAGCCGTGCCGCTTTGTCTAAAGGCGCTGTTTAAAAAGTTGTGTGGCTCAGGCCTCGCCGGGCTCGGCAAGCGCCGCGACCAGCTCGGTCAACATGTCCGGGTCGAGCGGCTTTTCGATCCAGCCTGTCGCCCCCGCCGCTCGCGCCGCTTCCTTGAAAGGTTCGCCGGATTCCGTCGTGAGGACGAGGATCGGCGTCGCCTGGTAAGCCGGGTTGTCGCGCAGCGCAGCGATCAGATCGAGGCCGGTCCTGCCCGGCATATGCTGGTCCGTCAACACGAGGTCGAACGGCATCGCGAGCGCATTCTCGAGGCCCTCTTCGCCGTCCGCGGCGAGCGTCACCTCATAGCCGGCCGTCGTCAGCGTGGCGGAGAGAATCTGCCGCATCGATGCCGAGTCGTCGATTGCCAGAATGTGCCTGATCATTAAATCCTCGCTGCGCTCACTATGAATCGCCTGGCTGTGCCGCGGATACGCGGCGGCACGGCTCAGGCCATCGTGTCCTTCAATGGGGCGCCACGGTGGGCGCCTTGGGTGCAACCGTCGGCGGTTGCGCAATCTGTTGCAGCAGGGGCGCCTGCCCCGAACCAGCGGCATCGTCCGACAAAGTGGTCGTCGTCGAGTCGTCGTGCATCATTGCGTCCTCGGACTTCTTGTTCAGAACCAGAATGCTGATACGGCGGTTTTCGGGGTCGAGCGGATCGCTCTTGTTCAGGTTCTGCGACGACGCCATGCCGATCACGCGCATCACCTTCGCTTCGTCCATGCCGCCCGCGACCAGCTCGCGGCGCGAAGCGTTCGCGCGGTCCGCCGACAACTCCCAGTTGCTGTAACCCTTCTCGCCGCCGGCGTACTGCACGGCGTCGGTGTGACCTTGCACGATGATGCGGTTCGGCACGTCGTTCAGCGTGTTGCCGATAGCGCGCAGGATGTCGCGCATGTACGGCTGGACCTCGTCGCTGGCGGTGTCGAACATCGGCCGCGTCTGCGAGTCGACGATCTCGATGCGCAGACCCGTCAAGGTCGAATCGATGCGAATCTGCTGCTTGAACTGACGCAGCACCGGATTGGCTTCGATCGCGGCCATCAGCTTGACCTGCAGATCGTGCAGGCGGGCCTGCTCCTGGCGCTCGAGTTGCCCCTGCGCCTGGTTCACCGCTTCGTCGTCGCTATGCGAGACGGTGTGTTGCGCGCGCGCCATCGTGCCATCGCTCTGGCGCGTAATGCCTTGCGAGTCGGTCGAAACATCGCGGCCGCCACCCTTCAGAATGCTCGAATCTTCCGCGCTGCGATCACCGCCCCACAGCGTGATCTTCAGCGGCTGGTTGAAGTAGTCCGCAATGCCGCGCAACTGCACCGTGGTCGCCGAACTGAGCAGCCACATCAGCAGGAAGAACGCCATCATCGCGGTCATGAAGTCCGCGTAGGCGAGTTTCCATGCGCCGCCGTGATGCCCCGCCTTCTTCGGCGCGGCACGCTTGACGACAATTGCGCGGTCTTTGTCCTTGCTCATCGAATCAGTCCCTGGTCCGCGCGGTCACTTGGCTTTCACGCGGCGCACGTGCTCTTCCAGCTCGGCGAACGACGGACGTTCAGTCGAGAAGAGCACCTTGCGGCCGAATTCGACGGCGATCGCCGGCGCATAGCCATTCAGGCTCGCGAGGATCGTCACCTTGATGCACTGGAACATCTTGGTCGACTCGGCGACGCGTTGTTCCGCGACGCTCGAGAGCGGCCCGATCAGCCCATACGAAAGCAGAATGCCGAGGAAGGTGCCGACCAGCGCCTGGGCGATCATCTCGCCGAGCACCGCAGGCGGTTTGTCGGCCGAGGCCATGGTGTGCACCACGCCCATCACCGCCGCGACGATCCCGAATGCCGGCATGGCGTCGCCGACCTTGGCGAGCGCGTGCGCCGGCGCTTCGCCCTCGGTGTGATGGGTTTCGATTTCCTCGTCCATCAGGCTTTCGATTTCGAACGCGTTCATGTTGCCGCCGACCATCAGACGCAGGTAATCGGTCAGAAACTCGATGATGTGGTGGTCGGCGAGGATCTTCGGATACTGCGTGAAGATCGGGCTCTTCGACGGATCGTCGATATCGGCTTCGAGCGTCAGCGTCCCTTCCTTGCGCGCTTTCGCCAGCAGGACGTACAGGAGCGCCATCAGCTCCATGTAGACGTCCTTGTTGTATTTAGACCCTTTGAAGAGGGTCGGAAGCACGCCCAGCGTCGACTTGATGGTTTTCATCCCGTTGCCGAGAACGAACGCGCCAACGCCGGCGCCTCCGATCATCAGCAGTTCGACTGGCTGCATCAGCGCGCCCAGATGGCCGCCTTCCATGGCATAACCGCCAAAGACGGACAACAGCGTCACGAGTGTTCCCACGAAAATCAGCACAGCCGAGCCCTCACAAGGAAGCGACGGAGACCGCCGTTAGACTGGTTTACGGCAACGGAGCGGAAAACTTTGGTGGAAAAGCAAGTTGGCGAGCCGGTGTAAACCACGGGCTGAAGATGCGGGCGCGCGGCAAGCCGCCCGGGCTGCGATGCAAGCGGGGCGGCCCTGGCCGCCCGCGGCTCAAAGTTCGAGTTCGGCGTCCAGTTCGGCGAGCTGGGTCGCGCGGACTTTGGCTTCGGCAACTTTCTTTGTCTTACCTGCGCGGGACGGCGGCTGGCACAGCCCGCAGATAAAACCGTGCTGGGGATCGTGAGCGTGAGCGACGAACTGGCCGCCGCAGCGGCAGCACGAAGTCATCTGCAGCATGCCGGAGTCGAAAAAGCGCACGAGGGTCCATGCGCGGGTCAGGCTGAGGACCGGCTCGTCGTCGTGCAGGTGGACGTGTTCCTGATACAGCCGGTAGCTCTTGACGATCGACTGGATCGTTTCACAACCGCCATGGGCCACCATGAAGCGGTAGATGTTATAGAACAGCGAGGAATGGAAGTTCGGCTGCCAGGTCATGAACCAGTCCGTGGAGAACGGCAGCATGCCCTTGGGTGGCGAGACCCCTTTCAACTCCTTGTAAAGCTTGATCAGCCGGTCGCGCGACAGGCTGGTCTCGGCCTCGAGCAACTGCAAACGCGCGCCGAGTTCGATCAGTTCGATCGCCAGGGTAATTTCCCTGACTTCGAGTACTACGCTTTTAGTGGCCATGCGCTGCGCTTCCCGCGTCCTGGTGTTGCTGGTCGGTTTTGCCGCCGTGGAACGCCGGCCTCAGCCAATCTGTTCCACGGGCTGGCTCGCCATCAAGATCGCAGAATGCGCCTGAGCAACGGCACTGCTGGTCTTGCCCTTGTCTGCAAGCGCGGACAGGACGGCGTGGTCGTCGAAGCGAAAGCGGCAGAGAACCTGGCTGGATGCAGCCAGTTTGACGGTCTGCGCCAGAGACAGATTGGCAATCACGTCTGCCAACTGCTCCGATATACCCATGCGGAACATCCCCATGGGCTTGTCCTCACGCAGCAGACGCTGAGCGAGCAGGAGATAGGAGAGGTTCACTTCTCGTATCTCATTGAGCATGTCACTAGTGGTGCTCATGATTCCCCCGAGTCGATCTGGCTGGTCAGGCCGTTACGGAAACGTTTGCTCGAACGCGCGCACCGCACACCGCACGAACGGCTCGTTTATGGTCTTGCAAGCATTGTGTCTAAATGTAACTGCGACTGAAATCGGACAGACACCCCGTCTGGTTGCCGGAGTTTTCCATAAATTCTGTAGGAATTTTTCCTACAAAACGCATAGCGGGGAGAGGATGAAAGGTGGCTGACAGCTTTTGGGGATCGATCGGTGCGCGACCCCGCGCGGTTTCTTGCACCGTTACAGGTGCGAGCAAATTATAGATCTTTTTCACGCTGCGGCAACAATCGCCTGCTATGCGCAATGCATCGCGCCACCTTTCTGGGCGGGCCGCAAGGCGCGGCACGGTGCTTGCTGAGGGGTGTCGTGCCAGCTATGCTGCACCCCGGTTTCACCTGTTACGCACGGTGTTTCGCGCTGTAACAACATTAAGCGTTTGAAAAATAACTCGAATTGCGCCGGTTGATCCCGATAATGGCCTTAAGGGATAACCCGATGCAGTTTCGGGTTGCCACCGGGCGGCGGCCTACCGCGCCCGTCCGTCCGACAGGTATTCGCTCTTCGCTCGATCCGAGCACGTTTTGCGAACGCCGTTATGAACCGCAACTTACGTTGCATGGGCTGGAGTGTTTGCTCTTAAGGGCCGACTCCAGCCGACACAGGAGAGTACGCATGCGAATCGCACAAATAGCGCCCCTATACGAAGCCGTCCCGCCGAAGTTTTACGGTGGCACTGAGCGCGTCGTGTCGTACCTGACTGAGGCTCTGGTCGAGCTCGGCCACGACGTGACGCTGTTCGCGAGCGGCGATTCGGTCACCTCCGCCAAGCTCGAGGCCGCCTGGCCGCGCGCACTGCGCCTCGACCCGACGGTGCGCGACGCCATGGCGCCGCACGTCCTGCTGATGGAGCGGGTGCGCAGCATCGCCCATGAGTTCGACGTACTGCACTTCCACCTCGACTATCTGCCGTTCCCGCTGTTCTCGACGATGGACACGCCGTTCGTGACCACCTTGCATGGCCGTCTCGACCTGCCCGAACTGCAACCGATTTTCGACACGTTCTCGCAAGCGCCGGTGGTGTCGATCTCGGACTCGCAGCGTCTGCCGCTCAAGCAGGCCAACTGGCTCAACACGATTTATCACGGTCTGCCGGAGAATCTGCTCACGCCGCAGACCCACAAGAAGCCCGAGTACCTGGCGTTCCTCGGCCGTATCTGTCCGGAGAAGCGCGTCGATACAGCCATCAAGATCGCCGCACAAAGCGGTCTGCCGCTGAAGATCGCCGCCAAGGTGGACAAGGTCGACCAGGAATACTTCAAGACGGAAATCGAACCGCTGCTGTCGCAGGCACACGTCGAATTCGTCGGTGAGATCAACGAAGCGCAAAAGCCGGAGTTTCTGTCAGGCGCCAAGGCGCTGCTGTTCCCGATCGACTGGTCGGAGCCGTTTGGTCTCGTGATGATCGAATCGATGGCCTGCGGCACGCCGGTGATCGCCTTTAACCGCGGTTCGGTGCCGGAAGTGATCGACCATGGCGTAACCGGCTTCGTGGTCGAGGACGTGCAAGGTGCGGTGGCGGCGCTGCAGCGAGTGGACGAGCTGTCGCGTACGGAAATCCGCGCCCAGTTCGAACGCCGCTTTAGCGCGAAGACGATGGCGCAGAACTATCTCGACGGCTATACGGCGCTTATCGAAGCTGAACGCCGTCCGATGTTGCGCCAGGTAGCGGTAGGCTAAACGGTCTATGCATCTGATGCCGGCTAAATACGCGAAAAACCCCGTGTGAATCGTTTGCGCGAGCAGAACCGCGTCGATTAGCCGCTCATCTTCATAAAAGCCGCCTCTCAAAGGCGGCTTTTTTTACCGCCCAATTCCGACACAAATCTGATACATATTTCGCCGCTTAAGCTTCCCGAATGCCATTAACCTTCAGGAAGCTTTCGCCGTGACAATTAACCGCGGCGACTAAACCTGTTCGATCAGAAAGCGTTCGCGATTCTTGCCGGAAATCCACTTGGGCGGCTTGCCCCGTCCGCTCCACGTATTGCCGGACTTCGGATCCTGATACTTGGGCGGCAGCGGCGCCTTCTTGGGCGGGCGTCCGCGCCGGGCGGCAACCGCAAAGCCCAGGTCCTGGGCAGTCAATCCATACTCGGCTATCTTGCCGCGGATCTCCTCGATTACATTGCCGAGTTCGGTGCGTCGCGCTTCGTCCGCCTGAGCCTGCAATCTGGCGATCTGCGCCTTAAGTTCTGCATATTGCGACATTTCCCTTCTCCCTTTTTGTAGAACGCATTGTCACGGAGACTAGCCGTAATTACCGAATTTCGCAATGGACAGTAATACTCACAATTGAGGGTATCGTCTGATAATTATTAAAGAGCGATGAATTGTTAAGTCGATTCGGTCTTTATCGGTAAATAATCCAAACTGCCCGCAGCGACATTGACAATTCTTGACACCCGATTCGCCAATATTTCCCTAGAATTTGGCGCTCGGAGGTGGGTGCCCGAATACCCATGTACCGCCTCCAGCAAGTCAAACTTTTTAGGATTCCATATCATGCAGTTGTCAAAGCGCCTCGCTGCCGAGCTGTTCGGCACATTCTGGCTCGTCCTCGGGGGCTGCGGCAGTGCGGTCCTCGCTGCCAATTTCGCCGGTCCGGTGCACGGGCTGGGCATCGGCTTCGTCGGTGTCGCGTTCGCATTCGGCCTTACGGTGCTGACCATGGCCTACGCCATCGGCCATATCTCGGGTTGCCACCTGAATCCGGCGGTGAGCGTCGGCTTGACCGTGGCGGGCCGTTTTCCGGCACGCGATCTCGTACCGTATATCGTCGCCCAGGTGATCGGCGCCGTGCTCGGCGCCTTCGTGCTGTCGTTGATCGCCAGCGGCAAGCCGGGCTTCGACCTCGTGTCCAGCGGCTTCGCCAGCAACGGCTACGGCGACCGCTCGCCGGGTCACTACTCGCTGATGGCGGCGTTTATCTGCGAAGTGGTCATGACTGGCTTCTTCCTGTTCGTGATTCTCGGCGCCACTGACAAGCGCGCGCCGGCAGGCTTCGCGCCGATTGCCATCGGACTGTGCCTGACACTGATCCACCTGATCTCCATTCCGGTTACCAATACCTCGGTCAATCCGGCCCGCTCGACGGGGCCGGCGCTGTTCGTAGGTGGCGCCGCCGTCGACCAGCTCTGGCTGTTCTGGGTCGCTCCGATTCTCGGCGCTGTGATTGCCGGATTCGTGTATCCGGTTGTCGCGGCGAGCCGTGCGCCGGTCGCGTCGCGCTCTGCGCTGGCCGATTGACGTAGCTGAAACGCCATAGGATGAATCTGCAGAACGGGCGCTATAGCGCCCGTTCTGCTTTATGGACAGGCTTATGGACGAGCGGCCCTTAGTGCAACCGACGCGCGGCAAGGCGCAACGCCGCTGCTAGAATCGTCCGACTTTCACACGGCACGCAAAGAGGCTCCCGATGAACCGTTCCCGTCGATTCCTGCAAGGCGTCGCACTCTGGCTCGCGGCCTCGTGTGGCGGCGCCATGTTGCCCGCCACCGCGCACGCGGCCAGTAGCCAGGCGGCCAACCAAGCCGTTGAAACGCTAGTGTTTGTCCGTCACGGCGAGAAGCCGGCCCAAGGGTTCGGCCAGCTCAATTGCCAGGGCCTTAACCGGGCGCTGGCGCTGCCCGCGGTGATCGCCGCCAAGTTCGGCAAACCTGACGCGATCTTCGCGCCGGATCCGGGGGAGCAAAAGAACGACGGCGGCCATCCTTATTACTATGTGCGCCCGTTGGCCACCATCGAACCGACCGCCATTCAATTCGAGATGCCGGTGCAAACGCCTTATGGCCTGACGCAGATCGACCGGCTCAGCGCCACACTGATCGATCCGGCATATCGCAACAAGCTGGTGGTGGTGGCATGGGAGCACAAGCTGATCGAGAAGCTGGTGCGCCAGATGGTGAGCGCCCACGGCGGCAACGCCGCCGACGTGCCGAAGTGGCACAGCGACGATTTCGACAGTATTTATATCGTCAAGCTCGACTGGCAGGGCGGCTCGCCGCACGCGAGCTTTCAGCATAGCGACGAAGGGCTGAATGGACGGTCTACGGATTGCCCGTGCGCAGCGTTGCCGCCTGCGGCGGCTTCAGGTCCTACGCATTAGGCAAGCTCATCGTCCATGGCAAACAGCTTGCGCAGATGGTGCGCGACGCCCGCTTCGAAGTTGTTGCCGATCCGCGGCACATTCGGCAAGCGCGTAATCAGATCCGGATTGGCGTTTTTCATCATGAACGGATGGCCGGCGGTCTCGAGCAGATCGATATCGTTCATGTTGTCGCCGAACGCAATACATAGGCCGGTCTCTACCCCCAGGCGGTCGAGCACGAACTTCAACGCGCGACCCTTCGACACGTTCGATGTCATGACTTCGAGGCAATCGGGCAGCGAATAGGTGACATAGAGCGCGTCGCCGAACTCGCGTTGCAGATTGGCCGCGACCGGTGCGAGATCGGCGGGCTCGCCGATATACAGCGCCTTCGCAATGCCCTCGCCGTGATGCTGCCGCAGGTCGGTCACTTCGTAGCCAAAGCCCGAATCCTTATGTAGACGCAAAAGCTCCGGTGCGTCCCGGTCGATCAGCCAATCGTGATCTGCAAACAGATTGACGATCACCCGGCCGTGCGCGCCCGCGATTTCCGGCTGCACGAGCCGGTGCACGGTGGCGGGCGGAAGATCGTCTCCGTAGATCATGGTGTCGTCCGGCGCATGCACGCGCGCGCCGTTTGATGTGATCAGGTAAGGACGGATGCCCAGCAGATCGCGGATGCCCGCCGCGTCGCGGTAGTGGCGGCCGGTCGCAATGATGAATTGCAGGCCGTCCGACTCCAGCCGCCGCACCGTGGCAACGGTGAACGGGTCGAGTTGATGGTCTCCATCGAGCAGAGTGCCGTCGAGATCGGTGGCGATGACTTGGTACATGGTGTGAGCAGCCGGCAGCGTCGAAGGCGCCATTTTATCGTTGCTTTCGATGCTTTCGCCGGATTAGCCCGCCAGGTTCAAACCAAGCCGGGTGGCTTCCCGCTGCGCAAGCTGCAACGCGCCGTGCGCTGAATCGGCCAACGGCGCACGCAGCCGGGCCTGGAAATGCTGCGGTACGTAGTCGCGCAACGGTTTGCCGAGGCCGCCGCACAAAGCCACCGGCAGCTCGCCGGACGCATCCAGCGCGGCAATCATCTTGCCGATTTCTTCCCCCGCCTCCTTTAGTAGGCGGGCGGCAAAAGGATGATTGGCATGGGCAATTACGATGGGCGCGAGACTCGCATAAGCCGTCTGATTGGCCGAGCAAAGCCAGAGAATCAGGCCGTCGCGATCCTGCGCCCCCACCCGTTCGAGCAATGCCTGAGCCAGCGCATCCAACGGAGCACGGCCATCTACCGCCTGCTGCGCGTACACGACCGTGCGCAAGCCGAGCCAGGCGCCGCTTGCCTCGTCGCCCGACGGAAAGCCGAAACCGCTGGCGATCCTGTAATCGCCCTCGCCGTCTGCCGCTGCGGCTACGCTGCCGGTGCCAAGCGCCACGATCACGCCATGCGCCCCGCCGTGCGCGCCGAGCAAGGTCGTGTATGCATCGCTCTCCACGGCAAGGCCTGCAAGCTTCGGCGCCTGAGCCCGGAACGAGGCGAGCCAGTCGGGGTTGTTGACCCCGGCCAATCCGCAGCCGAGCACGCACCGCTCCCATTGCGGCGCGACCCCGGCTTGTTTGAACGCCTCGGTGCAGCCTGCCAGGATCGCCTGCCAGGCGCGTTCGACGCCGAGGCCCAAACCTGAAGGGCCACTCGCCGCCTGAGCCAGTTCGTGGCCGTGGGCATCGCCGAGTACGACACGCGTGCCGCTGCCGCCGCCGTCGACGCCGATCAGAAAGAGGTCTGTATTCATCAAGTGAGTGAGGATAAAGAGAGTTGCAGAATCGGAATGCCGCATAGCGTGGCAGACCCATATCGATCCGGCAACTGGCCGAATGGCCTAGTTGCGATGCGCGGGCATTCCGCTATGCTGGCAAAGCCCGGACGCACCGGGATTTTCGATACATGACCCTGCGGGAGCCGGAACGTGACACAGCGATGCAACTGGGTATCGAGCGAAGCGCTCGCACACTACCACGACACCGAGTGGGGCGTCCCTTCGCGCGACGATCAGCATCTCTTTGAAATGCTCGTGCTGGAGGGCGCGCAAGCCGGTCTGTCATGGTCCACGATCTTGAACAAACGCAGTGGCTACCGCAGGGGGTTCGCCAACTTCGATATCGACAAGGTGGCCCGCTTCACGCCAAAGCATGTCGACGCGTTAGTGGTTGACGAATCGATCGTGCGGCATCGCGGCAAGATCGAGGCGGCCATTACCAATGCGCGCGCCGTGCAACAGATCCAGGCGGAACATGGGTCGCTGGCGAATTTCATCTGGTCGTTCGTCAATGACACCCCGATCCAGAACGAATGGACCACTTACCAGCATGCGCCGGCCTCAACGGAGATTTCCGACGCACTGAGCAAGGGGCTCAAGCGTTATGGCTGCAAGTTTGTCGGCTCGACGATCTGCTATGCGTTCATGCAGGCCGTCGGCATGGTGAACGACCACCAGACCGATTGCGATTGCTATGCCCGCTGCGCCGCCCTCGGCAAAAAGGGGCGCAAGCGAAAGGCCGGGTGAGGGGTATCTGCGGGCTAACGGAACGGAAGGCGCATTTCGCGTGTCGTCGGCCTCGGATCTGTACTCCGACCCCGTGTGGTTTTCACCACACTTCGGGCACGAAACCCAGCGCCTGCGGGAAAGTCCCGAGCCCGCCCCGGCCACATGGTCAAAGCCTTATCCAGCTTGGCTTTGCAGGCGCCCGGCTGTCGGCCGACCTCCCAAATCATGTCAAAATTGCGGACTCGCGCGCTGCACCGCTACGTTTTTACCTGATTCAGTCGTTATAACGATTGAAGGGACAACAGATGCGCTTGAACCACCCATGAATGACCGCTGCGCGTAGACGCAGGGGGAGAACAACCATGAAAAATCCAAACTTCCTGACGTATCAGGAGATATTCGATCGGGCCGCCAGCCATCTGGACGGTCAGGGGCGCGCCGCACTTCTGCCGCGCGGCGGCGGTGCCTATCGGGGCTACTGTGGCGGATGCCCAGTCGGCAGCTTCATCAATCCGCGCGACTATATGACGGCAATGGAAGGCATTCCGGTGCGCTATATCGGCAAAACACCAATCGAAGTGCCTGCCTATATGGATGTCGGAGTGGCCGCACTCAAGAAAGCGCTGCTGCGAGCCCATATCAATATCTTCGACCCAGCCACCGTTGACCTGCTCAGTTGCCTACAAAATGTGCACGACGTATTCGGCACGTGGGAATGGCAGGAACGGCTGGTTTCGATCGCCCGCCAGTTCGGCTTGTCCACAGCGCAGCTGAAGACCGCCGCCTGAGGCCGCCAGGAGGCTCTCCAGGAACATCCTGGGGAGCATTACAGGCATTGCTCCCCTAAATACAAAACGGCGATGTGGCTTCTTGCGAAGCTCACACCGCCGTTCGGCCGTGCTTGAAAAGCGTGCTTAGTGCAGCTTTTTCGGCAGTTGCTGGCTGCGCAGGCGCTTGTGCAGGCGCTTCACAGCAGCAGCCTTCTTACGCTTGCGGGCCGTCGTCGGCTTTTCGTACGATTGGCGTTCACGCAGTTCTGCGATCAGGCCATTCTTTTCGATTGCGCGACGAAAGCGGCGGATCGCCACTTCGAACGGCTCGTTTTCCTTCAGAAGAATCGTCGTCATGTAATTCCTAACTAAATCGCTGGATACGGGTAATTGCGCAGTGGTGTGTGCCACTACGCGCCGGCCTCCGGTCGTTCCACATCATGGCCAATAACAGGCAAACGAAACCATGAGCGAAACGAAAGGCAAAGCGGCCACGGAGGCCGGAAAAGAGAGGTGGGGAGTTCACCACGAAACAGGCAAAGATCTCAATTCACTCCCGATAATATCAGGAAAATACCGTGCCTACCACCATTTTAGCCATTCCGCCAGGCACTTGCGTCATCCAGCAGACGCATGTCCGAGCCGGTCAACATCAGGTGGACTGACGCCGCAAGGCTGTCCAGCTGTTGCACCGAAGTCGCACTGGCGATGGGCGCCGTCACGCTGGGACGGGCGATCAGCCATGCCAGCGCCACCGTGGCGGGCGTGGTGCCGTGCTGGTCGGCCACGCTGTCGAGCGCATCGAGGATGCGAGTGCCGCGTTCGTTCAGATATTTTTTGATGCCGCCGCCGCGCGCGCTTTTAGCCAGATCCGCGGACGAACGGTACTTGCCCGACAGAAAGCCACTTGCAAGACTGTAATACACGACCGCGCTGAGGTGCTCTTCGAGAATCACCGGTTCGAGATCGGTTTCATAAGCCTCGCGGTCATACAGATTATATTCGGGCTGAATAATCTGGTATTCGGGCAGGCGGTGTTGCCGCGACACCGCCAGCGCCTCGCGGATACGCGCGCCGCTGTAGTTGGACGCCCCGATCACCCGCACCTTGCCCGCCTCGATCAGGCGCTGATAGGCGCCCAGCGTCTCGGCAAGCGGGGTTTCGGCCGCATCCTTGTGCGAAAAATACACGTCGATGTAGTCGGTTTGCAGACGGCGCAGCGAATCCTCGACGGCCGCCTGGACGTTGCCGGCGGTCAAACCCTTGTGCTCCGGATGGTTGCCCACCTTGGTGGCCAGCACGATCTGGTCGCGCTTGCCGCTGCGGCGAAACCACTTGCCGAGAATCGCTTCCGACTCGCCGCCCTTATTGCCGGGCACCCAGGCGGAATAGACGTCGGCGGTATCGATAAAGTCGAGACCGGCGTCGACGAAGGCATCGAGGATCGCGAACGAGGTCGCCTCATCGGCGGTCCAGCCAAATACATTGCCGCCGAACATGACCGGCGTCACCTGCAATTCCGAATTGCCAATCCTGCGTCTTTGCATGATTTCTCCAGGGAATGCGATTTGGAAAGAAAAAGAATACGCCGACTTTTCAACCTTCGTCGTCGGCGCCGACAGCCGGTCAACGTCCCGCCAACAGGCTGGTTAAACCGCTTTTCGACCGTCCGGCGCCGTAATTCCTGGTAAGACAATTAGGTCCGAGTTGAACAAAGTCCCTCAAGTTTTTTTTTCTCACGCCGACATCCTGCTCAGAGGCGGCTAGCAATGAACGAGTGCACCGCCCATGTCAACGTGGCAGTAACTTTAGGCAACAGCCTCTTGGGAGATTTTCATGCTCAGCATTAACAGTAATATCAGCTCGCTGGTGGCTCAGGAAAACCTGAACAGCTCGGGCGATGCTCTCCAGCAAGCCATCACGCGCCTCTCGTCGGGTAAGCGTATCAACAGCGCGGCAGACGACGCCGCTGGCCTGGCAATTTCCACAACGCTGCAAACGGCAATCAACGGCCTGAACCAAGGCGTGTCGAACGCCAACGACGGCGTGTCGATGGTGGAAACGGCTTCGACCGGTCTGAGCCAGATCACGCAGAGCCTGCAAACGATCCGCTCGCTCGCCAACGAGGCAGCAGGTGGCTCGCTGTCGGCAACCAACCAGGCAGCCCTGCAACAGGAAGTGGCGCAGCAAGTTGCTGAAGTGAACCGCCTTGCTTCGCAAACGACGTACAACGGTATCAACCTGCTGAACGGTTCGGCTGGCCTGATCAACGTTCAAGTCGGCTCCAACGTCGGCCAGACCGTTGCCCTCGACCTGAGCCAAGGCGTGTCGGCTGCTTCGCTGGGTGGTGGTTTCGTGCAATCCGGCAACACGCTCGGTACGATCACGGGTCTCGACCTGACCTCGACCGGTGCAGAAAACACCGCTGGCGGTGCTGGCGCGATCACGCAGATCAACGTGGTGTCGAATGGCACGGGCGGCTTCACGTTCACGGACCAGAACAACCAGGCTCTGGCCAGCAGCGCCGTTTCGAATCTGTTTGTGACCACAACGTCGAGCAGCGGCATTCAGTCGATCTCGCTGGCGACTGGCGCAACCGCAACCAACGGCCTCAGCCTGACGGGTGAAATGGCCGGCATTCAGGCCGCCGCCGCCGCATCGACGACGGCAACCTCGGCTGGCACGGTGTTCGGCGTGGTTTCGGGCATCGACGTCGACCCGAATACCGGCCTTGCGGCTGCAACTGGCACGGCTAACGCGATCACGTCGGTCACCGTCGAAGCGAACGGCAACGGCGGTATCGAGTTCGTCGATCAAAACGGCAACCAGCTGACGACGGGTGCGACAGCCGGCCTGTTCACCACCAGCGGCACGGGCATTTCGTTCGCTGCCGCCCCGACCAGCACGTTCGGCAGCACGGCGGCGGGTACGGGTGTTGGCGGCGGTCAAACGTCAGGCACGACGCTCTACGGCATCAACGTCAACAACGCTCCGACGTCAGTAGCAGCCATCGACGTCAGCACGACGCAAGGCGCCAACCTGGCGATGGAAACGGTCGACAACGCACTGGCTACCATCAGCAACATTCAGGCAACGCTGGGTGCAGCCCAGAACCGCTTCACCGGCATCTCGACGTCGCAGCAAGATGAGTCGACCGACCTGTCGAGCGCACAATCGCAGATCACCGATGCGGACTTCGCGCAAGAAACGGCTAACCTGAGCAAGGCACAGGTGCTGCAACAAGCGGGTATCTCGGTGCTGGCACAAGCCAACTCCAACCCGCAGCAAGTTCTGAAGCTGCTGCAGTAATCGGTAAGTCAGCAATAGCGTAAAGCAGTAGACGCGGGTGAGCCGGTCGTTACACCAACCGGCTCATCCGCGAAAGCATTTGAAACGGGAGGCTCGTCCTCCCGCCTCGCATACGGACCCGGCACTTTAGACACGACACCAGTCGCGTGGTCCACGCCACGTACGGAGTTTATTCATGTCAACTATTTCGAGCGCGACGTCTAGCGCATCCGCCGCCGCATCCGCGGCCCTGGCAGAAGCGGGACAGTCGCTCATTTCCGGTTCGACGGGTAATTCCTCGCTGGATGTCAACTCGCTCGTGTCGACGCTCGTCAACGCGAAGGTTGCGGGTCAGACAGCAGCGCTAGAGACGGAAGCGGCAAACGACACATCTCAGCTGTCCGCGATCGGCTCGCTCTCGGCTGTCTTGTCCGAGTTGCAGATCGGTCTCGCGCCACTCTTCAACGGCTCACTGCAGTCGAGCTTTACCGCGACCGCGAGCGGCACGGGCATCACGGCAACCGCCGGCACGGGCGCCGCGGCCGGCACGTACACAATGGTCGTGTCGCAGATCGCAGCCTCGCAGAGCATGTCGTCAGGCGCCTTCAGCACCGACCAGGCTGCGGCAATGGGCACCGGGACGCTGGCCGTGTCGATCGGCGGCAAGTCGATGAACGTCAATATCACCTCGTCGGACGACTCGTTGAGCGGCATCGCTGCAGCCATCAACAGTCAGGCCTCGACTTCGGGCGTCGCCGTTTCGGCCTCTGTCGTCACCGGCTCGAACGGCTCTCACCTGGTGCTCAGTTCGACGGCGACGGGCGCATCGAACGTCATCAACGTCAACGTCACCAACGTATCCGGCGACAACGGGATATCGAGCCTAGGCGTCACGTCGACCGCGGGCAATGACTCGGGTGGCCTGTCGTCGGTCACCTCCGCGGGCAGCATTGCATGGACCCAGAATACATCCGCAGCAGATGCCGAGTTTTCGATCAACGGGACTGCGGCCACTAGCACCAGCAATTCGATCACGACGGCTCTGTCCGGCGTGACGATCAATCTGACGTCTGCCGTACTCAGTTCGAGCGACGCAAGCAACGCAACACAAACAATCACCGTCGCAACGGACTCGTCGACCCAGATAAGCGATATCGAGAACTTCGTCACGGAGTACAACAACGTCGTGAGCGCCATGTCGTCGCTCTCGTCGTTCTCGGCGGCCGGGTCGAGCGCGAACGGGGCACTGGTGGGCGATTCGATGCTCACCACGATCCAGACCACGCTGGGCAATATCGTGAGCGGCACCACCGGGGGCTCGACGCTGGGCGCACTCGGCATTTCGCTGCAATCGGACGGCCAGTTGACGATCGACACGACCACGCTCACCAACGCGGTCACCAACGATCCCGCGCAGGTCGCGTCGGTTTTCAACGGAACGAACGGCATCGCCGAGCAGTTGAACACCAGCATCAACGCGTTCACGGGGACAGACGGCGTCATTGCCGACCGTTCGACCGAGCTCAGCGATGACATCACGAGCGTTCAGACGCAGCAGACGGCGTTGGCGGCTTACACGGCGCAATTGACCTCGCAGTACAACAACGAGTTCACCGCGCTGAACAACCTGATGGCGACGACCAACGAGAATTCGCAATACCTCACCCAATTGTTCGGTGGCGCTGACAGCGCGGGCGCCATGGCGACCGCAAGCTCGGAATAAAGGAGTCCAAAAATGACGGCAGAACGCAACGATATGGATCAGGCCCAGGTTGTCGAGCGGGTCTACGAACTGACCCTCGCGATCGGCCATGCAGCGAGCCTCGCCGACTGGCAGGAAGCATCGCGTCTGGCCGACGTGCGCTCGCCGTTGTTGATGTCGATCCGCGCACAGCAGACCGCCGCCTCGCTCGAACTGATCCGCCGGGTCCAGTCTCTCGACAACGCCCTCATGCAAGATGCCAAGGGATCGCGAGACGAACTGGAAACGGAATATCACGCGGCAATGCAGCGTAGCCGTTCGGCGAGCCAGTATCACCGGATGGCGCTGCTTCGGAGATAGAACAGCCGCTGCCTATCGCAGGGTTTTCCATTTAACGCATAACAACAACACGCCGCAGCTCAAGCGTGCTCGTTCGCCTCAAGCCCGCTTCATGCGGGCTTTTTTTTTCGTTTTCCTGCCCATGCGGCCGCCCTGTCGGCGGGGCTGAAACACGTCAGAGACCGAATGCGAAAAGCGGGCAAATCTGGCCTTTACTCGCCGGATCACCGAAACCGAAGATCTCTAGACTCTACATATCAAGATCGCCGTGCGATTGCTTGCGTGTCGACGCACCCATGCCGCAGTCGGCGAAAAACAGACCGATTGCCGCGACGCGCCTCCAATCCGAAAGGGAAACAATGAATACCGATGCCGACTTGCAGCAGGCGGTTGCCCACCACCCAGCAACGCAATTCCCTGAAGCCACTGTCGCGCCTGCACCTGCGGAATCCGAGGGTCAATCGGGCTCCGAACCGATCGACGCGCTCGCTGGCGAATTCGTTGCGACGCTCGAAACGCTTGCCGAAAAGGGGCTCGACGATAGCGTCGAAGAAATTGCACGGCAAATGGTTCAGTTGCTGCCCGAGCACGGCTTCGGCTGGAAAACACTCGCTTATGCCTATCTGCGGCGCGGCGACCTTGCCGGCGCACTGTCGCCGCTGACGAGGGCAGCTGCGCTTTTGCCCCACGACGACCAACTGACGCGCCATCTTCGGGCGGCCGCAGCCATGCAGGAAGGTCTCCAGCTGGATGCAAAGCTGGAATTCGTCGATGCCGGCAGACGCTATCAGGAAGTTCTAGCTATCCACCCCGCTCATCCCGATGCCAATCACAAATTGGGCGTCGTCGCCATCCGGCTGGGTCAGGCCGCCGCCGCCGTGCCCTACCTGGAACAGGCAATCGGAGCGGATCCGAACAAGATGCAGTATTGGGCGAACTATGTCGACGCCCTGGTGCAGTCGGGCCAGATGAAGGCGGCCTGGATGGCGCTCGAGATGGGACAACAGCGCGGGCTGAGCGGCCCTACGGTGAATAGTCTGATCTCGATCATGACCGCGATGTCGACCGTTGGCACCCACAAGATCCAGCCGAATCAATCCTCCGCCATCGCCGGTACCGCTCGCGCCGCGGATGCGCCAACTGTTTCCGTATCCACGCCCGATGCCTTGTCGTCGCCGGCAGTGCCCGAGGCGGAGCCGGACAACTCGGAACTCGAAAACTATCGCTACCTCTATAACACCGGGCGCACCGACGAAGCGCTGATCGCGGCACGAGATCTCGTCAAGCGCCATCCCAGCCACGGATTCGGCTGGAAGCTGCTAACTCTCCTGCTATATCGCGCTGGCCAGTACGATGAATCGATGGAAAACATGACCACGGCTCTCAAGCTTTGGCCAGACGACATCGACCTGCTACAGACGTCTGCCGCAATGCACGAGTCGAGCGGCCGTTCCCACGAGGCGGAAGCAGCGTGCAGGAGCCTATTGAAACTGGACCCCAATCACCTTGAGGGGCTTCGGCTTCTGGGCATCGTACTCATGTCCTTGCAGCGCGTGCGGGAATCGGAGGAAGTCTGCCTCACGGCGACTCGCGTTGCACCGAACTCCGCCATCGCTCATTGCACGCTTGGCGTCCTCTACATCAAGCTCGGGCGCCTCATCGAAGCGAGCGCGTGTTTCACTCGCGCAATCCAGCTCGATCCGGACCACGACCTTTCGTACAACAATCTGGCCTTCTGTTACACCGCACGCGAGGACGTCACTCCGGCCGAGGTATTCGCCAAGCATCGCCGTTTCGCCGAACGCTTCGAAAAGCCGCTCAAGCGCCTTTGGCCACAGCACGACAACACGAAAGATCCCGATCGTCAGCTTCGGATCGGCATTATCTCTGGCGATTTCTGCCACCACGCAGTCGCCAATTTCATCGAGCCTCTGCTAACACACCTTTCCCAAGATAGCAGCCTGTCGTTGTATGCCTATTCGAATACGCCGATGCGGGACCACGTTACCGAACGAATTCGCAAACAGTTCGGTACCTGGCACCAGGTCTTCGGTCAGAAAGACGATCAGGTTGCCGAGCTTATCCGCGCTGATCGCATTGACATCCTGATCGAGCTGTCCGGCCACACGGCCCATAATCGCCTGCTAACCTTGGCCCGCAAGCCAGCTCCCATTCAGGTTAGCTGGATCGGCTATCCGGGCACAACCGGTTTGAGCGCGGTGGACTACTTCCTCGCCGACCGCTTCTGGGTGCCATCCGAGCAGTTCAGAAACCAGTTCACCGAGAAGATCGTGTACCTTCCGGCGGTCGCACCTTTCCTCGCGGACCCGATGAACCCGCCGGTCAATCTTCTGCCGGCGATGCACAAGGGTTACGTCACATTCGGCAGTTTCAACCGCGTGGACAAATTGCGCCGTGAGGTTATCGCCCTGTGGTCCGAATTGCTTCATGCCGTGCCCAACTCCAGGCTGATGATCGGCGCGATGCCGGGCGATGGTAGTCGCGGCCAGTTCGCCGAATGGTTTGCCGAGGACGGTATCGCGCCTGAGCGCGTTGAATACCGGATGCGTTCCAGTGTGCCCGTCTATTTGCAACACCATCATCACGTCGATATCTGCCTCGACAGCTTCCCCTACTCGGGCCTCACCACGGGGCTTCACTCGTTATGGATGGGCGTGCCCACCATCACGCTGCCTGGCCAGACGGTGCCCGGCCGCAGTGGCCTCACGGCGATGTCTCACGTCGGACTCGAAAGCTTCATCGCGACAGACAAGAAGGACTATGTGCGCCGCGCCGTTGCGGTGGCAGCGGATCTCCCAGCGCTCGCCGCGCTGCGCACGGGCATGCGCGCGCGGTGTGAGCAGTCGGCGATGTTCCAGCCACATGTTATCGCTGCCGGCGCCAACCGCGCGTTTCGCATCATGTGGCAACGGTGGTGTGAAGGCCTCCCTGCGGAGTCCTTCGACGTATCTCACGGGACTACCCGATAGTCCAGGCTCGCGCCTGGATCCGATTCAACTGCAGCTCTTATCGGTGTCAAGCAAACCGAAATGAAAGTCGTGATTCTTGCTGGCGGGCTCGGCTCGCGTCTGGCCGAAGAGACCCAGTCCCGGCCGAAGCCTATGGTGACCGTCGGCGATCGGCCGATTCTCTGGCACATCATGAAGATCTATGCCTCGCATGGCATGACGGACTTCATTATCTGCTGCGGCTATAAGGGTTACGTCATCAAGGAGTATTTCGCCAACTACTTCCTGCACTCGTCCGATGTCACCTTCGACCTCGCCAACAACAGCATGGAAGTGCACCAGCGCTATGCCGAGCCGTGGCGCGTCACGTTGCTCGATACCGGCGAACATACGATGACCGGTGGCCGTCTGAAGCGTGCATCGCACCTGCTGCGTGACGAGCAGGCTTTTTGCTTCACCTATGGCGACGGCGTAGGCGACGTCAACATCGCAGAGCTGATCAGATTTCACAAGCGGCATGGCCGTCTCGCGACCGTGACCGGCGTGCAACCGCCGGGACGCTATGGCGTGCTCCAGTTCGCGGAAGACGAAAACGCGGTAGTCGGTTTTGCGGAGAAGCCACAGGAAAGCTCGGCCTGGATTAACGGCGGATATTTCGTCGTGTCGCCACGGGTACTCGACTTTATCGACGACGACTCAGCGCCTTGGGAAGCAAAGCCGATGGAACGGCTAGCCGCCGCGGGCGAACTACAGACCTATCGGCACAACGGTTTCTGGCAACCGATGGATACGCTGCGCGACAAGTTGCAACTCGACGCGATCTGGGCGACCGGCAACGCACCGTGGAAGACCTGGTGATGATGACGCCCAGTTTCTGGTCGGGGCGCCGGGTCTTCGTGACCGGTCATACCGGCTTCAAGGGTAGCTGGCTGTGTCTCTGGCTGCAGCGGCTCGGCGCGCAAGTGGCCGGCTTCTCGCTCGACGCACCTACACAACCCTCGTTGTTCGAAGAGGCGGAGGTGGCGCATGGAATCGACCATATAACCGGCGACGTGCGGGATTCGGCGGCGCTGCGCAATGCGATGCAACGGGCGCGCCCCGAGGTCGTGTTTCACATGGCCGCACAGTCGCTGGTTCGTCAATCGTATGCGGACCCGGTCGAAACCTATTCGACGAACGTAATGGGAACCGTCCACGTGCTCGATGCAGCGCGTCATGTCGACGGCTTACGTGCGGTGATCAACGTGACGACGGACAAATGCTACGAGAATCTGGAAACCCGGCGGGCGTACATCGAAAGCGACACGCTGGGTGGCCGCGATCCCTATAGCAACAGCAAGGCGTGCTCGGAACTCGTAACTGCAGCGTTCCGGCAATCGTTTTTCGCACACGACGGCGATGCCGAAACGCGCGTTGGCATCGCGAGCGCACGGGCCGGCAATGTGATCGGCGGCGGCGACTGGGCAATCGACCGGTTGGTGCCCGATCTGCTGCGCGCCTTCGATCGCGGCGAGCCTGCCATCGTGCGCCGTCCCCACGCGGTACGGCCGTGGCAGCACGTGCTCGAGCCGCTCGCCGGCTATCTCGCGCTCGCCGAGCGTCTGCACGCTCAGCCTAGACAGTATGCAGGAGCGTGGAATTTCGGGCCACGCCCCGACGATATGCGGGCCGTCGATGAGATCGCCGCCGCATTGACCACCGCACTCGGCGCAGGCGCAAGTTTCACCGTGCAGGCGGAGCCCGATGCGCCGCACGAAGCCGGACTCTTGCTGCTCGACGCCAGCAAGGCGCGCGGCGAGCTTGGTTGGGAATCGCTGCTCAAACTGGAAGAAGCGCTCGTCTGGATTGCAAAGTGGCATCGCGCTCGACAAAGCGGCGAGAGCGTGCGCCACATCACGCTCGAGCAGATCGGGCAATACGAAGACAGGATCGGCAAGAAAGCGGCCCACGCGGCCGAGTTTGCCGCCGGGTAATTGAGAGGATTGAAGTCTTGAACTGCCGCCACTGTGGTCAACCCCTTACGTTCCCGTTTCTCGATCTCGGATTCGCACCGCCTTCGAATGCCTATCTGACCGAGACGGACCTCACGCGACCGGAACGGTACTATCCGCTGAAGCTGTTCGTCTGCGATGCCTGCTGGCTCGTGCAGACGGAAGACCACGCTGCGCGCGAGGCACTGTTCGATGCGGACTACGCGTACTTTTCTTCGGTGTCCGAAAGCTGGCTGGCGCATGCGCGCCACTATGCTGCGTCGATCATCGAGGAACTGTCGCTCGGCCGCGACTCGTTTGTGATTGAGGTGGCTTCGAACGACGGCTACCTGTTGCGCAACTTCGTCGCGGCGCAGATCCCTTGCCTCGGCATCGAGCCGACCGCGAGCACTGCCGCACGCGCCGAGGAACTCGGCGTGCCGGTGCTACGCGAGTTCTTTGGCGAACAGCTCGCGCGCACGTTGGTTGAACGTGGTCATCTGGCAGATCTGATTGTCGGCAACAACGTGTTTGCCCACGTACCGGATGTCAACGACTTCTCCGCCGGCCTGAAGACCGCACTGAAACCCGGTGGCACCATCACGCTCGAGTTTCCACATCTCGTCAATCTGATCGACGAGGTACAGTTCGATACCGTTTATCACGAGCACTTCTCATATTTTTCGCTGCAGGCTGTCGAGCATATTTTCCGTGCAGCAGGCCTGCGTGTCTGCCGCGCCGATCAGCTGAAAACGCACGGCGGGAGCCTGCGCGTGTTCGGTTGTCACGCCGACGATCCGCGCGCGGATGACGTTTCCGTCGAACGCATTCGCGCGCTCGAACAGGAGCGCGGCATCACGCGGCTCGACACCTATCGGGATTTCCAGCAACGCGTCGACGAGGCCAAGAATGGTCTGCTGCGTTTTCTGCTCGACTGCAAGGATGCAGGTACCAAGGTCGGCGCATATGGAGCGGCAGCGAAGGGCAACACATTCCTCAACTATGCCGGTGTGAAACCGGATCTGCTGCCCTACGTGTGCGACGCGGCGCCGTCCAAACAGGGCAAGTTCATGCCCGGCAGCCACATTCCGATCATCTCGCCGGCAGAACTCGCCAGTGCAAGACCGGAAGTCGTGTTGATACTGCCGTGGAATATCTCGGATGAGGTCGTCGCACAACAGAAGCCGGTGCTTGGTTCAGATGTGCGATTCGCGGTAGCGTTGCCCCGCGTCCGATACCTGTGACACGAACGGTGCGGTGGCTTAGCCCGCCGCCTGACCGAATAGCGTCTGCACAGTTGGCAGCGCGCGATCGCGATCCGACAACAGCGTCACGTCGCGCGGCCATGCAATGGCGAGTTGAGGATCATTGAAGGCAACGCCGCGCTCGGCCGCCGGGTTGTGAAAGGCTGTATGCAGATAAAGCAGGCGGCTGTCGGGCTCGAGGCTCTGAAAGCCATGCGCGCATCCTTCCGGGATGAACACGGCGCGGCAATTCTCCGCAGACAACTCCGCTGCATGCCATTGCATAAACGTGGCGCTATCGGGCCGCAAGTCGACGATCACGTCCCACACGCAGCCTTCCATGCACCGAACCCACTTCGCGTCCGCGTCAGCGCCCTGCTGAAAGTGCAGTCCCCTCACCGTGCCGGCCAGAACCGTATGCGACCAGTTGATCTGCACGATCTGCCGCGCGCCGTTAGCCTCGGCGAAATCTTGCGCGCAGAAAAGCCGCATGAAGCTGCCGCGCGAGTCACCCCTTGGGGTGCTTTGGGCCACGAACGCGCCTGCGATCGGCAATGCGCTTAACGGGTTGTCTGCCATGCACGCTGCCTGAAATGATGGTCGGAAGTTTCCTTGGTCACGTTCAGGCTATTTGCGCGGTTTGCCGGTTGCCGGTTACTACGTTGAGCTGGCCAACGAACTTCTGTTGCCACGTCTTCGGATCGTAGTTCGAGTTGAGATGATTGAGTAGCAGGTAGCTACCGAGGCGTTCCGCACAAAAGGCCCAGTTGCGCACCTGATAACCCGAACGTTTGCCCGGATAACGTGTGAAGCACGCGCGCACCACCTTTTCAATCGCCGAAATCGTACGCACCCAGAAATCTGCCGGGAAGACGCCCAATTCGACACCGCCGAGCATAAACACGTAGCTGTTAAAAAATGGGATCACGTCGTTACCCGACAATACGCCGAGTTCCACGGCCTCTGAAGTGAAGCGCAGAAAGTCTTCCGCAACGTGAAAGTCCTTGTACTGGGTGAAGTATCCGCCCTTGAGCACACTGGGTCTTACCAGCAGAAAATCCTGGTCCCCCATTGCCATGAAGCTGGCAAGCTCTATGTCGTCAAGCGCCTCACAGCTCCAGTTATCCGCAAGCCGGGGTTCGTTGTTCGGCACCTTGGCAATCGGTCGCGTGGAAACGAATTTACGATACTGGCAAATGCCGACATGGCGCAGTTGAAGCTGATTCTCGACGATGTAGTTTTTCAACGCGAAGCTTCCTGCCACAGCGCCAAGTTGCGGATGGTATGGCTCCCACTCAGGGGCAAGATCTCGCAAATTCGCTTTGCCTGGCCCCTGTGCGCCGCCAAGAGAAAATGTGGATACTAGTGGCGGATAGTCGAACACCAAAGGGACGTGCGTGAAACACGCATACAGGATGTCCCCCGAGGTCTTAAGCGGCGTCCCGAGGAAGCCGTCCTTCGCCTTGGCCATTCGTTGACCATTACACGCCTGCAAGACGGCGCCTCTAAGCGCATAAAAGTTATTTAGCCAGCGACTGCCTGCCGCACCCTTGGCACCTTGCTTAAGATTGTCAAGAAATGCGAGTTGACGCTGGTAGGTCTGGAAGGCAGGCTCCGACAATGGCATCGACCTGATATCGAAGGCGCAAACCTTGATATCCGGACACAAGGTCAGCACGAGCGATGCGATTCGCTCGACCAGCAGCGCCTGCATCCCCATGGGTGGACGACAGGCGACTTCGGCGTCGAGCCGCACGCGAAATTTGGCATCCTCACCTTCGAACAGGTCAAACAGCTTCTCCGTAAGCGCAAACCAGGTCTGCCAGAAAGACGGTTTGGCGACGATATGGTTGCGATAGACGGTCGAGCGGAAGTCCATCGGCAGTGTCCGCAGATCGACGTCGAGCTGAATCGCCTGCAGATAGGCTTCTGCGGCCTCGATAAAGCCCGGATAAAGACGATTGCCCTGTTCAAACACATTCAGATAGCAAGCGCTGTCCTGAATGGACGCAGAGAACGTGTATGCGTCGTGGCCAGGATTGCTGCGGATGAATGCTTCGACATCACCAGCACTTAGCGCGGTCTTGCCGGCGAAATCGGGGGGGAAAAAGCCGTACAGGTCGTCTTCGTTGAGCGAAGAGGTAAGAAAGAAATTTCTGATCGCCCAGTATTCTCCCCATTCCGGTTTGGGGCTCGCGGCGTTGTCCAGTCCCGTAAAGCCAGGATCAAGTCGTTGACGTGCCGACTCATCGTGAAAGACCTGAAAAATGTTTGCGTTCATCGCTGTCTGGCTATTCGACTTGGTCATCCAATTGTGTCCGAGGACAACCCGGGTTGAGCCGACAAATTGACGCCAGATTTGGGTCCAGTTTGGCCAATGACGCGACCGGCCGGAGTGCTATTAAATGCATATCAAACTGGAGAAACCGCGTGTCCCGTATCTACTACACCAAACCCTCGATCGGTGAACTCGAAGTCCGTTATGCGACAGACGCCGCCGCAAACGGCTGGGGGGAACGATGCTATGAGTACATCGACCGCTTCGAAAAAGGCTTTGCGGCGTTTCTGGGGGTGCCGTATGCAATTTCTACGTCGAGCTGCACGGGCGCGATGCATATGGGTCTCGCCGCACTCGGCATCGGCACCGGCGATGAAGTGATTCTGGCCGACATCAACTGGATCGCGACGGCTGCGCCGATCATCCACGTCGGTGCCACGCCGGTGCTGGTCGACATCCTGCCCGACACCTGGTGCCTTGACCCGGCCAAAGTCGAAGCCGCAATCACGCCACGGACCAAGGCAATCGTCGCGACGCATCTGTACGGCAGCGTCTGCGAAATGGACGCTTTGCTCGACATCGGTCGCCGCCACGGCGTTCCCGTCATTGAGGACGCCGCCGAAGCCATTGGCTCGTCGTATGCGGAAAGGCGTGCAGGGGCACTGGGTACGTTCGGGACGTTCTCGTTCCACGGCACCAAAACGCTGACGACTGGCGAAGGCGGGATGTTCGTCACGCACGACCGGGCGCTCTATGAACGTGTGCTGACGTTAAGCAATCACGGCCGGGCCAAGGGGGAGACGCGACAGTTCTGGCCGTCCCAGATCGGCTTCAAGTACAAAATGTCGAACCTGCAGGCGGCGATCGGCTGTGCCCAACTGGAACGCATTGACGAGCTGATAGCGCAAAAGCGCGCCATCTTCCGAATGTACGCGGACGCGTTAGCCCCGCTCGACTCGCATCTGAGCCTGAACGTCGAGCATCCGGGCACCGTCAACGGCTACTGGATGCCGACCGCGGTGTTCCATGAGCACGTCAAGTTCGATCGTGATGCGTTGCTGGGCGCCTTCAAGGAAAACGAAATCGACGGCCGCGTGTTCTTCTGGCCACTCAGCGCGCTCGACCTGGAAGGGCTGCACCGTCCTGTGGATACGCCGGTCTCGCACGGCATTTACCGGCGCGCTGTCAACCTGCCGAGCTATCACGATATGGGTGTTGCGGAAATTGAGCGTGTGGCGGCGGTTGTGCGGCAGGTTTGCGCAGCCTGATTCCTCACTGCGCTACCTGAGCATTCGGGCGGATGTCGAAGGGACCCGCGTGCCTACCGGACGACGCGAGCCGGATTACCGTAGGCCACCGTTGCGTCGGGCAAATCGCGGGTCACCACCGCGCCCGCTCCAACGATACAGTGACGCCCAATCCGGATACGCGGCAAGACGGTCGCGCCCGCCCCAATCATGCTGAAATCTCCGACCTGGACCTCGCCGGCGAGATGAGCGCCGGGTGCAACATGCACACCGTTGCCAAGCCGGCACTCGTGGTCGACACTGGCAGCCGTGTTGACGATGCATGCCGTGCCCAGTTCGGCTTCGACACACACAGCCGCGTTCGCGAGAATCTGGCTGCCAGCGCCTATCGTGGCGTTGTCAGCCACAAATGCGGTGCGATGCACGGCAACCGAAGCAAGCAGCCCGGCACTCGCGAGCTGTTCGTGGATCTCCACGCGAACCTTCCCACGATCGCCGCCAATTGCCACCAGAAAGTGGCAAGGGACAGCTTGCCGCGCAGCGTGCCATGCGAGAAAGCCATCCCAGCCACGGATCAACGGGATATCCGCAAACGGCGGCAGCAGCGTGGGACTGTTGTCGAATACGGCCCGCAGGTCGAAGTCGTCGCGAATCAGTTCACGCAGCACTTTGGCTTGCCCGGTTCCCCCCCAAAAGACGATGTCTGGCCTAGACATTCTCACCACCTCTGTTGTGACATGAACAGAGATTATGCGGCACACGCACCGAGGCGCGTTGCAATCCAACGCCCGATCGCGCCCCGCCTACTGAAACGTCGCGTTCAACGACAACTCCACGGAATTCCCCTTCGGCCGGTTGCTCACATTGAATTCATTCACCCAGCGCAGCGTCGCGCCGACCGGGGTTTTGCTGATCTTGCCGTTCCACGTGACCATCGGCCCGATACCCACCGAATGCCCTTCGGCGCCGCCCACGAAGTCCGCGATCCCGCCGCTGTCATGACCGAACTGCTGGATATAGCCGCCCACCACGCCGACACCCCAGCCCGAGCCGAAGCGCTTGAGCGCCAGCAGATCGAGCACGCTGATCGGCGCGTTGTGATATTGCGTCTGGTCATTGACGGTGTAGAACTCGACTCCGTAATTCAACGACAGCTCGATGTTCTCTTTCGGCAGCAGCTTGGTGTACGCGAAGGTCGGTGTGAACGTCCACGTATTCTGACCGGCGTTGGCGAGCCTGCTGGTGTTGTACGCCCCGGTGGGCGCATAAATCTGCACGCTCAGCGCGATGTGGTCGGTCTTGGTCAGGTGATAGCCGGCCACCACCGGCGTGAAGAAGATATCGGCAAACTGCGTGGCGTGGTCGTCGGGCAAGCGGCCGTGAAACGAAGACACATCGGTGTACTGGACCGGCACGCCGAACGACGACGCAAAATTCCATCCGCCCGCGGTGATCCCCCAGGTCTTGATCGCGTTCAAGATGTTGTACGAGACGTGGTAGTCGAGGCCGGCCGTGACCTTCCCGGCAATCGGCAACGTCTTGCTCGCGCCAAGCGAACCCTCGTAGTAGATCGAGGTGACCGAGATGATCCAGTCGTCCGTGGGCGGCACAATACCGGCATACGGGGCGATCTGCATGCCGGTGATGGGGCGCCCGATACCGCCTTCTGTGGCCAGAGCCAGCGGCGAAAACGCCATGCCGGCGGCAACAGCAAACGCGCCAGCGGAAAACCGCGCGGCAAGATAACCACCTCGAAACAGGAGACGACGCTTACTCATGGTGATCCTCACAAATTTCGCCTGACCTCCCGTGGTCAGGACAGTTGCCCGCATCGTTATTATTTACTTCGTAACCCTTAGATAATTTCTGACTTCGGCCCAATCCACTACTGTGCTTCATGCACGACACCCGGCGGCGTCCACGTGCCGTCCAGCGCCGCCTGTTCCGGCCAATAGGCCCGCACGTACAGCGAAAAATCCTCGCTAGCCGGCGCCGGTAGCCAATTGCCTTCCTTGCCGGCGCCCGGCGTCGAACTCTGCACGTAGATCGTCAATGAACCGTCGTCGTTGTATTGCAGATTCTTGTTCTTGGTGCCCAGCGAGTACCGCTTCTGATCGTTGGGAGAGAAGAAGTGATGCGCGTTGTACAGCGTCAACGACCAGAAGCCCTTGACTGGCGGCAATTGCCCCTTCGGGAAAGTGACCGTATAGCGCTGCGCGCCGTTGAGGCGTGTGCCGGATGCGTCCACGTCGGCATAGAAATATTTTGTCTCGTTGGGCTTGTTGACGAAAATGTTGGACTTCGCCACCGCCGTGCGCGTGAAGTAGTCCGTGCCGAATTCCGCACCGTTGCTGATGGTGTTCCAATGCGCCGGCAAAGGCTTGCCGAACGTATTGAAGTCGAAGAGCGGCGCGACCAGCTTTGCGTCCGTCTGCGTAGCCTCATCCACGATCGCGGACTTGATGGCGGGATCTTTCTGTGCGGCCGCCAGTAGCGCTTTCGCCTGGGCGTACAACGTCTCCTCGCCGGGTTGCGGTGGGGCCTGCTCGAGCACCATCGGTAGTTCGTCCCAGAACTTTGCGGGGTCAACCCATTTGATCTCCTCGGCACTCGCGTCACCCGAGCCGAAACTCGGCAGCTTCGACCAGTCGGTCACCTTCATCTTGCCATCGTATTCGCTCAACGGGTATAGACCAACCTTGCTGATCACCGCCTGAACGGCCACCCGGTCTTCAGGCGTGTCATCCATGAATACGCGCGGAATGAAGCTACCCACTGCCGTGCCGGAGCGGAACACCTGGCGGATCCCCTTGGGCACCTGGCCGTGCCAGTCGGGTCCGACGAACAGGTAGAAGCCCGGCTTCGTACCGTACAGCTTGCCGAGACTGGCGAAGCCGTCGGTGCGCAAATCGACCGCCTGATACACCCAGAAGCGCTCGCCGAAATCCGGCACCTGCACCACTACGGGCGTCTGGTTCAGGTCGAAGATGGCCGAGCCGTACACCACATCCTGATTCGGACACGCCACGAAGCGCTCCTGCGGCTCGATATAGTCATGCAGCATCGACAGGTGGTTAGGCGGCGCAACCGGCACGATTCCGCCATTCAGGCCCGAATGCGGCACCTTCTGCATTGCCAGCAGGCGGTTGTAGACGTTGACCATCGGCCACGCCCAGAAGTAGGTCTGGCGCGCCACCAGCCGCGCGTAGGCCTCCGAGATGGCATAGCCAGGCACGGGGCCCGGAACTGAGAGCACGGTTGCCGCCTGTGCCTGCGAACCGCTCGGCGCTCGCGCCAGGATCGGACTCGCGAGCGACGCCAGCACCGCAGCGGTGACCCACGTTGCAGCCTTCTTATTCATGTCGGGCTCCGACTCGTCCATTTGAGTTCATCGCTTTTGCGGTGCCGGGAATTTCCAGGTGCCGTCGAATACCGACGCGTCCGGTCCGTAAATGCGGGCAATCACGTTGTAGGCCCCCTCGGGAGCGGGCAACCAGTTGGACTCCTTATCAGCACCGGGCGTGGCGTGCTGGACGTAGATATCGAGCGAGCCGTCGGGGTTGTATCTGATGCCCTTGGTGCGGTCGCCAATCGAATAACGGTTGATCGGGTTTGCCACCAGATGGCGGCCCGGCAGGTCGTACATCGTCATCGACCAGAAGAACTTCGCCGGCGGCAGGTCTTTCTTGTCGAAGTGGATGAGGTAGGGTTGCGAGCCCAGCAATTGCTCGTGATCGGCGTTGACACGCGTGCCGACGTACACCGCTTCTTCCTTCGTATTGCCGTAGATACCCATCCCGGCGGCGACCGCGCGCTTCATGTAATCGCCGTTCAGATCCTGCCGGCTGCCGAAGAGGTCGTAGGAGCTGGTCGTGTGCTTCTCGGCGTCGGCCAGCGCCGCTTTGCCGTCGGCGACGCCTTGTTCGATGGCCTCGCGCGTCGCGGGAGGCAGCGCGGCTGGATCGAAAGGCTGGCCCGGTGCGATGCCGATCTTCGCGAAGCGCTGCATCAAGTCCGCTTCAGACGGCGCCGTCGGCTGCGCGAACTGCAGCATGAAATTCAGGTATGAGATGAAATCGATCGAGGTCGCTTTCGCTTCGTCCCACTTCGGGAACGTGACCTTCGGCGCGGGTGGCGGCGCACTCGTATGTTCGAACGCGGAAAGCGGCGTGAGCTGGTATTGCTTCTGGATCGCCTGAACGTTCTTCACATCGGCCGGCCCGCTCAAGGCGGTGCGGCCCAAGGTGAGGATGATGTCGGTCTCCGAGCGGAATACCTTGTCGATGCCCTTCGGGGTATCGCCGTGCCAGTCGGGGCCGGCAAACAGATAGTGGCCTGCGCCGTTGCCCGTGGCCCGCGAGCCGACATAGGCAAAGTTATACGTGAACAGGTCGATCCACTGGAACACGTAGTAGCGGTCGTCCTTCACCGCCGGCACAGTCAGCACCCATGGCTCACGGCGCAGATCGAGCCACGCCCACGAGTACGGCGTGTCGTTGTTCGGCGTGACGATCTCCTTGTTCTCGGGACCGTACGGACGTGAGTAGTTGCGGAATTTGCCAAAGCCGCCCACGTAAGACTTCGAGCCGGGATCGAGCACCTGCTCGTATAGCGTCTTGTAGTTGAACAGCATCGGGTAGGCGTAGATGAACGCGTCTTTCGCGATGCCACGCGCCTCCTCGGGTGACGCGGTTACCGTCGCTGGAACGGCGCTCGCCTGAGCACTGGCGTATGGGTGCGACAACGTCATCAGCGTCAGCCCCAGGGATATCGCGCCAATGCGCAGGAGCCTGGATATTTTCATGGATTGGCGTCTCTCGAAGTGGGTCGGCTACTTGCCGAACGTCAGGTTCAGTCCGGCAAAAATCGTCACTTGCGGCTCGCCCGGACCAGAATGAGCGACCGAATACTGCGGTTCGATGAATGCGTTGTAGATGGTCGAACCGCTCTTCCACGCCTTGCCCGCGCCAAGGCCGACGGGGATGTAATAGGTGCCATGCTGCAGATCGAAGCTCCAGATACCGGTGGAACGGATGTACCAGCCGCCAGGCAGGTTGAAGATGGCGAACGGCTGGGCGGTAAGCGACTGGGTGGTCGGGCGCCCGCTTTGACCGGCGAACGAGTGTTGCCACTGAACCAGTGCGCCGAGCAGATGCGCAGGGGTCGCATTGACGGCGACGGCCGCCAGACCGCCTTGCCATTTGCCGGTGCCGAGGCTTGGGTCGGTGGCCGTGGGCGCGGTGATCAGCGGGCCCACGCCGATCTGCACGTCCGACTGCGAGAGCAGAAAGATGTCGAAAAGGTTGATGTCGCCGAGGCCCGTGTTATAGCCGCCGGTCGGGTCCGGGCGCGTGCTGATCGGCACCGTCGCGCGGAAAATCTCCGGCACGCCGATCGGTCCGAGCGGCCCCACCGGAACAGTCGGCCGCAGCAGCAAGTCGTTGGTGTGGCCGCCGACGCCGAACAGGCTCGGGGTGTAGTAGTCCTGGATGTTGAATGAGGGCGCCAGATTCAGCGGGTTATTGCTCTTGTTGGCGTCGTCTGCCGAAGCCTGCGCATAAGCGCCTGACGAGAATGCCGCCGCGCACAACACCGCACTCGCTGCAAGACATCGCTTCGTGGTCATTGGATTTTCCGGCTTCATGGCAATTGACAAACGAGCGTATCCATTTGCTTAACGCAAATAGAAGTCTGACTATTAAATCAGTTAATCGATTAATACTGGATCGAACTATGATGGCCCCGTCTCACTAGCCGGTGGCAGGAATAGCCTGAAAGCGAAAACACACCCCGCATGGACCTTGTGGGGGCGAAAAATAGCTACCACGCGCTGTAGCCGGCCGTGGTCATCGTCTGAAAATACTAGCAAACGTTTTCAAAAAACATGGGAATAAATTTGTAACACGAACGAAAGCCGGATTTTTCAGTTTTTATTATGCTGAAAATGATCAAAATAAATCGCCTTTTGAAATGGCGACGTCAATTTCAGGGAATTGATTCGAATATAAAAACAATTTGGCCTGGTGCGGGTCCTGATTCGGCTGGGCCAGGCGAACCAGGGTCCCAACTCGGCGCGCAGGAGTCCCCCTCCGCCTGACGTCGGCAAAATACGCGGCAAACCGTTAAACAAACGCGCCGGATGTGCTATTTAGTAGGCGCGAAAAGACTAACGGCGCATCGAGCGCCGCACGACATCACATACTCACGAGGCTTTCATGATTGGCTTGATGCGCAGATCCTGGATCGGCTTGACCGTTGTCGCTCTCTGCGCGTGCACGACCACGCCCCACCAGAGCGGGACGCAGGGCTCGCGTCCGGCCCGCGCGCCTTCTGGTAATTCGACCATGGCATCGTGGAACGACACCCCGGCGGAGCGTTCGATCATCGATTTCGTCACGCGCGTGACGACGCCCGAATCGAAAGACTTCGTGCCGCGCGCCGAGCGGATTGCGGTGTTCAATCTGGACGGCACGCTCTGGGTCGAGCAGCCGGCGTCCGTGCAACTCGTCTTCACCTTGCAACAGGTAAAGACGCTTGCGCCGCATCATCCCGAGTGGAAACGCCAGGAGCCGTTCCGATCGATCCTGCGCGGCAATCTGAAGCCGGTGGCAAGCAGCGGCAACGCAGGCGCGATGAAGTTGCTTGCGGCCACCCACGCGGGTATGACGACGGACAGTTTCGCCTCGATCGTGCACGACTGGTTCGATACCGCGAGCGATCCGCGTTTCAACCGCCCCTATACGGCGCTCGCGTATCAGCCGATGGTCGAGCTGCTCGCCTACCTGCGCGCCAACGGCTTCAGAACCTATATCGTCTCGGCCGACAGCGTCGAATTCATTCGCGCGATCTCGCAGAGCATGTACGGCGTGCCGCCTGAAGATGTGATCGGCAGCACGGTTCGCTATCAGTACGGGCTGACGAACGGCACGGCGACGCTGACGCGGCTCGCGCAGGTCGACACGCTCAACGACGGCGCGATGAAGCCGCAAGCCATTCAGGCTGTGACTGGACGCCGGCCGCTAATGGCGTTCGGCAATGCCGACAGCGACCTGCCGATGCTCGAATGGACCACCTCCGGCGACGGTCCGCGCTTTGCGGCCCTGCTGCATCACACCGACGCGCAGCGCGAATATGCCTACGATCAGACGGCACGCAGCGGGAAGCTGGACAAGGGGCTACAGGAAGCGAATGTGAAAGGCTGGCTGCTGATCGATATGAAGGACGACTGGCGGAGGGTGTTCAAGGGCGACGCGGACGGAGCGCCAGCGGGTAAATGAGGGGACGGTGATGGGCGGTGCCTTGCGCTACGCCCTGTGCTCTGCCCTACGCCGTGACGCGGCGGCGCACGCGGCTTGGCCTGACCCTGCCCTGCCCTGACCGCCACCGCGCCGAGCCGCGTGCCGGGCACCTGGCTCAGCTGCCCATCATCCGCGCTTCATGCGGGACGACCCACGAGCGGTCGAACTCCCCCTTGGCGATAGATCGCAGGGCCGCCTCCTCCTTCTCCCCCTGCTTCTTCGCCCCGGCAATCACCGCCTCGACTTCGGCAACCGGGATCGCCAGCACACCGTCTTCATCGCCGACGATGATGTCGCCGGGATGCACGACCATGCCGCCGACCGATACCGGCACATTGATCTCACCTGGCCCGTTCTTGTACGGCCCCCGATGCGTCACGCCGCGCGCATACACGGGGAAATCGCCCTGCCGGAGCGCGCCGACGTCGCGAATGGCGCCGTCGATCACCAGGCCTTGAACCCCCAGGCTCTCCGCAAAGCTCGACATGATCTCGCCCATCAGCGCCTGCGAAAGATCGCCACCGCCGTCGATCACCAGCACATCGCCCGGACGGCAAAAATCGAAGGCGCGATGAATCGCGAGATTGTCACCACCGCGCGTGCGGACCGTCACCGCGGTTCCAGCCATCGGCTTGGGTCGATGATACGGCTGCAGCCCGATCGTGCCGCTCGCGCGTGCCATGTTGTCGCTCAGCAGCGAAACGGCCAGGCCGCGCAACGTCTCAAGAATCTCCGGACTGGCTTGCGGCGCGGACTCGTTATGGTGCCATCCAATGGGGTTCGTCACAGTGGTCTCCTTTCAGGAAAGTTGGCGTTCGAGTTGACTGGACAGCCGCGCATACACCGCGCGCGCGTTGTCCTCGTAGATGCGTTGCCGGTCAGCGGGCGTGAGCCACGGAATCGCGTCGATATAGCGCCGCGTGTCGTCGTAGTAGTGACCGGTCTCGGGATCGATGCCCTGCACCGCGCCGATCGTCTCCGACGCAAACAGGATGTTGCCGACCGGGATGACCTTGGCGAGAAGCTCGGCGCCTGGCTGGTGATAGACGCACGTGTCGAAGAACACGTTCTTCATCAGGTATTCGGTGAGAAGCGGCCGCTTCATGTCCTGAGCGAGGCCGCGGTAGCGTCCCCAGTGATACGGAACCGCGCCGCCGCCGTGCGGGATGATGAAGCGCAGCGTGGGGAAATCGGCGAACAGATCGGCGCTCAGCAGCTGCATGAATACCGAGGTATCGCCATTGATGTAGTGCGCGCCCGTCGCATGAAAATTCGGGTTGCACGATGACGAAACGTGAATCATCGCCGGCACGTCGAGCTCAACCATCGCTTCATACAGCGGGTACCACGAGCGGTCGGTCATCGGTAAGCCGTTCCAGTGACCACCCGATGGATCGGGGTTGAGGTTGCAGCCAATAAAGCCGAGTTCCTCCACACACCGTCGCAACTCGGCGATGCAATTCGCGGGCGCTGCGCCAACCGCCTGCGGCAACTGGCAGACGCCGACAAAGTTGCGCGGAAACTGTCTGCACACGCGATAAATCAGGTCGTTGCATTCCTGCGACCAGCGCGCATTCGCCTCTTCCGTGCCCAGATGGTGGCCCATCCCGGCTGCGCGCGGCGAGAAGATGGTGAGGTCGGTACCGCGTTCGCGCTGAACGCGCAGCTGCCCGCGTTCGATGCTCTCGCGAATCTGCTCATCCGTGATGACAGGACGAGGCGGCACCGGCGTGCCGTCTTTCAGGGCTGCGATCTGTTTGGCGCGCCATGCTTCGTGTTCGGGCGGCGAGGTCGTGT
>NZ_JAMFSB010000236.1 GCF_026225065.1 Paraburkholderia sp. | reverse complement strand
TCAACGCGCAACGCCAGCGTGTGCCGCTGGGCACGCAGTTGCCACCGGGCGTTGGCCCAGTCCTGAACCAGTACCAGGCGACGCTCTCTGCGTCCTGGGAGATCGATTTCTTCGGCAAGCTGCGCCGGCAGACAGAAGCTGCCCGTGCGAACCTGCTCGCGAGCGAGGAGGGCAGGCGTGCGACGATCTTGACGTTGGTGGCATCGGTGGCGTCGTCGTATGTGAACCTGTTGTCGCTTGACCGTCAGCTAGATATTGCGAAGTCAACAGTCGCAAGCCGTGCGGCTTCCGTCAATGTGTTTCAGTTGCGCTTTTCGGGCGGCGAAGTGTCGCAAATGGAGCTGGCGCAAAGCCAGTCGGAATACCAGGCCTCGCTCGCGGCCATTCCGCAGATCGAGTTGCAGATTGCGCAGCAGGAAGACGCGCTGTCGATCTTGCTTGGACACAACCCTGAGGTCATCGTGCGTGACCGCGAACTGGACGATCTCGCGCTGCCTGCCGTGCCGGCGGGGCTGCCGTCTGAATTGCTCGAACGCCGTCCCGACCTGCGCCAGGCCGAGCAAGACCTGATTGCCGCGAACGCGCTGATCGGCGCTGCGCGCGCGCTTTATTTCCCGTCGATCTCGCTGACCGGTTTGTTCGGTTCGGTGAGCGGACAGTTCTCTTCGCTCTTCACCGGACCGGCCCGCATCTGGTCCTATGCCGGAGCGGTGACGCTGCCGATCTTCACGGCAGGCAGCATCGGCGGTCAGGTGAAGCAGGCCGAAGCGCAGCAGCAACAAGCGCTGTTTCAATATCAGAAGGCGATCCAGGTCGCATTCCAGCAAGTCGCCGACGCGCTCGTGTCGCTACAGAAAACGCGTGAGCAACTGGTGGTGCAGGGCAATCAGGTCGATGCGTTACGCACCTATGCACGCCTTGCCCGGCTGCGCTTCGAGGGGGGCTATACGAGCTACATCGAAGTGCTCGATGCCGAACGTAGTCTCTTCAATGCCCAACTAAGCTACGCGCAGACGCAAGGCGCGGTGTTCACGTCGACCGTGAGCCTCTACCAGGCGATGGGCGGAGGCTGGGTCACCGATGCCGAGCGCATGACCGCGACGACCTACAACGGGACCACGGCCATGGCGAATCCGCCATCGGCCGCGTCGGACACGAGAGGGGCGGCGCCATGAATGATGCTCGCCTTATCGCGTGTCATGAATGCGACCTACTGCAGCGCGAGACCGTGCTCGCCAGCGGTGCAACCGCACGCTGCCGTCGCTGCGGCGCGACGCTGTATCGAAGCCCGCCCGCCAGCGTGGACCGGGCACTGGCGTTCACGCTCGCGGCAATCGTGCTGTTCGCCGTGGCCAATGCCTTCCCGATCGTGGGGCTTTCAGTGAACGGCACTCTTGTGGAGACCACGCTGTTCGGCGCGGCTCGCATCCTGTACGACGACGGCGTGTGGCCGCTCGCAGGCCTCGTGTTCGTCACGACGCTACTGATGCCGCTGCTCGACATGGCGGCAGTGACGTATGTGCTTTTGCCGCTACGCTCAGGACACGTCCCGCGCCGGCCCGATATTGTGTTGCGCGTGCTGCGTCGTGTGACCCCGTGGGGCATGATCGAAGTGCTGATCCTCGGGATGCTGGTCGCGCTCGTCAAGCTTGCGGCTATTGCAACCGTGGTCCCCGGCATTGCCATGTTGGCGTTCGGCGCGGTGATGCTGTTGCTTGCCGCGGCTGCGGCCGCCTTCGATCATCACGATATCTGGACTCGCATCGACGTCGCGCGGAGCGCGGCTAGCGCGCCAGTGGCGCCAGTCGCGCAGACCGGTGCCTCGGCGCTGACGGCCGCCCGCGCCGGCCTGTTCGTCTGCCATGACTGCGGCTTGTTGTCGAAACCGGCATTGCACGCCCACGAAGGCCGCTGCCCGCGTTGCGGGTCGCATCTGCACTTCCGCAAGCCCGGCAGCATTGCGCGCACCTGGGCGTTCGTCATTGCGGCAGTGATCCTCTACATCCCCGCCAACATGCTGCCCGTGATGGATACGAGTTCGCTGTTCGGCGCGCAAACAGACACGATCCTGAGCGGCGTGGTCTACCTCTGGACTTCCGGCTCATGGCCGCTTGCGGCCATTGTTTTCATCGCGAGCATTGCCGTGCCCATGCTCAAGATCATCGCGCTTGTCTTTCTCGTCCTGACGGCGCAACTGCGCTGGCGCTGGCTGCCCGAGAGGCGCACGCGCATCTATCGGCTGGTCGAACTTGTCGGCCGCTGGTCGATGCTCGATATCTACGTCATCACCATTCTGGTCGCCCTCGTGCAATTCAACGCGCTCGCGACGATCAAGGCCGGCCCCGGCGCGATCGCGTTTGGCGCGGTAGTCTTGCTGACCATGTTCGCCGCGATGTCATTCGACCAGCGTCT
>NZ_JAMFSB010000235.1 GCF_026225065.1 Paraburkholderia sp. | reverse complement strand
TGCGGCGGTGCCTGGCGGTGGGTGACGATGCTGATCAGGAACTTCCTCTGAGCGCGGCGTGCCCTGTCGCTAAACTACGTGGCCAGTTCGGGTCGCCGTCCGCACTGTGTCGCGCAGTAGTCGGCCAGGAGCAGCCACCCAAGCCTTGTTGGTCGTTGACCGTAGCTGAGCCAACAACGGACGCTCGACTTCAAGACGATCAGGCATCCTAGTTACCTATAACCGAAACGGTCCCCAGTGCTTGTACTTGAGCAGAGGGAGATTCCGAAGTCGTCAGCATAAAGAGCAGCTTCGCGGGATCGCCAGGAGTCGACCATATGTACGATATGGTATGTGTTTTCCCGTTTGGCCCTGTGTCGGCGAATACGTCATGCTGCCTGTCGGCAACAATCGGGGCGGCTGGATTTTCTCCAAATTGAGAAAACAATAGCTCGATCGTATGTGCATCAGCGCGCCTTGCATAGACAGCGCACATCTTTTTCCCCGCCGGTAGCGCCAGAACAAAATTTCCGCTTGTGCCGTTGTGCGGCACTGGCCACGCGTCGCCGTCAAAGCCATCGTTGAATAGCTTGGCCTTTTCCGGTGGTAGTTCTGGAAGTCCTTTAGTCTTTAGGTTCGCTCGCAACAAATCGGGGTTCGTAGCGTTCGACTTGCACAAAGACCAATAAAGATGGCTGAAGAACTCGGCACTGTCATCGTTTTGTGCAGAGGCAAGTAACGGTGTACAAAGAAAAACGGTTAAAACGACGGTGAGAAAGGATTTTCTTATCATGGCATTGGATGAAAAACGTCGTTGGTGTGTGGATTTGACCCCGCGAATGGTAGCGCATCAGGATTTGACGTGGGTTCGTTTCCGAACCGCTAATAAACGATGGCGTCGCGGTGGGATGTCCGCTAACAGTCGTACAGCGGTCTCTCGACCCAACAAGGCGTCAGGCCGTGATGGGTCGAAAAGGGAAGTTCGCGGCGCGGTCGGGCACGGGACTGACGGGCGCTGGCGAACTCCCGGAGTCGGCCATGAACGGTGGAAAGCGTCGTCGAAAGCAACCACTCAATGGCAGCGCATACGATCGTCATATCTCATTGAGTTAGGGTGGGACGTTAGCATTTCTTTCTGACCGTACGTGAGCGTACGGGGCCGCGGAGCGCCGGGCTCCGATCCGGCAACCAGTTCTCTTGCCGTCATGCCAAGAAGCTCTGCGAGAGTTGATCGCGATGCTACAAGTCCATTTAAGTAGTTTTTACCGCTTCCCATCCGTCGCGCATACCACCTCAATTGGTCGACCATGAGCGGGTAATCCCTGAGCACATTTGCCTGATGAATCGATTGCAAGGTTAATAACTAACGGCTACGATTCGCCTCAAATCTCCATGCGTAAGTTTGAGTAAGTTTTCGTGAGCAACGCATTCGATCCGAGAGGCAATCCGATAACGTTCACGTTTCAAAGTGAAGCCGACGTTATTGAATTGCGTGCGGTAACTCATACCGATCGCGAATTCCTGCTGACGGTGTTTTCCAGCACGCGGTTTGACGAATTCACGGGCGCGGGATTAAGCGCTGCGGAAATTGAGTTACTCATCGAACAGCAGTTCACGATGCAGGACCGCTACTACCGTCGGCACTATCCGCAAGCCCGGTTTGATGTGGTACTCAGCGGGGGCGTCGCGGCGGGCAGGTTGTATCACAACTGGGACGGCGATGAACTGCGTGTCATGGATATCGCGCTATTGCCGTCGTTTCGGGGTCGAGGCATCGGAACGCGGTTGATGCATAGGCTGATCGCGCAGGCCGCACAGCGGGGGATGGCAGTGAAACTACATGTGGAGTGCAACAACCCTGTTCGTTCGCTCTACCTGCGACTAGGTTTCGAGAAGATCGGCGAAAACGGAATTTACGAATTCATGTGCCGACCCGCTGCGCCGTTCGAGTCTCAAGCGACGTGACGAACCGCATGTCGAAAAAAACAACGAAAGACTTAAAGAGAGCATAGCGGCGCGTCGTAAACGAGAGGTATCGGTTGAGCCGATGCAGCCGCGTTTCAGTTTCATTCCGGGGGGCGGAATGTCAGCAATACCGAGTCATGCCGAGTTGACCGAGTCGCTCGGCCGTACTTTCATCCTGGGGACAGCGTCCGGGCACGAAATTCAGGCGCGGCTCGTCAGCGCGCCTGCCGGCATTCCCATGGATGATTCGTTCGTTTGCTATTCGGCGCTCTTCGAGTTGCCGCCCGGCGTGCAACTTCCTCAAGACGTGTACCAGGTGCAATCGCCCGACGGGCCGAGCTGGTCTCTGCTCGCCACGCCGGTGCGGCCTTCCGAAAGCGGCGCGGCCATGCTGTGCGCGGTGATGCACTGTGTGAAGCCCGCCCTATCCCCTTCGACGGACGCGCCATGACTCTCCCGGTGTTGCCCGTTTCTTTGCGGTCTAACCCCCGCGTTTCCAGGAGAAATGTATGAGCGATCCGTATCTCGGCGAAATCCGCATGGTCGGTTTCAATTTCGCCCCGCAAGGCTGGGCCTTCTGTCAGGGGCAAATCTTGTCCGTCAGCCAGAATAACGCGTTGTTCGCGCTGCTCGGTACGTTTTATGGCGGCAACGGTACGACCAACTTCGGGCTCCCGGATCTGCAAGGCCGTTCGCCGGTCGGCGTGGGTGCGGGCAACGGTCTCTCGCCGATCACGGTGGGCGAGCTTTCCGGCAACGAGAGCGTCACGCTGACCATCAACCAGTTGCCGGCGCACACGCATACGGCCACGGCTACTGCGGGGACGGCGAGCGCATCGATCAGCATACCCGCCACCACCACGAACACCGGCGAAGGCGCCACGCCCGGCAACACCACGGTTCTCGGACCGATCGCGGCGGGCGGCCGTCCCGGGACGCTCTACAGCACGAGCGCGGCGAACACCACGCTGGCACCGTTCAACGCATCCCTGACGGGGTCGGCGCCCACCGTGACAGTCGGGTCCACCGGCGGCAGTCTGCCGGTCGCGCTGCGTAACCCGTATCTGGGTATCACTTTCATCATCGCGCTGAGCGGTGTTTTCCCGCCGCGCAGTTAAGCGCGCGGCCATAGCAGGGCCACGCGGCGGCCCGGTGGAGTGTTTCGTCATGGACTACGTCAAGCAAATCCTGAAACGTCTGAGCGTCGAGCGGGGGGGCAGGATTCCCGCCGTCGTACCGGCGCCGCTGCTGCTCGCACTCGAGCCCCGTGTGGTCTACGACGCATCGGTCGGTGCGGTTGCGGCGCACCCGCATCCGCATGGCGTCGAAGCGGACCACGCGCATCCCGCCACCACCAGTTCGGCTCCATCGAAGCCGGTGGCCGAGCACGATGTGAAGCTCGTCGGCGCGAACGGTGCGCGCGAGCAGAAGCTCGCCGTCGCCAACGCGGCGCCGGCCGTGTCGCATCAGGTGGTGTTCATCGATCCGAGCGTAGTCGACTATCAGGCGCTGATTGCCGGCTTGCCGGCGGGGACGAAGTATGTCGTGCTCAATGCGAACACCGACGGCTTCGCGCAGATCGAGCAGTACCTGCAGACGCACAAGGGTGTCGACGCGATTCACCTGATTTCGCACGGCACGGATGGCGAGATTCAGGCAGGCGACGTCTGGCTCGACGCCGGCGATCTGTCGAAGTACAGCGCTGAGCTCACGCAGATCGGCGCCTTGATGAAGCCGGGCGGCGATTTCCTGATCTACGGTTGCGATGTCGCGCAGGACGCGGACGGGCAGATGCTGGTGCAGGAAATTGCCGCACTCACGCATCTGAACGTGGCCGCTTCGACGGATGCGACCGGTTCGGCCGCAGTGGGCGGCAACTGGACGCTCGAGTACCAGGTCGGCACCGTGACGACGCCGGTGATTCTCTCAGCGGCGGCTGAGCAGAACTACGACCATCTGCTTGGCGTGACGATCGAGGACTTCACCAACGCGGACGATGTCGATTTCGACTCCGGCGAGGTGCCTTCGTTTACGCTCGACGGTCTGACCTACACGTATAACACCGGCTCTACGCCCTACGATACGCAGGTGGAGTCGGATTCCAACCTTCAAGCGCTCGCCGACGAAAACGGCGGGGACCAGTCGCTCGCGTTGGACGCGGGAGGGCAGGGCAACGTGAACTCGATCACCATCTCGATGGCGAACGGCAAGGCGTTCAACATCCAGAGCCTCGACATCGACATCGTGGCGAACGGCAACGTCGAGATCGTTCCGGACAGCAATACGGCGGGCGAAGTCACGCTGGTCTCGGGTGGCGTTTTCGTCACCCAGACCGTGTCGTTGTCGTCGAGCAATGCGGCGTTCGACGAGGTGCATAGCATCACGATTAGCGGTGTCGGCGGCGATCTGATTCTGAACCTCGCCCACCTCGTGTACAGCATCGACGGGCCGACCATCACGACCGACGCCGGCAGCGCAGCGTTCGTGGCCGGCGACAACACGACGTCGACACCGGTGACGGTGGACAGCGGCCTGAGCGTGGCCGACACTTCGGCGACCACGTCGGGCACCGGCACGGTCAGTATCACCAGCGGTTTTCACAGCGGCGAAGACTCGCTGGGGTTCACCAACAGCGGTGCGGGGATGGGCAACATCACCGGCTCGTACAGCACGTCGACGGGCGTGCTGACGCTGACGTCCGCTGGCAACACAGCGACCACGGCGCAATGGCAGGCCGCGTTCGACTCGGTGACCTATACCGACACTGCGATCTCGCCGATTCCCGCGACCCGCACCATCAGCTTCAGCCTGACCGACAGCAACGGCGACCCCAGCAACGTCGCGACCCGCACCGTCACGGTGACCGACGTCGACCAGACGCCGCTGCTCAGCACGAGCGGCGGCAGTGTGGGCTACGTGGCGGGCGCGGCCGGCACGTCCGTGTATAGCGGCGTCAGCGTTAGCGATCGCGACAACGGCACCCTGCCGTCGGCCACCGTATCGATCACGTCGGGTTTTCAGACTGGCGATACGCTGTCGTTCGCGAACAACGGCTCGACGATGGGCAACATCACGGGGAGCTACAACACGACGACCGGCGTGATGACGTTGAGCTCGGCCAGCGATACTGCGACGGCCGCGCAGTGGGACGCCGCCATCGACGCCGTGCATTTCTCCGCGCCCGACACAGCGTCCGGCAGCCGCAGTGTGTCGGTGCAGATCAGCGACGGCAGCGAAAACAGCGTAGCGGTCACGGAAACCGTCAACCTGACTGCGGTGCCGCTGGTTACCACGGACACAGGTTCGGCTGCGTTCGTCGCTGGAGACAATACGGCCTCGACGCCGGTGGTGGTCGATTCCGGCTTGACCGTATCCGACGCGGGGCACACCACGCTCGATTCGGCGACGGTCTCGATCAGCAGCAATTTCCATTCGGGCGAGGACGTGCTGGGCTTTACCAACAACGGCACGACGATGGGCGACATCAGCAGTTCGTATGACGCAGGCACGGGTGTGATGACGCTCACGGCCGCAGGTGGCGCAACCCTCGCACAATGGCGCTCAGCCCTGGAATCGGTGACCTACACGGATACGGCGGTGACGCCGAACAACGCGACGCGCACCATCAGTTTCACGGTCAACGACGGCACCGAGAGCAGCCCGGTGGCGACGCGTACGGTGACGGTGTCCGATACCGATCAGACGCCGATCCTCACGACGAGCGGTGGCACCACGGCCTTTACCGCCGGCAATGACACCGCTGCGACACCGGTCGTGGTGGACAGCAACGTTACCGTGTCCGATCTGGATAACACCACGCTCGCGTCCGGTACCGTCTCCATCACTGGCAATTTTCACTCAGGCGAGGACGTGCTGGCGTTCAACAACACCAGTTCCACCTTGTTCGGCAACATCACCGCCTCGTACGTTTCCAGCACCGGCGTGCTGTCGCTGACCTCCGCGGGCGCCACGGCGACGGTCGCGCAATGGCAGGCGGCGCTGGAAGCGGTGACGTACACGGATACGGCGGTGACGCCGAACAGCGCGACCCGCACGATCAGTTTTAGCGTGAATGACGGCACGCAGCCGAGTAACGTCGGCACCAAGAGCGTCTCGGTCACGGACGTGATCCAGACGCCGATCGTGACAACCACGGTCGGCAGCACCCCGTTCGTCGCAGGCGACAACGCCGCGTCGACACCGGTTGTTGTCGACGGCGGCATCACCGTAGCGGACGGCGACAGCAGCACGCTCGACTCCGCCACGGTGGCCATCACGGGCAGCTTTGTCAGCAACCAGGACCTGCTGTCGTTCGACAATACGAATCCGACGCTGTTCGGCAACATCAACGCTTCGTATGTGCCTTCCAGTGGCGTGATGACGCTGACGTCTGCGGGCGGCACCGCGACGCTTGCGCAATGGCAGGCGGCGTTGCGCGCGGTGACCTACACCGACACCGCGGTGACACCGGACAACTCCACCCGCACGATCAGTTTTACCATCGACGACGGCCAGGCGACCAGTATCGCTTCGACCAAAACGGTGACCGTGACCGATACCGACCAGACGCCGATCCTCACGACCTCGGGCGGCAGCACTCCCTTTACCGCGGGCGACAACGTGACCTCGACGCCGGTTACCGTGGACAGCGGCGTCACCGTGAGCGATCTGGATAACACCACGCTGGCTTCCGGCACCGTCGCGATCACGGGCAATTTTCATTCGGGCGAGGACGTGCTGGCGTTCAACAACAGCAGTTCGACGTTGTTCGGCAACATCACCGGCTCGTACGATGCCGGCAACGGCGTGCTCTCGCTGACCTCGGCGGGCGCCACCGCGACAACCGCGCAATGGCAGGCGGCGCTGGAATCTGTGACGTACACGGATACGGCGGTGACGCCGAACAACGCGACCCGCACGATCAGCTTCGCGGTCAACGACGGTACGGACACCAGCGATACCGGCACGAAGACCGTCACGGTGAGCGATGTCGACCAGACACCCATCGTGACCACTTCGATCGGCAGCACGCCGTTTGCGGAAGGTGACAACACCACCGCGACGCCGGTGGCGATCGACACCGGCATCACCGTATCGGACCGGGACAACACGACGCTCTCCTTTGCCACGGTGACGATTACGAACGGCTTCGCCGGCAGCGAGGATCTGCTGGCGTTCACCAATACCAGCGCGGCGCTGTACGGCAACATCAACGCCTCGTACAACGCCGGCACGGGTGTGCTGACGCTGGAGTCGTCAGGCGCTGAGGCGACGACCGCCCAGTGGCAGGCGGCGCTGCGCGCGGTGACCTACACCGACCTGGCGGCCACGCCTAACACGACGACCCGGACGATCAGTTTCGCCGTCAACGACGGCACGGAGACGAGTGCCGGCTCCACCAAACTCGTCACCGTGACGGACGTCGACCAGGCGCCGGTCGTCACGGCCTCGGGCGGCAGCACGGCGTTCACGGCCGGCGACAACGTGACCTCGACGCCAGTCGCGGTGGACCCGGGTGTGATCGTCTCCGATGCCGACAACACGACACTGGCCTCCGGCACCGTCGCGATCACGGGCAATTTTCATTCGGGCGAGGACGTGCTTGCGTTTTCCAACACCAGCACGACCAGCTTCGGCAATATCACGGGTTCGTACGACACGACCACGGGTGTGCTGACGCTGACGTCCGCGGGTGCCGCGGCAACGGTTGCGCAATGGCAGGCCGCGCTGGAGTCAGTGACTTATACCGATACCGCGGTCACGCCGAACAGTGCGGCCCGCACAATCAGTTTCACCGTCAACGACGGCACCGAAAACAGTGTGACGAGCAGCAAGACCGTGACGGTGGCCGATGTCGACCAGACGCCTGTGCTGACGAGCGCGATGACCAGCAACACCAGCTATCTGGACGGCAACGCGCCGAAGGTGGTGGACAGCGGCATCACCGTGACGGACGGCGACAACACGACGCTCGCCTCGGCGACCATCTCGATCACGAGTGGTCTGCAGTCTGGCGATATGCTCACGTTGAATATCAACCCAGCGACAATGGGCAGCGTCAGCGCGACCTACGATGCCACGACGGGCGTGATGACCATCAGTTCGAGCGGCGCGCCGCTGACCGTCGCCCAATGGGACGCGGTGCTCGAAGGTGTGTCGTTTTCCACCAATGGGTTCGCGGCGCCGCTGGGCTCGCGGACGATTTCCTTTATTGTCAACGACGGCGTGGAGAACAGCGCGGCATTCGCGCGAACGGTCGACGTGGGGGCTTCTGCGCCGACGCTGACGAGCGGCACCGGTAGCCCTTCATTCACGGCGGGCGACAACGTCGCCTCGACACCGGTGACGATCGACTCCGGCATCACCGTGGCGGACCCGGAATCGCTCACAGTTGAAACGGGGACCGTTTCGATTGCGGGCGGCTTTCATAGCGGCGAAGACGTGCTGGAATTCACCAATAACAGTGCCACGATGGGTGACATCACGGGCTCTTATAACGCTTCGACGGGCGTGCTGACGCTGACCTCGAACAGCCACGCGACCTTGGCGCAGTGGCAAGCGGCGCTGAGTTCGGTCGAATACGACAACACGGCTATTACGCCGAATACCGCGTCCCGCATGATCGACTTTGTAATCAATGACGGCAAGCAGTCGAGCGCGGTCAGCAGCAAGACCATCACAGTTCAGGACACGGACCAGACTCCGCCACCGCCGCCGACCGGAGGTGGAACGGGAACTTCTACGACAACCGGAACAACGACGAGCAGCGATGTCCCGCATCCCGCGACACCGTTGACGTTGCCGCCGTCCTCGTCAGCTAACGCAACACCGAACGTTGGGCAAGGTGTCACGCCCATCACGGAACTGGTAGCGCCCGCACCGGACACCTTGCCGGTCTTCCCAGACGACCTCGGCGACAGCATCTCAAACCCGCTGATCGTGCTCGACGCGTTCGCTCCGGAGCCTACGCTCGGTTCTATTCCTGATGTCTTTACAGCAACCTTTGAGAACACCAGCGCGCGTACGCCGACTTTTACGAACGAGGCCGGCCGTGCAACCAACTCGCTCAGCGACACCGGCGTCTCCCCAATGGAGTCGATCCCGACTCCGGATCTCACGCGGCTGTCTATCGATCTGCCCGACCTCACCATGCGCGTGACGGTGCCGCCCGACGGCGACTTCTCAGTCTCGCTGCCGGCCATGCTGTCAAACGCCGAGGGTTCGCCGGTCGACGCGGACACTCATGTCGACATCCGTCTCGCCGACGGCCGCCCGCTGCCCGGATGGCTGCATTACGACCCGGTGCGCGGCATGTTGAGCGGCAAGGTGCCGCCGCATCAGGGCGCCTTGCATTTCGCGATCGTCACGCACGATGCCGCCGGTCATCAGACGCGCCGCGAAGTGGCAATCGATTTCAGCGGTGCTCGTGGACAACGCGCCAGCGGCACACCTGCTCACGAGCGCAGCCACACGACGAAACCTGCACCGCAAGCGGCGATCCCGCTTGCCAAGCCGTCGCTCACCGAGCAGTTCGCTCATGCCCATGCGACGCTGCACGTCGTGCGTGCGACCGCAGCGCCTACCGCCGACGCGGCTGCTGTGGTTGCCGCACCGCGAGGCAACGCATGAGCCACCCTGAATTCCACATTCCAATAACTCTAAGAAAGAGAGCTGCCGAAGTGAAATCCTCTTCCATTGCGGTGCGTCCACCTCGTCCCGCGCTGCTTGCGCTCTCGCTCGCCATCATCTGGCTCTCGGGCTGCGCGATCAAACCCACACCGTTCACCGATGCCGAGCGCGTGCAGACCGCGCAGACCGACCGGACGTCAATGTTCTCGCAGCAGCAGCCCGTGACCGGGCCGATCACGCTCGACGAGGCAATGGCACGCGCGATTCGCTACAACCTCGACCATCGTCTGAAAATGATGGAAGAAGCGCTCGCGCAAAAGCAGCTCGACCTGTCGAACTTCGACCTGTTGCCGAAGCTCACTGCGCAAGCCGGTTATACGACGCGCAACCACCCGCTTGCTTCGTCCTCGACCGATGTGTTCACCAACGAGCAATCGTTGGCGCCGTCTTATTCGACGGACAAGAACGACCGCACCGCGGACCTCGGCTTCTCGTGGAATCTGCTCGACTTCGGCGTCAGCTACTTTGAAGCCAAGGAGCAGGCCGATCACGTGCTGGTGCTCGAACAACGCCGCCGCAAAGTCGTGCAACTGATGATGCAGCAGGTGCGCGAAGCCTACTGGCAAGCAACCGGCGCGCAACGGCTGCGCGAGCGCATCGCGCCGCTGCTGGCTCAGGCCGGTTCGGCACTCGACGATTCGCGCCAGGCGCAGCATGAGAATCTGCGCTCACCGATGGATACGCTTAACTATCAGCATTCGCTGCTCGATCTGATGCGCCAGCTCGAAGAGATTCGCGATCAGCTCGAAGAAGCCAAGCCGCGGCTTGCCTCGCTGATGAATCTGGAGCCGGGCAAAGACTTTACGCTGGCGCCGCCGACGGATTTCGCTATCCCGAGTTTCGACATGCCGATCGACAGCATGGAAGAGACCGCGCTGGAGCGTCGCCCGGAACTGGTGGAAGCGAGCTATAACGAGCGTATCAGCGTCAACGAAACGCATAAGGCAATGGCCAAGCTGCTGCCCGGTATCGAACTCGATCTCGGCACGCACTACGACAGTAATAGCTTCCTCGTCTATAACGCGTGGCGCGCAGCCGGTATCAGCGTGAGCTGGAATCTGCTAAACGTGCTGAATGTGAAGAACATTCGCGGCATGGCCGACGCGCAACTGGAAGTGGCGAAGACGCAGCGCCTTGCGTTGAGCATGGCGGTGCTGACGCAGGTGCACGTCGCGCGCAGCGAACTGGCTGCGAAGCAACGTCAGTTCGATCTGCTCAAGCAGATGAACGACGTCGATCAACAGATTCTGCAGCACACCCACAACGCAACCGAAGCGAATGCGCAAGGCAAACTGGAAGAGATTCGTGCCGCGACCAGCGCAATGATGTCGGAGTTGCGCCTGTACCAGAGCTACGGCGAACTCGAAAACGCCTACGGGCAAATGCTGGCGACGCTCGGACTCGATCCGATTCCCGATACGGTCAGTGGCCATGATCTGGCCACGCTTGAGCAGTCGATCGATGCAGAGCAGCAGCGCTGGGCCACACTGGGCAGCGCGAATGGAGAGAAGACGCAATGAAGTGGTCGCGGTATGTAGCGGGTAGTGCAGTCGCTTTTTTGTTGTGCACGCAAACAGTTTGGAGTGCGACGCCGGCGGCGGCACCCATGCCGACGCCGGTTTCGGTCTCGGCCTCGGCAACTACCGATCCGACCGGCGACGCGGGCCGCATCCGCATCCAGCTTGTTTCGCGCGACGAGGTGGACCTGTCGAGCGAAATCGCCGCAAAAATCGCCACCTTGCCGTTTCGCGACGGCGACGCGTTCCGCGCCGGTCAGACGCTCATCTCGCTCGACTGCTCGCTGTACGCGGCGCAGTTGCACAAGGCCCAGGCCGAAGCCGATGCCGCGCGCGACCTGATGCAGGTCGACCAGCGTCTCGCGCAACTGCATTCGGTGGGCGACCTCGAAGTGCAGCAGGCCTCGGGCAAACTGAAGGCCAGCACGGCGGAAGTTGCCTATATGCAGGCAACAGTGCGCCAATGCGTGATTGCCGCGCCGTTCGACGGCCGTGTCTCGAAGCGCAGTGCCGCGCCGCAACAGTTTGCAGAGCCTGGTAAGCCACTTTTGACGATCATCGATACGAGCCATCTTGAACTGAAGATGATTGTGCCGTCGAAATGGCTCGCCTGGTTGAAGCCTGGTCATCCGTTGAGCGTTCAGGTCGATGAGGTCGGCAAGATCTATCCGGCGAAAGTGGCCCGCATTGGCGCGCGCGTCGACCCGGTTACGCAGACAGTCGATGTGACAGCGGCGCTAACTGGCAGCGTGCCGGAACTGCTGCCCGGCATGAGCGGCTGGGCCACGTTCTCGACGCGGTAACGAATATGCCGCCGACGCATACTTCATCTCCACCCCCGCAGGCTTCTGAGCGGACCAGCCGCGCCGCGTCCGCGGACGCATCGCAAAACGTGCGCATCGACGCGCAGCAGATCGCGCTGCTCTGGCAGCTTGCGAGCCGTGCGCGTGCTGCGACAAGCGAAGCGACACTCGGCTTCACTATCGTCAACGAAACGCTTGCACTGGTGCCTTACCGGCAGGCCGCATGGTGGCGCGGCACGGCACCGGGTTCGGTGGCTGCCGTTTCCGGCTTGCCGCAGAGCGATCCGAATGCGCCCTACGTGCAATGGCTCGGCGCCTTGTGCCGGGTGCTGGCACGTGCTCCTGCTGGTGCGGCTAAGGACGCATCTGGTCACATACCCGCTACTGCAGGCATGCCCCAGCCCGAGCGGCCCCGCATCTTCACCGCGGACGATCTGCATCAGGAAGGCGCCACGCATGTGGCGCAGGAATGGGATGCATGGTGGCCGGGGCATGGCCTGTGGATTCCCTTGGTCGACCGCGACGGACGTCGGCTAGGGGGCCTCGTGTTCGCACGCGACGAGCCATGGACGCCGACCGATTGCGCGTTGCTAAGCGAGCTCGCCCAGGTTTGGGCGCATGCATTCGCCGCCTTTGGGCCGCAACCGTCGTGGTTCGAACGCGTGCGTGTCATCTTGCGGCCTGGTCGTCAGCAACGGCGCGTGCTGATCGGGCTCGCGCTCGTGTGCGTGATTCCACTGCACCTGAGCTTGCTCGCCCCGGCCGAGGTGACGCCGAAAGATCCGTTTGTCGTGCGCGCGCCGCTTGAGGGCGTGATCGATCGTCTCTACGTGCAGCCGAATCAGCCGGTTGTGGCTGGCACGCCACTGCTCGGTCTCGACGCCACGACTCTACAATCGCGCTATGCGCTGGCCCGCAAGGATTTCGACACCGCGCAGGAAGAATACCGGCAAACGGCGCAATTGGCTGTCACGGACGACCGCAACCGGCTCGATATGGCTGAGCGCAAAGGCAAGCTCGATCAAAGTGCGGTGCAACTCGACTACACTGCCGAACAACTGGCGCGCGTCCGCGTGAACGCCACGCGCGCGGGCGTTGCAGTGTTTAGCGATCCGAATGAATGGACCGGCAAGGCGGTGGCGGTCGGTGAAAAAATCCTCCTTCTCGCTGATCCCGATCATGTGGAATTGACCGCCTACGTCCCGGTTGCCGACAATGTCGACGTTAAGCCCGGCATGGTATTGACGCTGTACCCGAAGAGCTCGCCGCTCGCGACTTACGCGGCGCGCATCGACTCGGTGGCCTATCGGGCGGAGCCGACGCCGGATGGCGTACTGGCGTATCGCGTGCGGGCGAGCTTTACTGACCGCGGAGTACAGCCCCCGCTGGGGACGATGGGGACGGCGCGCATTCACGGAGGCTGGGTGCCGCTTGTCTACTACGTGCTGCGCCGGCCCTTGACGCTCGCGCGCCAATGGCTTGGCTGGTAGCGTCATATCACGCCACGTCCGGGCCGCGCAGAACACACCATGTACCGACTTCCGCAACTTCGCCAGGAACTGACACTGACCGTCGGCGCACCCACTCCAGAGGGTGCGCCGACGTGGATGCTGCATGATCCCGCCGCAAATCGTTTCTTCCAGATCGGCTGGCCCGCGTTCGAAATGCTCTCGCGCTGGCCGCTTGACGACGCCAACGCAATCGTCGCAAGCATCAATCGCAATACGACCTTATCCATCTCGCTCGACGATATCGAAGCACTCCTGCGCATGCTGCGTCAGCAGAATCTGCTGGTCGCCACGAATGCTAGCGACACCGATCGGCTCAGTGCATATGCCGAAGCCAGCAAGCTCACGCAGACAATGTGGCTGCTCAAGCACTATCTGTTGATCCGCATTCCGCTATGGCATCCCATGCCCTTTTTGCGCCGCGCGGCGCGTTTCGCCGGGTTCGCTTATCGTCCTGCGTTCTGGATGCTGGTGGTGGCTTGCGCCCTGACGGGCCTCTTTCTTGTCTCGCGCCGTTGGGATGAATTTCTCCATACATTCCACTCCTATGCGGACCTGCAAGGCATCGTTGCAGTAGGGGTTGCATTGGCATTCGCTAAGGTGCTGCACGAGTTTGGCCACGCGTTTACCGCGCAACGCTACGGTTGCCGCGTGCCCACCATGGGCGTCGCGCTGCTCGTGATGCTTCCGGTGCTCTACACGGACACCACCGAGGCCTGGAAAGTGCCGAGCCGCGCGAGTCGTTTGCGCATTGGCGCGGCCGGCATGCTAAGCGAACTGGCGCTGGCCGCATTCGCGACGCTGGCGTGGAATCTGTTGCCGGATGGTCCGCTGCGGGCAGGTGCCTTCCTGCTGGCGACCACCACCTGGATCGGTACGCTGGTGATCAATGCCAGCCCGTTCATGCGCTTCGACGGCTATTTCCTGTTGTCTGACTGGCTCAATACGCCGAACCTGCACGACCGTGCGTTTGCGCTCGGCCGCTGGTGGATGCGCGAATGGCTATTCGGTTTCGGTGATCCGCAACCAGAGCCGTGCTCGCCGTCACGGCGCCGCTTTCTGATCGGCTTTTCGTTTGCGACCTGGGTTTACCGGCTGGTGGTGTTTTTCTCAATCGCACTCGTGGTGTATCACGCGTTCTTCAAGGCGTTGGGCATGGCGCTGTTTTGCGTCGAGTTCGGCTGGTTCATCGTGCGGCCCGTGCTGCGCGAAACGACCGTGGTCTGGCGACGCCGCGCGCAGTTGCACTGGACGCGGCAGACACGGCGCAGCGCGTTGCTCGCAGCAGCGCTATTCGGTTTTTTTGTGCTGCCATGGCACGCCGGAGTGAGCGCACCCGCCGTGTTTGGGCCGCAGCAGGCGCAAGGGTTGTACGCGGTGGAGGCCGGCTATGTGGCGGCCTCGCCATCGCCCGTGCGCGATGGCGAGCAGGTGCAGGCGGGACAGGTGCTTGCCGCACTGGTGTCGCCTGACCTCGCGTTCAAGTTAAAGGCTGCGCAGGCGGATGAGGCGCTGTTGCGCTGGGAGGTCGAACAGCAACCGTTCGACGACCGTCTGCGGCAAGAAGGCGTTGCGCTGAAACGGCGCTGGGACGCCGCGCGTGAGACGGTCAATGGATTCAGCGCCGAGATCGGGCAGCTGACGATTCGTGCGCCATTTGCCGGCATCGTCCATATGGCGGACGACAATCTGGCCGTCGGCACCTGGTTGCCTCGCGGCGAGCGTCTGTTCGACGTCGTGGGACCGCATGGCGTGAAGGGCGACGCATTCGTCGGCGAGAATGACGTCGCGCGGATCGTGACGGGGCAGCGCGCGAAATTTGTGCCGGGTATCGTCGAAATGGCGGCGGTCCAATGCCGCGTTCAGGCCGTTGACAAGGTCAATGTGGCTACGCTAGATGAGCCGTCGGTGGCGAGTGTGTACGGCGGTCCCATTGCCGCTGAAGCGGAGCCGAAGACGCATCAGTTGGTGCCGCTGCAGGCGATCTGGCGGGTGCGCTTTGGCGAATGCGACGGTACGCAGATGTTGAGCAGGGATGTCACCGGGACAGTGATGCTTGGCGCAGGACGGGAGAGTTTTGCGGCGCGTGGCGTGAGGGCGTTGGTCGCCGCAGTGCAGCGCGAGGCTGGTTTTTAGAGGACCGTTTGCGTGGATGGACTCGTTCCAGACCGCGGCAGTGGCTGCTGTCTGTAGACACGTGATCAAGGTCGCGCATAATTGACACATCTCAAGTATGTCCGTGACCCGCTTGTGGTTGTAGGCCAATACCTGAAGACGCATCTCAGTACTCACACGCCCGAGCGTCCTGGTCAGGAAGCGTGCGGGATCGGCAGTACACCAGGCAATGTAGTTCGGGCAACATCATCAACGCGACACCTACGATCGGCGATCGGATTCCAGACTGCGCCGTCGTCCTCGCGTAGTCAGTGCCGCGGGTGTGGGGATCGTTCACGGGTTCTGACCTGACTCGGAAGCCCCCGGGCCGCGCGGAGTGCGCAGCCCATCACAAGGAGACAAAGCGTGCGCCAGAATACGGCCGTCAACGTACAGACATTTATCAATGAGCACCCGTTTTCGGGGTTCCAGTGGCTCGTCTTCGCGATGTGTTTCGTTATCGTCCTGCTCGACGGCTTCGACACTGCGGCGATTGGCTTCATTGCGCCGTCGCTGGTGACTGAATGGGGCATCAGCAAGCCGGATCTCGCGCCCGTTTTGAGCGCGGCGCTGTTTGGCCTCGCTTGTGGCGCGCTGGTGTCGGGTCCGCTTTCCGACCGGATCGGGCGACGTGTATTGCTGCTTGGTTCCGTCACGCTGTTCGGCGTGGCGTGTTTCGCCTCGGCGTTTTCCGGCGATATCGGGCATTTGACCGTCCTGCGCTTCGTCACCGGCATCGGGCTTGGCGCCGCCATGCCGAACGCGGTCACCCTGATGAGTGAATTCTGTCCCGACCGCCGCCGCGCGACGCTGATCAATCTGATGTTCTGCGGCTTCCCTCTTGGTGCAGCGTTTGGCGGCTTTCTAGCGGCCTGGCTGATTCCACACTTCGGCTGGCGCAGCGTGTTGCTGCTCGGCGGCACCATGCCGTTGCTGCTGGCGGTGTTGCTGATGGTTGCGATGCCCGAGTCGGTGCGCTATATGGTGGCGAAGCAACACGCGGTCGAGCGGATCCGCGCGACACTGGGCCGGATCTCCAGCGCGGCCCAGGAGGCCAGTTCGTTCGTGATGACGGAGCTGGCGCCGGCAGTGGCGGGTAAGCAGGGCCTACGAGTGGTGCTGTCGCGCCAGTACATTATCGGCTCCGTCATGCTGTGGCTTGCCTATTTCATGGGTCTCGTGATTTTCTATGCGTCCATCAACTGGATGCCGGTTCTGCTGAAAGAGGCCGGACTCCAGCCGCAACGCGCCACCCTGATCTCGGCGCTGTTTCCGCTTGGCGGTGTGGGTGCCGTACTGTGCGGTGTCCTGATGGACCGCTTCAACGCGAATCGTGTGATCGCGGTTTGCTATGCGCTGACGGCGATCAGCGTGTACTGCATCGGCCAGGCGGTGGGCAACGTCGGGTTGCTCGTGCTGGTGGTGTTCGTCGCCGGGGTGTTGATGAATACGGCGCAGTCGTCGCTGCCGGCGCTCGCGGCCGCGTTCTATCCGACGCAAGGCCGCGGAACGGGTGTCGCATGGATGCTCGGCATTGGCCGGTTCGGCGGTATTGCCGGTTCTTTTCTGGTCGCGGAACTGACGCGTGAGCACTTCTCATTCGAAGGGATCTTCGCGGTCGTCGCGGTGGCCGCTCTGATTTCGTGCGTCGCGTTGCTGGTTAAGCAGGCGGCTCATCCGGGTCACGGGACGCCGAAGCCTTTGAAGGGTGAGTCGCAGGGGCACTGATCGATAGTTGCCGCAGCGCGGACGTGATTTCAAAGAGTGCATCCCCAATGGCCTTCATTCCAGATAGCTTCGCACCTCCTCGCGTTCATGAGACGCATCGCCTGTATTTGCAGGTCCTCTCAGGGGACTACGCGGTGCAAGACTACGAACGCGTGATGGAATGTGCCGACGGTATTCGTGGTGTCTTCGGCCCTGACAATGGATGGCCCGCAAAAGACATGACGTTGGCGGAGAACCTTTCTGATCTGATCCGCCACGAGCACGAGTTCTTCGCTCGCGAAGCCTTCGCCTATTCGATCTTTGAGAAATCAATGGCCCACCGGTACGTTGGTTGCCTATACATCAAGCCGATCAAATCGAGGCTCGAAAATGACCGGCGCAAAGCACTGTTCCAGGCTCAGGCATTCTGCTGGTTTTCTCCAGCAGCCATCGATCACGAATTCGCAAACCTGGCTGCAGACGAAATCATCCAATGGGTTGAGACATCGTGGCCTTTTACCGCTGTCGCGTTTCCTGGCCGCACCATTGGCTGGGACGAATGGAACTCGTTGACTGGGCAGGAGGGACGGTAAGTCGGGTATTGCCGGTCGAGGCTTAGCCAACCTGAAGCTGCATTTGCTTAATGCATAAGGCGGCCTTCGACCAGATAGTGGACCTTCGACAACCACTTGTGATTACCGGCTCGAAACGGTTGAACGCCCCAAGGCTGGCCTGCGCGACGAGATCATCAGCACCGCGCTGCTGCCGTGGAGAATGTCCATAAATCTCCGCTGATTGCTCATGCCTGTAGCCCGCGCGCTCTAAAGATTGTTCGCATCGAAACGCTGCAGGAGTTGATATCCCTCTGCCCAGTCTTCCACGGTGACTCCGATCCATCGGACGCTATCCGAACCTTTTCGGTATCACGCGATTGCTGGGTGCGCACATCGAGCGGCGACTCAACTTGAGTCACATTCCGCGAGGTCCGGTCGGCAGCTAGCCAGCGCATGAATGACCGCTACCGGGATTGCTGAATGTCTTGTCGGGGTCGATTTGGTGCGGTCGCTGTCGGCCCGGGTTCGGCCAGGAGCGGACCATCGATCCTAAGGCGAGGATCGTCGACAATCGTGTCACCATGGACCAATCGGTCGGCGCGATTAAGGCAACTCTGGGCGGCTATTTTTGAGTGGAAATACTCGTACGAATGCAGGCACATTCAACTTGGGCTGTCGTCTACTCCGGGAAGGAACCGATGGTTTGGCCCTTCCCGAGGCCGCGTTGAGCGAGTGAAAAAGCGGGCGCCCTATGCAATTGTCCGAACGACACCGCCGTCGACACGCAAGGAAGTGCCTGTTGTCGCCGACGCCTGCTC
>NZ_JAMFSB010000234.1 GCF_026225065.1 Paraburkholderia sp. | reverse complement strand
TTTGTCCGACGGATCCGGCTAGTTAGATGGCCCGCTCGTCACCGTGACGGCGCCGCGGCCAACGCTGCCTGGGCGCGCTGCAACCATTCGCGGTTGTGCTCCCTCGCATGCCTCGGCCAGTGCTTTGCGTCCTGCGCAATATCCGCATACAGGCTCATGGCCCGCTGACGATCTGCCTGGTCGCCCTGCTTTACCAACCAGTCGGCAAACAGACACCGCGGCGCTGCATCGCCGGCACAGGCCAGCGACTTCTCGAACGCGGCCCGCGTGCCGGGCGCATCGAGCGCAGCGAGGGTCCGCGCATAGAGCAACGCCGGCTCGGGCTGCTGACGGGCCTGCGGATTAGCCTCGAACAGGCGCGCGAGGCTGGCGTCCGCCGCCGCATGCTGCCCCACTGCGAATTGCGCCTTTGCCATGCCCAACAATAACGCGGGATCCGTGGCAAACGGACCACTCGCCGCGGCCTGATAGTGCTGCAGCGCTTCGCCGGGCTGACCGGCCTCCAGCAACGCTGCGCCAAGCCGCATCCGATGCTCGACGGTAGGCGCACGATCGAAGTTATCGCGCGCTTCGCGCACCGCGCGATTGGGATCCACCAGTTGTGAAATGGCGCGCGTCGCGGCCCGGCCGCTGCGCGACTGGCGCAGGCTCGGCAAATAGATCGCAAAGAGATACACCAGGCTGCCGAGCAACGGAAAAGCGAACAGCAGCAACAGCCAGTACATATTCTGGTTAGTGCGCACCACATGCACAGCAAAAAACAGCGCAATGATGACGTGAAGACCAATTCCGAAAAATGACATGTTGATTCGATTTGTGACCAGGTAAGGCCACAGTCTACCTAAGACGGCGCGGGCGATGGCGCGGCCGGGCCCGGCGCTTTACAGCACCTTTCAGCCGTCGCCGCCACCCGCCAAACGGACTATCCCATTCGCCGCAACGACGCGGGGCCGCGTGTGGCGTAAAATACGCGCTTTCCCGAAATTCTCGCCACCATGACGCTCGCATCCACCCTTGAGATCATTGCCGAACTGAAAGCCGGCCGGATGGTGATACTCGTCGACGAAGAAGATCGCGAAAACGAGGGCGACCTCGTGATTGCGGCCGAATTCGTCACGCCGGAAGCGATCAACTTCATGGCCCGCTACGGCCGCGGCCTCGTTTGCCTGACGCTCACACAGGAGCGCTGCAAGCAGCTGAACCTGCCGCTGATGACCTACCGCAACGGCACCCAGTACGGTACGGCATTCACGGTCAGCATCGAAGCCGCTGAAGGCGTCACCACGGGCATTTCGGCGGCCGACCGGGCTCGCACGATCCTCGCCGCGGTCGCGCACGACGCCCGGCCCGAGCATATCGTTCAGCCTGGTCACGTCTTCCCGATCATGGCCCAGCCCGGCGGCGTGCTGGTGCGCGCTGGCCACACCGAAGCCGGCTGCGATTTCACGGCGCTGTCGGGTCTGACGCCTGCTGCGGTAATCTGCGAGATCATCAAGGACGACGGCACCATGGCGCGCCTGCCGGACCTGATCGAATTCGCCGACGAACACAAGCTGAAAATCGGCACGATCGCCGATCTGATTCACTACCGCAGCCGCACGGAATCGATCGTCGAGCGCATCTGCGAGCGCACCATGCAGACCGCGCACGGCCCGTTCCGCGCGGTGATGTACCTCGACCAGCCGAGCGGCCAGCCGCATATCGCGCTGGTGCGCGGCAAGCCCACACCGGACCAGGAAACGCCGGTGCGGGTGCACGAGCCGCTCTCGGTGCTGGATCTGCTCGAAGTCGGCGCTTCGACCCACTCGTGGACGCTCGACGCCGCGATGAAAGAGATCGCCCAACGCGATCTTGGTGTGGTCGTGCTGCTGAACTGCGGCGACTCAAAGGATCATCTGGTCGACGTCTTCAAGGCGTTCGATTCGAAGGACAAGGCCGATGCGCTCAAGCGCCGTCCGGTCGACTTCAAGACCTACGGCATCGGTGCGCAGATTCTGCGCGAGCTGGGTGTCGGCAAGATGCAGGTGCTGTCGAACCCGCGCAAGCTGGGCAGCATGTCGGGCTACGGTCTCGAAGTCACAGGCTTCGTGCCGATGCCGGGCTGCCCGTCCCAGGCGCCGCAAACGCCCTGACCGGCACTCGCAACGCAAGCCTGATCCGACCATTCACGCGCCCCGGCGCTTACTCAAACACACTACGGACTCACTATGGAAATCGGACAATACCAACCGAACCTCGACGGCGACGGACTGCGTGTCGGCATCGTCCAGGCGCGCTTTAACGAGCCCGTCTGCAATGGACTCGCGGATGCGTGCATCGAAGAACTCGAACGCCTCGGCGTCACTGGCGAAGACGTGCTGCTCGTCACGGTGCCCGGCGCACTGGAAATCCCGCTGGCGCTGCAAAAGCTCGCTGAAAGCGCGCAATTCGACGCGCTGATCGCGCTCGGCGCGGTGATTCGCGGCGAGACGTATCACTTCGAACTGGTGTCGAACGAAAGCGGCGCCGGCATCACGCGCGTTGGCCTCGACTTCGGCATCCCCGTGGCGAACGCGGTGCTGACCACGGAAACGGACGAGCAGGCTGTCGCACGCATGACCGAAAAGGGTCGCGACGCGGCACGCGTGGCCGTCGAAATGGCGAACCTCGCGGTCGCGCTCGAACAACTCGGCGGCGACGATGACGACGAGGAAGAAGACGAGGACGACGAAGAGGCACAGGCATGAAGAGCGCTCGCCGACGTTCCCGCGAACTGGCCACGCAGGGGCTGTATCAGTGGCTGCTGTCGGGCGCGCCCGGCGGCGAGATCGACGCGCAGTTGCGCGGCGCCCAAGGTTTCGACAAGGCCGATCTCGAGCACCTGAACGCGCTGCTGCACGGCGTGATCCGCGACTCGGAAGCGCTGTCGGCCGACCTCACGCCGTGTCTTGACCGCCCCATCGAGCAGCTCTCGCCGGTCGAGCGCGCGGTGCTGCTCGTCGCAGCGTATGAGCTGAAGAATCACGTCGACATTCCGTACCGCGTTGTCATCAACGAAGCAGTCGAACTGGCCAAGACGTTCGGCGGCGTGGACGGCTATAAGTACGTCAATGGCGTGCTGGACAAGCTGTCGGCACAATTGCGCGCGGCCGAGACCCAGGCTAATCGCAAGCAATAAGATGACTGTATGAACTCCGTGACCGAACCATTGGTGCGGCTTGCTGCGCGCGTCGACGCCATCCAGCCTTTCTATGTGATGGAGTTGGCGAAAGAAGCTGCCCTGCTGGAGCGCGAAGGACGCGACATCATCCACATGGGAATCGGCGAACCCGATTTCACCGCGCCCGAGCCGGTCATCGAAGCGGCCGCGAGCGCGCTGCGCCGCGGCGTTACGCAATACACCAGCGCGCTCGGGTTGCACTCGCTGCGCGAGGCGATCGCCGGGCATTATGCGCAGGCCTATGGCATCAGCGTCGATCCGGCGCGCATCGTGGTCACCGCGGGCGCTTCGGCGGCATTGCTGCTGGCGTGTGCGGCGCTGGTCGACCGCGACGATGAAGTGCTGATGCCCGATCCCTGCTATCCGTGCAACCGGCACTTTGTCGCCGCCATGGAGGGCAAGCCGGTACTCGTGCCAAGCGGTCCAGCGGAGCGCTTCCAGTTGACCGCAGCCGATGTCGAGCGTCTGTGGAACGAACGGACGCGCGGTGTGCTGCTGGCGTCGCCCTCGAACCCCACTGGCACGTCTATCGAGCCCGCGGAGTTGAAGCGCATCGTCGACGCGGTTCGTGCGCGCGGCGGCTTCACGATCGTCGACGAGATCTATCAGGGCTTGAGCTACGGCGCGCCGCCGGTCTCGGCGTTGTCGTACGGCGAGGACGTGATCACCGTCAACAGCTTCTCGAAGTATTTCAACATGACCGGCTGGCGTCTCGGTTGGGTCGTCGTTCCTCCATCACTGGTCGGCGCGTTCGAGAAGCTCGCGCAAAACCTGTTTATCTGCGCGTCGGCGCTGGCCCAGCACGCGGCGCTCGCCTGCTTCGAACCGGACACGCTGGCTATCTACGAAGCGCGCCGCCTCGAGTTCAAGCGCAGGCGCGATTTCATCGTCCCGGCGCTCGAAACGCTCGGATTCTCAGTCCCTGTGATGCCGGATGGCGCGTTCTACGTCTACGCGGATTGCACTCAGGTGGCCCATGCGGCAGCCGGCGACAGCGCGGCGCTCACCAAAGCCATGCTGCACGACGCAGGCGTCGTGCTGGTGCCGGGGATGGATTTCGGCAATCACGCGCCGCGCTCGTATATCCGCGTGTCTTACGCCACGGCGTATTCGAAGCTCGAAGAGGCCGTCGAGCGCTTGCGCGGATTCTTTTGATTTTTCCTGGCAACGGACCATGAAAAAAGGCACCCGCGGGTGCCTTTCCTTTTGGTCCTGATTTGCTCGTACTAATCTCAGGCGCCCAGCTCCGGCGACGCTGCATGCTTTGTCGCAGTCTCGGCGTCGTCCTGCTCGGGCGCCTTCACTGGCGTCGCAGCGGTCAACGGATGCGCTGCATCGAGCGTCACCTGAACACGCTTGGACGGAGCCGCTCCCGCAGCCGGTGCCGGCGTCACTGACGCGGTCGTCGTAACCGGGGCTTGCGGTGCGTTGATCGGCACCTTGCGACCGCGTGCCACGTCACGCAAACGGCCGCGCTCAGCCACGACCTTCGCACCGTAACCACCATCGTCCGGAGTGCTAGAACCGACGTAGAGACGCAGCCCACCCGGCAGCGAACCGCCGCGTGCGATGCAATCCTTTAGCACGAGCGCCCCAACCTTGATATTCGCGAACGGATCGAGCGCAGCGCTTTGGCCGCCGAAATACTGGAACTTGTCCGAATGCACCTTGGACATCACCTGCATCAAACCCTGCGCACCTACACCGCTTTCGGCATACGGGTTGAAACCCGATTCGATCGCCATCACGGAGAGCAGCAGCAGCGGGTCGAGGCCGACTTCACGGCCGGTGTCGAACGCGGCTTTCACGAGCTCGCTAACCGGTTCCTGGGCGACGTGATAGCGCCGTGCCAGATAGTTCGCCACCAGATCCTGCTCGCGCGTCGAGACCAGCACGCGGTCGTCACGTGCGTCAGCGGCAACGCGTTGCGAAGGAATCAGATGCGCCAGCGCGCTGATGCTTTGCACGGAATGCGGGTCGAGCGTGTTGACAATCGCAACGCTGAGACCGCTAGTGCCACTGCCATCAAAGGCGCCGTCATAGCTTGTGTTGCTGCTGGTGGCGCCGTTGCTGACGTCGCCACCAACGGAATTGGCGGACAGCGAATCGTCGCTCGACGACACCCCAGAGGGCACGAACGACGGTAACGGATTGCCCTGCAACAGACGGGCGGGGCCGGCCTGCACAGCAGCGGAAATGACCGGCATCAACTTTGCGGCCAAGGTGCCGCGCCAGGTCGGCATCAGCCACAGCGCGACTGCCAGCAGGATGGCGGAACCGCCAACAATGCTGAACAGATGATGACTCATACGCGTACCGCGACGTAAGACTGCGCGTAAGCCTTGCGCAAGTCGTTCGTCGGGACGCCACGATAACCAGGCGTTCATTCAGATCTCCCATCTTGCATGCTCTGCGAACCCCACCGGTCGAGCCGGCATCAAATCACGTTCGCAGAGTCAAGACGTCGCGTGCTCTGGTTAGGGCAGCAGCGGCGTCGGGAATACGGCATAAACCGTCGGTGGGGAGCCATCTCGAAACTACTCGGCGCCGTGCTTAAAAAACACGCACGCAGAGGCTCCCACGCGAAAAACCAGCGTCAGGTCGCGCTGGCGAGGACTGCAAAAAAGGCCGTCAAATACCGTGCAGGGGGGTCGGTAAGCGGTGACGCGTTGCGTCGTAAGGACCGGGGGCGGTGGTAAAAACGTTCACGCCCTGCAACCAATGTGACCGGATTCTAGCAGGGTTAAATAGATCGTCAACACTATAGAACGGCAAATGTATAACTAATTGTAATAACGAACAGTGTTCAGCGTGTGGAAAGCCGCGCGCCGCGCGCCTCTTGGGTCAGTTACAGTTTTCGGTCCGCAACGTACGGTAACCAACGCAGGTAAAATCGACAATCGATTCTGCGCGGCGATTGCCTGTCGCGCTCCACTTTCTCGCCGCGCTGTGCGGCTCCAATCCCGACCAGATGAAATACAAAGACCTGCGTGACTTCGTCGGCCGTCTCGAAACTCTAGGCGAGCTGCGCCGCATCCCGCAAAACGTTTCGCCCATCCTGGAAATGACTGAGTTGTGCGACCGCGTGCTGCGTGCCGGTGGTCCGGCGTTGTTGTTTGAGAGCAAGCAAAGCCATGCGTTCCCGGTGCTCGGCAACCTGTTCGGCACGCCGCGGCGGGTTGCGCTGGGCATGGGCATCGACTCAGGCGAACAGAACGGCGATAGCACCGCGCTGGAGTCGCTGCGCGACGTCGGGCGTCTGCTCTCCGCCCTCAAGGAACCGGAGCCGCCCAAGGGCCTCAGGGACGCCGGCAAACTGCTCTCGCTCGCCAAGGCGGTCTGGGACATGGCGCCGAAGACGGTGAGTAGCCCGCCCTGCCAGGAAATCGTCTGGGAAGGCGCCGATGTGGATCTCGCTAAACTGCCAATTCAGACCTGCTGGCCGGGCGACGCCGGCCCGCTGATCACCTGGGGCCTGACCGTTACGCGCGGCCCAAACAAGAGCCGCCAAAATCTGGGCATCTATCGCCAGCAGTTGATCGGACGTAACAAACTCATCATGCGCTGGCTCGCCCATCGCGGCGGCGCGCTCGATTTCCGCGAGTTTGCGCTGCAGAATCCCGGCAAGCCGTATCCGGTCGCAGTGGTGCTCGGCGCCGACCCGGCCACCATCCTCGGCGCGGTCACGCCAGTACCCGATACGCTCTCGGAATACCAGTTCGCCGGCCTGCTGCGAGGAGGCCGCACCGAACTCGCGAAGTGCATCACGCCTGGCGTCGACACGCTACAGGTGCCAGCGCGCGCGGAGATCGTCCTGGAAGGTTTTATCTATCCGCAGGAGGGCTCGCCTGCGCCCGCTCCCGCGGGTGCGCCGCCGCGTCCCGCGAAAGGCGCGAGCGCTGCTTATGAACACGCGCTCGAAGGTCCCTACGGCGATCACACTGGCTATTACAACGAACAGGAGTGGTTCCCGGTGTTCACCGTCGAGCGCATTACGATGCGACGCGACGCGATCTACCACTCCACCTACACCGGCAAACCGCCCGACGAACCCGCCGTGCTTGGCGTCGCGCTCAATGAAGTATTCGTGCCGCTGTTGCAGAAACAGTTTGCCGAGATCACCGACTTCTATCTCCCGCCCGAAGGTTGCAGCTACCGGATGGCCATCGTGCAGATGAAGAAAAGTTACCCAGGCCATGCCAAACGGGTGATGTTCGGCGTATGGAGTTTCTTGCGACAATTCATGTACACGAAGTTCATCGTCGTGGTCGACGAGGACGTGAATATCCGCGACTGGAAGGAAGTGATCTGGGCCATCACGACGCGTATCGATCCGGTGCGCGACACTGTGCTGGTGGATCGCACGCCGATCGACTATCTGGATTTCGCCTCGCCGGTGGCAGGACTCGGCTCGAAGATGGGCCTCGACGCCACCAACAAATGGCCGGGCGAAACGGATCGCGAGTGGGGTCGTCCCATCGAGATGGACGCTGCGGTAAAGCAGCGTATCGACACGTTGTGGAGCGAGCTGGGTCTGTAGTTTAGGTGCTTGGCTGAGATGGGTGGCTCCGGTGCGTGACTTAGGTCTTCAGCTCACGCAAGAAACTGCGCGAGGCGCGCCAGATCCACATTACCGCCGCTGATCAGCACGCCAACCCGCTTGCCCTTCACCGGGAGGATGCCGTTCATCACAGCGGCAGCGGCGAGGCAACCCGTCGGCTCGGTGACGATCTTCATGCGCTGCGCGAAAAAGCGCATCGTCTCGATCAGTTGCGCATCCGTCACCGTCACGATCTGCTCCGCCAGACGCTGGATGATCGGGAACGTGTAAGCGCCCAGGTGTGGAGTCGCGGCGCCATCGGCGATAGTTTGCGGCACGTCGATGTGCACGATCTCGCCGCGCGCCAGTGACTGCTGACCATCGTTGCCGGCTTCCGGCTCGACGCCGATCACCTTGCACTGCGGACTCAGCTCCGCTGCCGCGAGAGCGCTGCCGGAAAGCAGTCCGCCGCCGCCCAGGCACACGAACAGCAGATCGAGCGGCCCGGTTTCTTCGAGCAGTTCTTTCGCCGCTGTGCCCTGCCCTGCAATGACATGCGGATGATCGTATGGCGGAATCAGCGTCATGCCGCGCTCTTTGGCGAGGCGCCGGCCGATCTCTTCGCGATTCTCTTTATAGCGGTCGTAAAGGATGACTTCGCCGCCGTAGCCCTGGGTGGCGGCGACCTTCGCCGCAGGCGCGTCGTGCGGCATGAGAATGGTTGCGTGGATTCCCGCGAGACGTGCCGACAGCGCAATAGCCTGAGCGTGATTACCCGACGAAAACGTCACGACGCCGGCGTCGCGCTGCATGTAGTCGAAGTGCGAGATCGCGTTATAGGCGCCGCGAAACTTGAACGCGCCCATGCGCTGAAAATTTTCGCATTTGAAGAAGATCGATGCGCCTGTCCGTTCATTGGCCGTGGCGGACGTCAGAACCGGCGTGCGATGCGCGACGCCCTCGAGACGCGCAGCGGCATCGACGACATCGACATACGTGGGAGCGGGAAGCACTTGCATTGACGTGGCACTCCAGAGCGGTGAAATAAGCAGGCATTGTCCCAGCTTCAGCCACACTATGGAATGCAGGACGGCGACGTCAATGCCTCACCGGATGAACAACGAAATCTCGCAAATGAGGCGTAGCGCCGCACAAATGAAAACGGCGTGATGCAGGCAATCAAGCCTGCATCACGCCGTCTAGCCGTTTCGACAACCTTCGATAAATTCGAGCCACGGATTACCTCAAACCGAAGCGCATCCCGCGAGCGCGTTTATCCGCGGTTATCAATAATGGCGGTAACCGCCGTGACCATAGCCACCGTGACCGTAGTAGCCGCGCCCGTAGTACCCGCGATGGTAGTACGGATGACCGTAGTAGCCGTAGCCACCATATCCACCACCAACCACGACGACAGGCGGCGGAGCATAGACCGGCGGCGGTGCGTAATACACCGGCGGCGGCGCCGCATAAACCGGGTAGGCCGGAGCCACCGGAATGCCGATCCCGATACCGACGGACACGTGCGCCTCGGCAGCAGAGGCAAAGCCAACACCAAGCGCAGCGGCAACAACAAGCGGAATGATCTTTTTCACTTTTCTTCTCCAAGCGCGGCCGGATGACCGTGTCGCATGACATGCATGCTATGGAATTGAATGTATCGAAAAAGGATCGGCATAGCTGTTCGCATTTGTTGCAAATTGCAATCGGTGTAGACGGATCGTAATTCGCAGCAACTCGTCGAAGCGGGAGTTGCAATGCACGCTCTGCCCGCAACATCTCGAAAACCAAGGGTTTGCGCGGAGTCGGCCACCGGCAAACTTCGATTTTACCGGCCAACAGTCTGGAAAATCCCCGATGGCGGTAATCTTTAATTACAAATTCACTTCAATCGCGTTCAGGTTGAAGGCTGACCGAAACAAAACGCATAACCGCTCAACGCGCACCACCGCCCACAACGAAAATGCCCGGCTCATGGCCGGGCATTTTTTACCCATAGGAACAAATCTTTAACCCACCTTGACGTAGGTAAATTCGCGTATGACATTCGGCGGCACGTAAGCACCGCTGATTTTGACGCGTGGCGTTAGGCGCTTTTTTTGATCCCACCAGCGGCGCCGCTGCGAATGAGTCAAGAAACGCAAGTGCTTTCGGTAAGAAAAGATGCTCATGATGACCTCCCGAATCAGACTGCGAGACAGACAACTCCAACCCCTCACTTCATCGACCAAATTCATTGTGAGCAGTTTCCGGGCCTGCAGGGGTCGCGCGGGCAAATGATCCGCCGGCCAAGCCATATGGCACGAAATTTAATCTGAGGAAAGGATTCGCGCAGTGCGACGCCAGGCCGGCGTCTCGCGAGCGACAATTGAATGCGCGATACTCCAGCTTTCCGTTCATCGTGCCGTCCGGAGCAGTAACCATGTCCCAGCCGTCCATGCCGCGTCTCGGCTTCATCGGCGCAGGGCGCCTTGCGCGCTGCCTTGCGCTCGGCTTCGCCCGCGCCGGCTATGCGGTGACCGCGGTGGCCAGCCGCACGCCACAATCGGCGCGCCAGCTCGCCACCCAGATCGACCAGTGCGCGGCGTACGACGACCCGCAACAGGTTGTCGACGCCGCCGATATCGTCTTTTTAACCGTTCCCGATGACAACATCGGTTCGACGGCGAACACTTTGCGCTTTGATTCCGTGCCGCAGGCCGCTGGGCGCGTACGTGCGCTGGTGCATTGCAGTGGCGCCTCGCCGGTGGATCTGCTCGCGGCAGCTGGGGCGCAGGGCGCGTCGATCGGTGGTTTTCACCCACTCTACCTGTTTAGCGGCGACCTCGCAGATATCGAGCGCATCGCCGGCTGCTCGGTGACCATCGAGGCCGACGGCGCGCTGAAAGAAGCGCTGACGGCGCTCGCGCTGGCGCTGCGCTGCCACCCGCTGTCGATTCCGCCTGGCGGCCGCATGCTTTACCACGGCGCAGCCCATTACGCGG
>NZ_JAMFSB010000233.1 GCF_026225065.1 Paraburkholderia sp. | reverse complement strand
TCTGGCCAACCTGGGTGCCCAGCGTCGTCGTCCCGCTAAAAGTTGTCTCGTCGTCTGTGCCGAATGACCGCAGCACGCTCACCCGCAGGTAAGGCTTCCAGGCGATTCCGTCCGCATCGAATGCCCATTGCAGCCGTGCGCCAACCCGGGCGAGGAACGTGTTGCCGTTATTCCACGTTACGTCCGAGACGCCGTCGTTGAAGCGGTCGAGCGACAACCATTGCCAGACCAGTTGCGCTTGCGGCTCCAGCGTTAGCCCGTAGCCCAGCGCGATCGGCAACCCCGCCTCGACGGAGCCCGTGAACGCATTGCCGTCCGTCGAACCGTTCACGCCACCGTTAGAAAGCGTACGCACGGTTAGGGCGCTGCCCATCATCACTGCGTCTGTATACCAGCCGCCCGGACCCACATGCGTCCAGTAGCCGCCCAGGTTGTACGCATTCACTTGCAGCGTACCGACGCCCAGATCCGGTTGGCCGAGTGCAAAGCCGTTCACGTCGCCTACCCCGCGCGAGAAGCCGAGGAAGAATCCATAGTGATTGCTGTGGCCGCTGGGGCTGTTGTCCGCATACAGCTCCTGCCCGATCTGCATCCCCCACACCGTGCCGTCGAACGACGGCGCCACGTCGCCTTTTTGTTGCATGTTGCTGTAGCCGCCCCAAACGCGTGCCCACGATGCCGGCATCTGGCCGTTCCCGGTCAGGAGTCCCTGCTCGCCCTGGCGATCGTGGAACGTATCGATCTGCTGCAGTCCGAGTTGCCGGGCGACGGCTGGCGCTTCGGCGTACAACGGCACTTCCTGCCGGTAGACCGGGACCTCTGCGGCGCCGGGGGCGGCATCGGCAACGGCCTGCGCGATGGTGAGCGGCGTGCCCTCCGCGACGATAGGTGATTGGGGCGTTGGAGCTGGCTGACCAGGCTGACCCGGTTGCGATGTCAGCGGCTGCGGCTTCGGCGGCACCGTGTTGCGCAGATACCAACTGTCGCTCGTCCCCGCCGACGTGCCGCCTTTTGCGAGGTAATACGTATAGGCGCCCGCACTGACCGATCCACCGGTCAGCGTGAATGCGCTCGCGGCCGTCGTCGCGCCGTTGGTTGCCTGCACGACCTGGATGCCGTCCGTGGGGGTCAGCGCACCAGGGCCGCCGACATTCGTCACCTTCAGCGCGCTCGTACCGCTTGCCGCGCCGCCATTGATCACCAGCTTGTCCGACGCTGCGCCGTCTCCGGCCAGATACGTGTTCAGCGCGACCGTTGCGTTCTGGCCGACATAGTTGCCCGCGACCGTCAACGTATTGCCGATGCCACTGCCGCCGAGCTGCACGAGGCCCGCATTCGTCAGATTGCCGTTGATCTGGAAGTTGCCGGTCGAACTGCCCGAAAGACTGGCGAGCGCATTCGCTACGGAAATCGTGCCGCTGTTCGTCACGTTGCCTGTCACGCTGCCGTAGCCGCCAAGCGTCGCGCCCGAGGCGACCGTTACCGGGCCGCCGCCGGACAGCGCCGCCGATGCGCTCGTGCCGTCGCCGACGATAAGCGTGCCCGCATTCACGTTCGTGCCACCCATATAACTGTTCGCACTATTAAGCGTCAGCGCCCCGGAGCCGAGCTTCGTCAGCGAGCCTGCGCCTGTGATGTTCTGCGTGATCGTCGAGTCGTAGCCCTGCGTGTCGATCGCGCCATTGTTCGAGGTGATCGAGAGAGCACGGCTCGACGCGAGATTGAACGCACTGTCGAACTGCAGCGTGCCGCCGTTGAACGTCAACCCGCCGGATGACGCGCCAAGCGCATTGTCCGCCGCGACTGACAGCGTGCCTTGCGTGATCGTCGTGCCGCCTGAATAGGTGTTGCCGCCCGCCGCGGCCGGGGACAAACTCAGCGTGCCTGCGCCGGTCTTCTCCACTGCGCCCGCGCCGGCGATCAGGCCGGTGTACGTGCCCGCGCTGTCCTGCTGAAAGCGCACAAGTCCGTTATCTGTCACCGAGAGTGGCAGGTTCGACGCATTGGCCTGCAGGGTCGCACCGCTGTTGACCGTCGCGACAACCGATGCCGTGGTCGTGCCGAGCGTGCCTGTCAGGTTCAGCGTGCCGCTCTGCACGAGGGCGCTTGAGAACGTGCCCGTGCCCGCCCAGGTCCAGTCGTCGCCCGCCATCGTCAGGCTCTGGAAGTTGACGAATGCGTTCGACGCGGTGCCTGAGCCTTGCAGGTTCACCACGTTCGTCCCGCCGCCGCCATCGGCTGTGCCGATGATCTGCGAGCCGGTCTGCAGGTTCAAGGTGACGTTGCCGTTGCCACCTTTGATCGCGGTGCCACCGCCTCCTTGAATGAGCCCGGCGTTCGTGATCGTCGTATTGCCGTTGGTCGAGCGCACGCCGATGCCGTTGTTGCTGATGATCTGCCCACCCGCCTGGTTCGTGATCGTCGCGGTGAACGATGTACCGAGGGTGTTCGACACGACCGCGTCGACGCTGCCGCTGCTCGTCGCGGTGCCTGTAGTCTGGATCTTGCCGCTGTTGATCAGCGTGTCGTTGTTGCCTTGCATGTAGACAGCCGGACTGTCCTTGCCGCTCGAGGTCAGCGTGCCGCTGTTGTTAATCGTGCCGCTACCACCCAGTAGCGACGCGGCGCGCGCGTTGCTGCCCGCCGTGGAGACTGTCCCTGTGTTGGTGAGGGTATTACCCGAAGCGCCAGCGTTGCTCTGCCCCCACGCGGCGGTCATGCCATACGAGTTGTTGCCCGTCGTTGTGATCTTGCCGTTGTTGATCAGCGTGTTGTTGTTACCGTTCGCTGCGAGACCGTCGTTGTAGGCACCCGTCGTGGAGATTACTCCTGTCGCGCCGTTGGTGATCGTATTGCCGTTGTTCATGCCGATCAGTACCGCACCGCGGTTCGCCACACCTGTGCCGTTGCCGGACAGGGAGAGCGTGCCGTTGTTGGTGATCGCGCTGGAGGTTTCAACCGTGAATGGTGTCGGCGTTCCTGGCAATGAGAAACTGCCAGTTGCCGTTGAGTCGATATTGATAGTGACGTTGGTGCTTCCCGTCGCGGCAACGACGGCCGATATGCCTGCGCCAGAGCAGGTAACGGTGGTATTGCTGACCGGCGCTGTCGCCGAACACGCGGCATCCGCGCCCACCGGCATCGCACCGGTGAGGATTGCTATCCCGCCAAAACCGAGACTCCACACGTTCCTTTGCATAATTGCGCCCGCTTTAATGAGCGTTGTCGATGCAGACCGATGCGTGGTTTTGTTTATATCATCTATTTACAAAATATCAACAGGAATGACTGAATAGAATTTCATCAAGAGTGCGAAGGAGGCGCAATGAAAATGCGGAAAATAAAGCCATTTTTGTGCGCGACAGCATAATCAGGTTGCCGAAATTATTACCGATCCGATCCGATCCGATCCGATCCGATCCGATCCGATCCGATTGGACGTACGCGCTTCGAATGCCCGGACGACGGCTGCCATGTCTTCCTCACCAAAGCCCAAGGCTTCGGTTTCACCATAGAGTGAGAAGCATGTTTCCATGAGCGGCGCTGCAACCGCCGCCTCGCGGGCCGCCTCGACGATCAACCGACTGTTTTTCAGCACGTCGGAAATGCCGGCCTGGCGAGCGAAGTCGCGCTGTACCAGCTTGGCGGCCTTGACTCGAGATACATCGCTCGCCATCGGACCGGCACTGAGAATGGCCGCGAAACGCTCCATATCGAGACCGTGACGCTCAGCAAAATGCGCAGCTTCGGTAAGGCCGGTGACCATCGTGATCAGAAAGACGTTCACCGCGAGCTTCATGCGCAAGGCTGACGGCACCGGACCGCATTCGAAACATTCCCGGCACATCGCCGCCATCAACGGGCGGACAGCGGCGAGGTCTTCATCGTCGCCCGCGAGCATGGCGACAAGCTGTCCCGCTTCGGCCGGCTTGCGTGAACCGGAGACCGGCGCCTCCACATAGTGACCACCGGCTGCGCGGATATCTGCCGCCAAAGCCTCCGAATAACCCGGAGACACCGTTCCCATGGCGACCAGCCTGCGCCCTGCGACACGCGCAACAAACTCGGGCGTGCCGCGGCCAAGCACGGCATCAATGGCCGCACCGTTGGCCAACATCAGGATGATCGTGTCGCATCTCGCGAACACGTCAGCCGCTTCCTGCGCGACCGTAGCGCCAGCTCGCGACAGAGGTTCGCAACGTTCCGCTGACCGATTCCACACCGTCAGCGGGATGCCCGCGCGGACAAGATTGCTTGCCATCGGCTCGCCCATGGTGCCAATGCCGATGAAGCCAATAGCCGTCGATGTATTCATGGCTTGTTCCTTTTTTAGTTGCCCATGATTCTGATCAACGACTACCATTTCGTCTAACGGATATATATGAAGTGACACTTCAAGGATTCAGATAGATGAGGCCACATTTCGACATCGAAGCGCTACGTACCATGGTGGTCGGCACCGAACTGGGCAGCTTCGCGCGTGCAGCTGTCCAGCTCGGGCGGTCGCAATCAGCCGTCAGCATGCAGTTGAAACGCCTTGAGGAACAGGCAGGCCACATCCTGTTCCAGCGCAACGGCCGGGGACTTGTGCCTACCGAGGCAGGTGAAACACTTCTGGCGTATGCGCGGCGGATCGTTGCCATGCATGACGAAGCAGGCGCGACGCTGGGTGCGACGGTCGCGGCGCCGGCTATCCGGCTGGGATTGCCGCAGGATTTCTTCGAGGATGTCATGCCTGATGCAATCGCCCGCTTTTCGAAATTGCAGCCGAACGTGCATGTCGAGGTCCGCGCGGGGCGTAACTATGCCTTGGAGGAAGAGGTCAGGGCGGGACGGCTCGATATCGCGCTTGCGTTTGCGGAAGCGGGGCGCGCGAGGTCGGGTGAACTGCTCGCATCCATGCCGATGTTCTGGTTCGGGCGGGACGATGCTGCAGAGGTAGCTCTCGGGTATCAGGACGGTCTTCCGCTTGTGCTTTTCAATCACCCGTGTCTGTTCCGGCAAGCCGCCCTTCAGGCACTGGATGCGGCCGCCGTCCGCTGGCGTTTGTCCCTTACGACGCCAAGCCTGTCTGGCTTATGGGCCGCAGTGCGTTTTGGCCTCGGCGTGACTGTCCGGACAATGCATGGCATTCCTGATGGAATAAGACGGCTCGATTCTGAGCTGCCGCGATTGCCGGCGCTTGAACTGCGCATTCTCACCGGTACAGATATCTCTCCTGCAGCATCGGAATTCGTGAACGTTCTCGAAGCGGTCACGCGTAAAAGACTGACGGCCAAGTCTCAGGTAGCGTATCGCTAGTCATCATCGAGTAGGGCCGTTTTGGTTGCGCCTCCTTACTTTTAACGGAGACCACATCGATGTCCACTGTCATGATCGTCGGGGCAGGTCCAACCGGCTTGACCCTCGCCTGTGAGCTTGCCGTGCGAGGGGTTTCGTTCCGGATCGTCGATTCGGCTGAAGGCCCCTTCGCCGGCTCACGCGCCAAGGGTGTGCAACCGCGCACGCTCGAAGTGTTCGACCGGTTGGGCATCGTCGATGAGATTGTGAGTTCGGGTCTTGTCGGCTTGCCCTATCGACAGCACACGGCCGATGGCGGCTTTCTCGACGTGCCTCGCCCCGTGCCCGCTCAACGACCCGACGTACCTTGGCCAGCACCCGTCCTGATCCCGCAGTGGCGCACCGAAGCCGTGCTGCGCGGCCGCCTTGAAGCGCTCGGCGGTCGCGTCGAATACGGAACGGCGCTCGTCGACGCTGAAGTGACCAACGACGCCGTGCGCGCGAAACTCGAGCACGCCGGAGGCACCGACGAGGTCGAATTGGCCTGGCTGGTGGGTTGCGACGGCGGGCGCAGTACCGTGCGGCGCATCGTCAAGCTGGGCTTCCTCGGCGAGACGCATGAGGACATGCGCATGTTGGTCGGCGACCTGCATGTCGAAGGGGTAGACCGTGCACATTGGCACGTGTGGCGCCCTGAAGGCGGAGGTTTTCTTGCGATGGCGCCGCTGGCCGGTACCGAGGCATTCCAGTTGCAGATCGCAATCGGTCCGAAATCGCCCGATTCGCCCACCCTGGAGAACTTCCAGCAACTGGTCGAGCGTTACACGGGCCGCAGCGACATCCGCCTGTCGAGGCCGGACTGGACTTCGCTGTGGCGTGCGAACGTTCGCATGGTCGACCGGTATCGTGCGGGGCGCGTCTTTGTCGCCGGTGACGCGGCGCATGTGCATACACCCGCCGGCGGACAAGGCATGAACACCGGGATACAGGACGCCTTCAACCTTGGCTGGAAGCTGGCGGCGGTGCAGCGGGGGGCCGACAGTGCGTTGCTCGACAGTTACGAGGCCGAGCGGCTACCGGTGGCGCGACATGTCCTCGAACTTTCGACGCGGTTGGCTGCCACGACGCTTTCCTCGAAAACGCAGGGCCTCATCGCGCGAACGGAGGACACGTCCCAACTCGGCATCAGCTATCGGGAATCGCCGCTTGCGCACGAACTGCGCTCGGCGCCTGGTAGCCTGCGCGCCGGTGATCGTGCGCCAGACGTGCCGGGCCTGGTCGATCGCGAGGGCAGGTCATTGCGCCTGTTCGACGTCTTTCGCGGACCGCAGGCCACGCTGTTGGCGTTTGGCGAAGGTTGGGGGCCGGTACTCGACGTCGGCCTCGCTGCCGCCGCTGGTGTTCACGCGGTCCGTGTGCTGTCGCCTGGCATTGCGGTGCCGGAGGACGGCGGCACGCCGACGCTTGTGGATTCGCTCAACCACGCAAGCACGATCTGGGAACCAGGCACAGGCGCGCTCTTCGCGGTGCGTCCAGATGGCGTGATCGGCTTTGCCGATGACCGGCGCGACCCTGTTGCGCTTGTGACGTGGCTACGCGTGGCCGGATTGGCGCGATAAATCGCTGGCTGGCGCCCGAAGTGCAGCAGGCGGATCGGTGAACCGCTGACCCGGCCAACGATCGCTTGTGGGCGAGGGGCGCCTTACCCGAGCGCAAGTTCAAGCTAGTTTTGAGTAGATTCGCGTGTTTCGCAAACTACCGTCCGGAGCGCGCCGTTCCTGCCGCAACACGCCTTCTAATTGCATTCCGATGCGCTCGCAAAGTCGAATGCTTCTTTCGTTCAAATCGTCGCAGATCGCTTCGACTCGCATTGCCCCGAAATTGACGAAAGCATAATTTGCCAAGCCGTCGGCGGCTTCACTGAACAGGCCGCGCCCGACATGCGACGATCTTCCCCAGAAACCGAGTTCAAAAACTGGGACGGCCCATCTTGGCCGGTGAAGACCGCCGCTACCCACAACCATGCGCGACGTCTTATCGATAAACAAAAACGGAAAGTCCTTTCTGGCTTGAAAATTTGCGGAGCCCGCAAGGCAAAACGATTCGGACGTATCAATTGATGGTGTTTCGAGCGCCCATGGCAACGACGCTGGGAAGCGCCTCAGTTCCGTCAGTGCGTCGACGGTCGCGTCAAACAAGTCGGGACCGTCACCAGACCGAGGACACCTGACGACGAGGCGGCCCGTTTCAAACGACGTAGGCAGATTTGGAGAGGTCAATATTGTTGAGGACGTCATCGGAATGATGGTGGATTAAATTGTCGGCGATTGGGCTTGGCTTGTCGACGGGCTGTATCTGGCTGGCTACTGTCTAGGGAGGTCAACGGAGATAAACAAGGAGCTAGTCGTCGCAAGCGCAAAGTTCGAATTCGTGACCGTCGGGGCTAGTCAAAACAATGCTCTTCATGGTTTCGTCATTGAGTCCGTCGAGAACGACAGTTGCTCCGAGTGCCTTGGCGCGATTCAAAAAAATATGCAAATCGGGTACGTCGAATTCGAATACCGGTACGCACCCGCTGCCGGTGAACTCGTCGCCGAAATCATTTAGCAAAAGCCCGAAGCGGACTTCCCCTACGGAAAATTCCGTCCATTTCTCCGACTTACGGTTCGGCGTGCGTTCCAGTAGAGTCTCCCAGAACCTCACGCTCTGCTGCATGTCCTTCACTTTCAAATAAGTGGTCCTGATTCGCATTGAATGCTCCGAAGAAAGTCTTGAAAACGCAGCGGATAATATAGAACGGAAAATATTGGGCGAGGGCTCTTCTACGACGCTCTCGAATGACCCTTACCAGTCGTTCTTTGTCGACACGCTATCTGTGGCACGCGATTCTGGCGTGATGCTTGGTCAGGGCAGCAGTCCATTCGGATCGCGTGCTCAGGCGAACGTGTGAAGGACCTCAAATCTCTCGCATACGAGAGGCATCGATTTATCAACCGTCCGGCCAATTCGCTGGCACTCGTCGGTAAAGAATCGCCAGTGTTCCGTTTGCCAATGCGATAGCGAACGATCACCTTCGCCTTCGCAGGCTGCGAAATCGGCGGTCACAGCATCAAACGGGACGACTTCCACCTCCGTGGTTCGTCGCACGAACATTGGCCGATCATGCCAATCAAGCACGATCTCCATGTCCCCGACGTCAGGAAGGGTCTCACCGTCGAAATCCCAAGACCAAACCAGGGTGCAAGTACCGCGCTTTACGCCAGTGAGGATGAGAGCAACGAGCGATTCTGAAAGCGCCTCCGAATCGCCAAAACCGCCGATTCTGACGGTACCTTTCGGTAGCTGCACACCTCGTTCGGCCAACTCAGCTATTAGCTCGTCTACATTCTTGTCCATGTGGCAGAGTCCGATTTATCGTGCCCGCCATATCGGGCACCTACGCGCCGATTGTTAACGATTGGCTGTCTCGTGTCGAACATCTCAAAATGGCCGAACCCGGTCCGACGACGAAGGGCTCAGGGGGTTGTCCGCCTGAGCCTCTCCGGCTCCGCTGTCGCGCAATCCCGGTTCGCCGAGTGCGCGGGCGATGCGCCCGCGCTCGTCTCCGTTATTTGCTTGCTGATACCAGATAAGTCAGCGTCGCACCACTGTCCCAATAGCTTTGGGCTTCGATCATTGCCTGCAACTTTCTTTGGCCTTCAGGACGTTCTGCGTGGATGCGCGCCACCAATGCCTGCGCCTCGACGTCATTAAGTGCCGCGATCCAGTCGTCAACCTGGCTCTCCCACAAACCCGCGCGTGCGTCTTCGTGTGCGGCAATCAATTCAGCCAGGTTCACGCGGGTTTCGTGATCCTGGTAAGGGGGCAAGATCGGTGAGGCTTTATCTGAAAGATAGGTCTGGATGCCGGACAAACCGGCCAATTGAAACAAACGCGGTAAGCGATCACCAAGTGATAGGCTGCCCTCTTCAGAGGCGCGCTTACCCCGCTCGCAAAGCAACGCATAACGAAACGCGTCACACAACTCGTCTATCGAAAGGTCAGTTGTCGTCGCGTTTGACAGAGCAAATTGCGCCAGATTGCATGGTTCGGTACAGATAACAATTCCGCCGGGCCGCACCACGCGACGCATTTCCAGTAACGCCGCGAGTGGATCAGCAAGGTGCATCAGCACAGTCTGGCAGGTCACTACATCGAAGCTGTCATCGTCGAATGGCAATGCGTGTGCATCGCCCTGTTGAAACTGCACCTTCGCCCCGAACGCTGCAAACGCCGTCGAAATCGAAGGGTCACCTGCAGCCCATTTGACATCTCGATCAAAGGCCGTCACTTGTGCGCCGACAGCCATACGTGGCGCAAGCAGGCGGCTCCAGTGACATTGGCCGCACCCGATGTCCAACAGGCTCTGATGCTGTGCCAGTTGCCAACGACG
>NZ_JAMFSB010000232.1 GCF_026225065.1 Paraburkholderia sp. | reverse complement strand
ATGTCGGAGCACTCCGCGGTTTCCTCCCTTGGGGCTTGTAGGACGCCTGCCCGCTGGCGTCTGGGCGAGTTGACGTGCCGACGGATCAGGGCAGGCGTCCTACAACCCGATATGACTTTCCGTGTCAATCGGAACATATGGTTTGTATGTTTCTTATGTTCAAATGAATTCCCTGAGGGCGGCGTAGCAGTAAATCTCGACGGTGAATCATCCTGATATCCGCGGGTTGGTTACCGCATTACAGTGGACCGTCTCATGAGCCTGCCGCATTCTTAAGCCGCAAATCGGGTGATATCCGTTGCCGGGTTGTGCCGCGGGTTACTCGTGTAACCGGGCTACGCCGCCTTCAGGAAACTCGTGGAGCATCGGGTGAGTGCCGTCCTTTCGTAATCAGAGCCCCGCTGCGCTACGAGGCAATGCGAGCGACATCGCCAGGCGCCCGATGTCCCAGATGAAGCCCGACAGTTCACGGGCGACGGCCACGACCGTAGTGTTGGCATTCTTGCCACGCGCGGCCAGCCTCCGGTATCGGCGACACAGTCGAATTTGCGCGTCCCAGGCGCGATCAATGATGGCCTTCGGAATGCCTTCGTGCCGACGCTGGATGTCGGCGCTTACACGTGCAGGGTGCCGGTAGCTCCACGCAGCTTCCACGAGCAGCTTTCTTGCATAGCCGTTGCCGGTCTTGGTGATGCTTCCCCGCCGTCGCTTGTCACCCGATGAGTGTTCTGACGGGGTGACGCCGAGCCACGCCATCAATTGGCGCGGATGGTCAAAGCGGCACAAATCTCCAAGTTCGGCGAGCATTCCAACGGCCGTGGTGAACTGCACACCGCGCATGGCCTGCAGACCCAGGACGGCCGGATAGAATCGCCAGGTCGTCACCGCCTCACGCAAGGCGGCTTCAACGCGCTGGCATTGTGCGAGCCGGTCCTCAATCGTACGCCGCAGCTCCTCAAATGCGAATTGCTGCCATTCGCTGCCAAACGCATACTGGCTTACCCAGCGCCGGTGAGCAGGTCCCCAGTCGGCGTGACCGACATAGCGTACGTCGTGTGCCAGCAGAAACGATTTAAGCCGTTGCCGCGCCTGCCTCAAATCGTCTTTGGCCATCATCCATGCACGGGCCAGGTCACGAAACGCCTCGTCCTCGACGGTCGGCACGTGCACCTCTGACAGGTCCCCAGCCCGTAGGGAGCGTACAAGCTTGACCGCATCGCGCCGATCCGTCTTGACGCGCTCGCCGGGCTTTCTGGGAATCAACGACGGTGCGCACACCATACAGTCGAAACCCTTCTGGAGCAGTTGCCGGTAAAGGCCGTAGCCACATGGTCCTGCCTCGTAGACGACGCGTATGTGGCGCGCCTTCGATTGAAGACGTTTGCACAGGCGATCGATATCCGTCTTCGTCGTACCGATCTTGCCGGGCAGTTCGACCTCGTCCGTGCCGAGAGCATAGGCGACCGTGATCGAATCCTTGTGGACGTCTAGGCCGACGTACACCGTGCTATCGTTTTCCATGCTGGCCTCCGTGCCGGAAATCGCCGAGGTGTGGCGCTATGCACACCTTGCGGCTCTGGCAATGCTAACCCGCGTTAGATTCCCTCACGGCGGACCAGCCTTTGCCTCACGGAAAGTCATACTGTCTTAAACACTTTGAGACAGTCGTCCGATTCCTCTGAGTGTCCGCTTGCAAGGTTGCTACGGCCGGGCGCCGTGCCACCAGACGAAAATCAGGTGGGGCCTGTCTCTAGAAGCCGGTTAACTGGCATATTCGGCTTTCCTGCAACGGTTGCGACTAGTTCGCCGAACACTTTGGACGCGCCTCGCGTTCGAGATACCCTAGACAGAGCGACTCAAGTTGACCGCGAAGCTTGCGGATCACTGATTGCGGCGACTTCCCCTCAAGCAGCAAACGTATGGGGCCGACCAATGCTCCCGTGAACATGAAAATGGTCGTGGAAATGTCGTCAAAATGCGCATCGGAAGCCGTCTTCAGCATAGCCTCTAGCGCCGCGCGGTTGCGAGCCTCCACTTCGCGAACGTAGCCGCGTGAGTCGAGTTCGAGGGCAACCGCATATAGAGCACGCGATTCGTCCAGGTTCTCCGTTTTTGCTTTCACGAATGCTGCAACCACAGCCTTCACCATCGTCGACAAACACGCGTTATGCGCTGACGCAGTGGCATCCTCGATCGCTGTCACCACCCTTTCCAGATGCCGCTGCAGCACGGCAAAAAGAAGCGCCTGCTTTTGAGGAAAATACTGATAAAGCGTTCCGACAGATACGCCGGCTCTTTCGGCCACCCGGATAGTGGTAAGTCGCTGCAAGCCCTCAGCCAGCAAAACCTGAATAGTCGCATCGAAAATCGCGTCCACGGTAGCCTGGGAACGCGCCTGCTGCGGCTGTTTGCGGGCGTCCAGCCCCTGTCCGTTATCTGTCCGCATATGCGAATTCACAATCTGAATGATTATTCGTATTCTATCCGAACATCTTGCAGCTACGGAAACAACAAACCGAAAGAAGGAGTGCATCAATGGCTGAAGTTACGCGAGCTGGTATTTTTCAACTTGGCGACCTGTCTGTTACGCGCATGGGCTACGGCGCGATGCAGCTAGCGGGTCCTCACGTTTTCGGCCCACCGAAAGACCGCGCCGCAGCGATAGTAGTGCTTCGTGCCGTTGTTGAAAGCGGAATCACGCACATTGACACGAGCGATTTCTATGGCCCACACGTTACAAATCAGCTTATCCGCGAGGCGCTCCATCCCTATCCTGACGCTCTCACTATTGTCACGAAGGTAGGGGCCAGCCGGGGTAGCGATGCCTCGTGGAACGTTGCGTCATCGGCGGCCGAACTGGAGTCGGCGGTGCATGACAACCTTCGCAATCTCGGTCTCGATACGCTGGACGTCGTGAACCTTCGTGTGATGTTCGACGTCGCAGCACCGACTGAGGGTGACATCGAAGAGCCTTTGACGGCGCTCGCGGAGCTTCAGACGAAAGGCTTGATTCGTAACATTGGGCTGAGCAATGTGACCGCACAGCAGGTGGCACAGGGCCGCGCGATTACGAGCATTGCGTGCGTGCAGAACATGTACAACCTTGCTCATCGAAACGATGACACGCTGATTGACAGTCTTGCAGAAGATGGCATCGCCTATGTCCCGTTTTTTCCGCTCGGCGGCTTCTCCCCGCTGCAGGCCGATGCACTGAGCCACGCTGCAGACCAATGCGAAGCGACACCAATGCAGGTAGCCCTTGCATGGTTGTTACAGCGCTCGCCGAACATCCTCCTGATACCCGGTACCTCATCAGTCGAGCATCTGAAGCAGAACATTAAAAGCGTAAACCTTCACTTGCCAGAGGATGTTTTGTCGTCGTTGGACAAAATCGGTTCCGGGAAGACGCAAGACTAGGTCGGTCGTGTCCCGCGACAGGCCAATCATCGACGACGCGCACTTGCCATCTATGTTTTGGTAAGCAACTTGCGGAACAGGCGTCGGCTGCTTCGGCTGCAGGACTTGCTGATTTGCGAGAACGCATCCGCCGCATCACGCGCGGGACGCTTATACGTCCGACACGCGTGCTGTGCACCTTGTCAGTTTCATCGGAGACCTACGCGGGCGACAGCGGACTACGTCCGCGCCCACGTCCCCGGTCGCGGCGGCTGCTATCGAGCCAGTTCCGGCCACTCGACATCGATGCCGGAATCGTTAGCAATCGGTGAACTCGATATTTTTTCGTCTCCCGAGGGCGCTCAAAGATTGGGCCTGTAACGAAAGAGTGCGCTTGCTGGGGCTTTTCATCGGCCATTTAAAGCTTCTGCCAGCAACACCGCAAACCCACGAATACTTGGTAACCAAACGTCCAGATTAAAGATTGCCTTTCCCCCGGGCGTTGAGGCCAAATTCAGCGATCAGCCGATACGGGCCGGCTATCAAAAATTTCGGCGGAAAGAAACGAAATCGGGGAGAGAAAAATGAAGATCGTGAAGTGGATCCTGCTGCCGTTGTCGATCCTGGCGCTCAGTGCGTGCCATGGGGGGGAGAGTCGCTCATCCGGTTCGGGTGTCACGGCACCGAGCGCGTCCACCGTGTCGACAGCCGTCACCGCCAATACCCTCAGCAATGTACCGCTCAACAGCAGCACACCGGTCACGGTCGCGTTCGGCGTACCGGATGGCGTTAGCGCGACAGCGTTGACGGTTACCACGGGCCTTTCAACGTTGCCTTCGGGATGGAGCGCCGCTTCGCCGTCGTTTTCGTGCGCAAGCGTCAATGCGCAGAACCCGTGTGATCTGGCGCTGACCTACGACCCCGGCACAGCCGGCGCGTCCGGCACGCTGACACTCGGCTTCACTTACCTGGACGGTCAGGGTAAGCAGCAACAGGGTAGTGTCGGGATTGCATACTCACGACGTTGGCGACGGTGTACCACAGCAGCGAATACGTGAAGACCGCGCGGCGGCCAAAGCGGTCGGCGAGAAATCCGCACGCAATAGTGCCGATAAACAGGCCGGCGAACAGCGCGGCGATAAAGCTCGCGACACCGGTCGTACCGAACAGGCCATGGGTGGTCGCCGTCAGCAGCCCGCTTTTGACGAGACCCGGCGCGACATAGCCGGTGTAGAGCAGGTCGTAGAGTTCGAAGAGGAAGCCGAGGCTCAGCAGGACCACGAGTTTCCAGATGGAACGCGTGGCGGGCAAGCGGTCGAGCCGCGCGGAAATCGTGCCGGCATCCAGCACTGCTGCACTGCTGCACCGTGAGCGGACGTGACGGACCCAGATGGGTCGGGGCTTGCCATGAGGTCTCCTTCTTCGTGTCCAGGGCCGGTCTTGAGCCGGCTCTCCGAAGCAGGAGTGCCGGGCCAAAGACCCGGCGAGCATTCTAGCCGCGTGCGCGCTTCACGTGTTCGAAGGATGCGATCTTCTCATTGCGGATCTAGCGGATTTCTCTGGCCACGTTCTGCAACTGCTTGAACGCGCGGAACCGGGAATCGTGGCGTTCTGCGACATCGTCTGTCGCCGGCTCGTAGGTCTTGCTGATCTGCGACATCCGCGCCATCGCCGAGCGCACGTCGTCGAACTGTCCGCCCGCCACACCGCCCAGCATGGCAGCGCCGAGCAGAACGGGCTCTTCTGCCTGGATGGCCAGCACGGGCTTGCCGGTCGCATCGGCGAGCAGTTGGCGAACCAGATCGAGCCGCCCCGCCCCGCCGCTGATTACCACGCGCTCGATCGGCGCACCGGCTGCAGCCTGTACTTCGATGATCTGGCGCAGGCCGTAACCGATACTGCAAATGCCGGCTATATAGAGCGCGACCAGGCTGTCCAGGTCGTCCTCCATTCCAAGCCCTGCAATCACGGCTCTGGCGTGAGGATCGGCGAACGGCGCACGGTTTCCGAGGAACTCAGGAACGACATGCAGGCCGTCAGCCATCGCCACTACCCCGGACAAATTGTCCGCCGCCTGCGCGGCAAGGGAGGCGAGCAAGGTGGGCAAGGACTGGCCCTCCTGCTCCGCGCGGCTTCGGGCATCGGAGGCTGCGGGATGCATCGAAATCAGCCGTTCGATCGCAGCACCCGCCACCGATTGACCGCCCTCGTTAAGCCATGCGTCCGGCACCATCGCCGAAAAATAAGGCCCCCACACGCCGGGCACGAACACGGGAGCTCGGGTCGTCGTCATCGTGCACGATGAGGTGCCGAAGACGTAGGCGAGGCACGACTCGGGCGCGCCATCGGCGCCGACCGTGCAGATGCCGCCGGCATGCGCATCGATCACGCCCGTGGCGACCGGCGTTCCGCTGCGTAGGCCGAGTTCTGCGGCAGCCTTTGCCGTCAGTCCGCTGCCCAACGGCGTCCCCGCGTCGACGACACTCTGGCCGATACGCGCAAAACCCTCGTCCGCCAGCACGCCCAGGCCGACGCTGCGAAAGTAACTCTCGTCCCAGCGCCGCTCATGCGCCAGATAGGTCCATTTGCAGGTGACCGTACAGGTGGAGCGGGAGAGATCCCCGGTCGCGCGCCAGGTGAGGAAGTCGGTCAGATCGAAGAACTGCCACGCGGCCGCGAAAACCTTCGGCCTGTTCTCGAGCAGCCACAGCAGCTTCGGCGTCTCCATCTCTGGAGAAATCTTGCCACCGACAAACTTCAGCACCTCGTGGCCGCCCGCGTTGATGCGCTCGGCCTGCTCAAGCGCACGATGATCCATCCAGACGATGATGTCGCGCTCAACCTGCTCCGACGGCCCCACAGGCAACGATTGCCCACCCTCGCCCAGCACGACGAGCGAGCAGGTGGCGTCGAAGCCGATCCCGGCGATCTGATCGGGCGACACCGCAGCCTGCGCCAGCGCCTCCTTCACGGAATCGCACACGGCGTTCCAGATCTCGGCGCTCGACTGCTCGACAATCGAGCCGCTCGCGTGGAACAGCGTGATGTCGCGTTTTGCCGTAGCCACCATGTGGCCGGCGAGGTCGAAGATTCCGGCGCGGGCGCTGCCCGTGCCGACGTCCACGCCGACGACGTAGCGGGCATCTTGCGCGCTGCCTGACGCGTTGGAGGTTGGATTTTCAGAAGTCATAGTCACAGATCGACGCTATTCGGAAGTATCACGATATCGCGAATGGTCACATTACGGGGCCGCGTCAGCATGAAGAGCACCGCTTCTGCGACTTCGTTCGGCTGCATCAGGCTGCCCGAAGCGAGCGCCTCGTCCATCTTCGCCTTCGGCCAGTCGTCGAGCAACGCCGTGACAACCGGTCCGGGCGCCACCGCGCCGACCCGTACGCCGTGTTTCGAGAGCTGGCGCCGGGTTGTGTGGACAAAGGCCTGTACCGCGAATTTCGAGGCGGTGTAGATCGGCTCCCACACTACCGGGACGATCCCCGCGATCGAACTGGTAAAGACGATATCGCCCGATTTCTGCGCGACCAGATGCGGCAGCACGGCGTGGACCGAACGGAACGCGGCATTGATGTTCAGGTTCAGCATGCGGTCCCACTCGTCCGGATTGCCGTCCTTTATTTCACCGCCGACGTAGGCGCCGGCATTGGCGTGGAAGATATCGAGGCCGCCGGCGAGGTCGAGGATCTTCGGCAGGATCCCCGAAACTTCCGCGGGCTGCAGCAGATCGACGACTAGCGGAAAAGCGTTCGGTCCCAGCTCCGCGCAGAGTTGCGCGAGCCGGTCCTGCGCGCGGTCGATCAGCACGACTTTCACGCCCTCCGCGAGCAGTGCTCGCGCGCATGCGAGGCCGATACCCGAGGCCGCACCTGTGATGGCGGCGACCTTTCCTTTGATGGATTCAGACATTGAATACTCCTCGATTCCTGGATTTACGCACGGCCATGTGAAACGCGGGACTGACGCGCCAGCGAGTCGACGATCACCGCGATCGCCAGCACCGCGCCGGTGATCATGAAACGCAGCGACGACGACAGATTCAGCAACGTCAAACCACTCGCAATCGACTGGATCACAATAATCCCCAGCACCGCCGAATACGCACTGCCGCGCCCCCCGAACAGACTGGTGCCGCCGATCACCGCCGCCGCGATAGCGTTCAGATTGACGTCACCGGTGCCCGCCTGTTGACTGGCCGAAGCGAGCCGCGCCGCGGTCAGTACGCCGCCCAGCGCCGCAAGACTCGCGCACAACACAAACGCGCTGGTGTAAATAGCGCCAACATTGATACCCGCCCGCCGAGCCGCTTCGTGATTACCACCAACCGCATGCATCGAGCGCCCCCAACGCGTCCTCTTCAGCGCATAGTCCATCGCGACCGCGATGCCGAGAAAGAGGCCAAACATCAATGGAACGCCTCGTCCACGGTTGAGGT
>NZ_JAMFSB010000231.1 GCF_026225065.1 Paraburkholderia sp. | reverse complement strand
TGGCCGAAAACGTCACCGCAGATGAAGTGCGCGCCACCATCGACCGTCACGTCGAAGGACGCAAATACATGCTGCACGACGACGAACGGGCCCCGCGCCAGACTTTGCCGCGGCGCTAAACGCGGCGGGCGGCGGTGTTGGCGCCGACTTGGGGGTGTTCTGTGCCTGAGGCTTCTGATTCGATTCGCCTCTAGCCTGGCAGCCCATCTCTATCATCCGCCGCTTCACTGGCTTCTTCGTCTGCGCCGGGTTCAGCGTCAGGATTGAAGAGCGGATGCTGTGCGGCCTCCGCTGGCGTCAGCACTGGCGATACGCAGCAATCGAGCGGTTCCAGCAAGCGCACCCAATCTTCCAATGGCCGGCCAGCGATCAGGGTGACCATGTCCTGTATCAGCGCGAGCGCATCGGGTCCGCCGATGGCCTGGCCGACGCTCCAATGCCGGTACGCCCACTCCGGTCGGTCGAGCGCGTGGCATAACGTTTCCCAGAACTTGAGTTCGAGCGCCCCGACCGCGAGCCAGCGGCCATCCTGCGTCCGGTACAGGTTGTAGCAGGCCACACCGCCGTTCAGCAGGCCGCCGCCGGCTGGCGGCGCGGCGCCGTCGTTGGCGAGCGAGACGTGGGCGAGGAAGTTATTCGCGTGGCTGGCGTGTGTCATCGAAACATCGACGAAGCGGCCGTTGCCACCGCGCGCCACCTGCCAGAGCGCGGCGAGAATCTGCTCGACCGCGCTTGCGGCGCCGCCCAGCAGATCGGCAATCTGGAAGTTCGGCAGGATCGGTGCGCCGTCACGGGCCGCTAGTTGCTCGAGGACGCCTGCGTAGCTGACGTAATTCAGATCGTGGCCCGCTTGACGGGCGAATGGGCCCGTCGAGCCGTAGCCAGTGATAGCGCAGTAGACGAGCTTTGGATTGAGCACGCTCAAGTTGTCGTAGCCGATGTCTAGCCGGTCCATTACGCCCGGCCGAAAGCTCTCGATCAGCACGTCCGCTTCCCGGGCCAGCGCGCGCAGCACGGTGCGTCCCGCTTCGGACTTGAGATCGAGGCGCGTCTCGCGTTTGCCGCGGTTGACCATGCGATAGAAGGCGCCGGGACGGCCGGCGACGCGGTCACTCGAGGCCTGCAGCATCGTGCGGGTCGGGTCACCAGCGCCCGGCGCTTCGATCTTCAGCACATCCGCGCCCATTTCCGCGAGACGCAGAGCCGCGACTGGGCCGGGCAGCAGGCGCGTCAGGTCGAGGACGCGCAGGCCATGCAATGCAGCGGGAGACGTCAATGCCAACCTCTCTCTCTAGAAAACGGCGGCGCGCCTGGCGCAGCGTCCTTATCCGATCTGTTCAAGTTCCTCGTGAGTATCGAGCCATTCGGCTTCGAGCGCTTCGAGGCGCGCATTCACATCCGCCTGACGGCGGATTGCCTCCGTCAGTTTGGTCTTCTGTTCAGGATCGTAACTCGCCGGATCCGCGACGAACGCATCGAGCGTCGCTTTTTCGGCGTTCAGTGCGTCCATTTCCTTTTCGATCTTGTTGATGCGGTTTTGCAGCGGCTTCTTCAAGGACGAGAGTTTCTGGCGCGTTTCGGCGTCCTGACGGCGCTGCTCCTTGCGGTTTGCGGCGTTGTCTTCGCCCATGCCGCTACTGTTACTACTGCCGCCATTCGCTACGCCTCCCGTGTTGCCGACATTACCGGCCTTCAGCGCGGCGCGCTGTTCGGCGGCATGCTGCAGCAGCCAGTCGCGGTAATCGTCGAGGTCGCCGTCGAACGGTTGCAGCCGGTGTTTCGCCACCAGCATGAATTGATCGGTTGTGGCGCGCAACAGGTGGCGATCGTGCGAGACGAGGATCAGCGTGCCTTCGAATTGGGCAAGCGCCATGGTCAACGCGTGACGCGTTTCCAGATCCAGGTGATTGGTCGGCTCGTCGAGCAGCAGCAGATTCGGTTTTTGCCAGATCACCAACGCCAGCGCGAGACGCGCTTTCTCGCCTCCCGAAAACGGTGCGATGGCGGCGGTCGCCATTTCCCCGGAGAAATTGAAGCCGCCGAGATAGTCGCGCAACTCCTGCTCTCGCGTGTCGGGCGCAAGCCGGGCCAGATGCTGCAGCGCCGAGTCTTGCGGGCGCAGCGTTTCGAGTTGATGCTGCGCGAAGTAGCCGATGCGCAGCCCCTTGCCTTCGCGCACGTCGCCGCCGAGCGCCTCGAGCGTGCCGGCGAGCGTCTTGATGAGCGTCGATTTACCCTGGCCGTTCGCGCCGAGCAGGCCGATGCGCTGGCCGTTCTGGATCGACAGGGTGACGTGCTCGACAATCGGAATCTCGCCGCTTTCGTTGCGATAGCCGCAGCGCACGCTCTCCATCACCATCATCGGGTTGGGCGCCGAGTCCGGCGTGCGGAACTCGAACGTGAACGGCGATGACGCATGGGCCGGCGCAATCAGTTCCATCTTTTCAAGCGCCTTCACCCGGCTTTGTGCCTGGCGCGCCTTGGTGGCCTGCGCCTTGAAGCGGTTGATATAGCTCTGCAGATGCTCGACCGTGCGCCGCTGCTTCTCATACGAGCTCTGCTGCAGGGCGATCTGCTGCGCGCGCAGGATTTCGAACTGCGAATAGTTGCCGCCGTAGCGCTTGATCTGCTGTTGCTCGAGATGCAGCGTGACGTTGCAGACCGAATCGAGAAACTCGCGATCGTGGGAGATCACGATCAGCGTGCCCGGATAGCGATGCAGCCAGTCTTCGAGCCAGACGATGGCGTCGAGATCCAGGTGGTTGGTCGGCTCGTCGAGCAGCAGCAGGTCGGAGCGGCACATCAGCGCCTGCGCGAGATTCAGGCGCATGCGCCAGCCACCCGAGAAGCTCGCCACCGGCAGGCGCGTCTGTTCGAGCGTGAAGCCCAGGCCGAGCAGCAGCGCTTCGGCGCGCGCCGGGGCAGTGTAGCCGTCGGCGTCGGCAAAAGCGGCGTGCGCTTCGCCTTCCGCGGCGCCGTCGTGTGCGGCCGAGGCGGCGGCTATTGCTGCCTCAATGGCGCGCAACGCAGCGTCGCCGTCCAGCGTGTAGGCGAGCGCGGTCTTGTCGACGGCAGGGGTTTCCTGCGCCACATGGGCGATCTGCCACGAGGGCGGCATGGAGAAATCGCCGCCGTCCGCGTGCAGTTCGCCGAGCAGCACGGCAAACAGGGTCGACTTGCCCGCGCCGTTCGCCCCGACCAGCCCGGCTTTCTCGCCGGGGTTCAGGGTGAAGGTGGTTTGTTCGAAGAGCGGCTTGGTGCCACGCGCGAGACTGAACTGGTTAAAGCGGATCACTAAGAGGAGGCCGGCTTGGAAAAAACGCTATTTTAGACCGCCGGAGGGCAACCAGGCATCGGCCATTCGGCTAACTGTGCCAGCGGGGCTTTTAGCTTAGACTGACGCCTTTCGCAACCATGTTGCATGGTCGACACGGAGAGGACCCATGACATCGATTTATTCGTTCTCGGCGCGCACACTCGGCGGCGAGGAAGTCAGTCTTGACCGCTATCGCGGCAAGGTGCTGCTGATCGTCAATACGGCGAGCGAGTGCGGCTTCACTCCGCAATACGCGGGGCTCCAGAAACTGTACGAAACCTACGCGGGGCGCGACTTCGAGATTCTCGGCTTCCCTTGCAACCAGTTCGGCAAACAGGAACCGGGCGACGCCACGCAGATCGGCAGCTTCTGCGAGAAGAACTACGGCGTGAGCTTTCCGATGTTCGACAAGATCGACGTGAACGGTGCCAATGCCCACCCGCTGTACCGCTATCTGACCGGTGAAGCGCCTGGTCTGCTGGGCCTCGAGGGCATCAAGTGGAATTTCACCAAGTTTCTGGTGAGCCGTGACGGCACGGTCGTCAAACGCTTTGCGCCTGTCACCAAGCCCGAAGCGATCACCGGCGAGATCGGGAAGCTGCTGTAGGGGCGGGAGGCGTCACCTGTGCGACACGCGCGCCGTCGGCTCCTAGAGAATCGGCGAGAACAATCTTGCAACGTGCATCGTCACGCGTCTGAACGCAGGCGCCTGGCGGTACTCGTTACGGTCGATCTCGTAGGATTCGGCGAAATCGCGCGTGAGCATCGCTTCGACTTCGGTGGCGAAGCCGCGGTCCACGGTCAGCACCATGATCTCGAAGTTCAACCGGAACGAGCGGTTGTCGAGATTCGCGCTGCCGATAGCCGCGGCAACGGTGTCGATCAGTACCACCTTCTGATGCAGGAAGCCGGGCCGGTAGCGGAAGATGCGGATGCCGGCGTTTACCGAGTCGTAGGCATATAGCTTCGAGGCTTCGAACACGACGTAGTGGTCGCGCCGGCTCGGAATCAGGATGCGCACGTCCACGCCGCGAAACACCGCTAGCCGCAGCGCCGAAAACACCGCTTCGTCGGGTACGAGGTAAGGCGTGGTGATCCAGATCCGCTCGCGAGCCGCGTTGATCGCTTCGACGAAGAACAACGAACAGGTCTCCTGCTTGTCGGCGGGGCCGGTGGGCATGACGATGCAATGCATGCCCTCATCGGTCGCTTCGTAAGACGGCATATCGAGCGGCGGCAGCGTCTGGGTGGCCCAGTACCAGTCTTCCGTGAACACGAACTGGATGCTGGCGACCACCGGTCCGCGCACCTCGATATGAGTATCGCGCCACGGCGACAGCGGTGGCTTGGCGCCGAGATATTCCACGCCGACATTATGTCCGCCGACGAACGCCCGCTCGCCATCCAC
>NZ_JAMFSB010000230.1 GCF_026225065.1 Paraburkholderia sp. | reverse complement strand
CCAACAGCCCGCAGATGATTTCCATTGGCAACAGATCAGCAGGGCAGCGAAAACACTGCGGTCCCTTCGCTCAAATCTGCCGAATCGGCGCCCCGTCGATCCAGGCCCGAATCGCTTCCACAATCTGCGGATAAGCGACGCGATAGGTATTCTCCGTAACGTAGCCAATGTGAGGCGTAGCCAGCACGTTCGGGAGAAAGCGGAACGGATGTCCCGCGGCTAGCGGCTCTTCGTCGAACACATCAAGCGCGGCACCACCAATACGGCGCTCCTGCAGCGCTTCGATCAGCGCGCCTTCCGAAACGATAGGTCCGCGAGACGTGTTCACCAGATACGCGCCTGGCTTCATCAGTCCAAGCTCTCTCGCACCGACGAGCCCCTTTGTACGATCGCCAAGCTTGAGGTGAATCGTAAGCACGTCCGCCTCACGGAAGAGTTCATCCTTCTCGACACGTTGCACGCCCACTTCACTGGCCCGTTCGGAGGTCAGGTTCTGACTCCACGCAATAACGCGCATTCCGAACGCAACCCCGATGCGCGCGACGGCCTCGCCAATGCGCCCGAGCCCAAGCACACCAAGCGTTTTGCCGTTTACATCGATGCCCACACGCGTCTGCCAGCCACCGGCCCGCAATGACGCGGCCTCGCCGTACAGATTCCGCGTAGCGGCGAGTATCAGACTCCAGGTCAAGGCCGGGGTGGCGGCAGCATCGCCGCCTGTGGTGCCTGATACGACAATGCCGCGCGACTTCGCGGCATCGAGATCAATGGCGGCATTCCACATGCCGACGCTGACAATCAGCTTGAGACGCGGCAGACATGCGAGGAGATTCGCGTCGAAGCGGGTCCGCTCGCGCATCAGCACGACAGCATCGAACGGTGCGAGCCGGGCCGCAAGCGCGTCCGCGTCGCTGACATGATCATGAAAGAATACGGTGTTCGCCTGAGGCTGCAGGCCTGCCCAGTCAGCGAGCGACGGGGCGACATTCTGGTAATCGTCGAGGACGGCGACATTCAAGGCAGCGGGACCGGACATGCAGTTTGTCTCCTACGTAGGTGATGTTCGTGGATGCACTCAGATGGGCAGTCTAATGCGGCTGCTGTTTTTTTGCTGGCGAGCCCTCTGGCCAGCGAGCCCTTGGAATAACCGGTTCGACTCAAGCGTTTCATGTTCCTGAGACCCTGCTTGCGACCCATGCGTCGGCTCGCCTGCGTCCGGCGAAATCCCTCAACGGATTTCTCTTTGCGGAAATACGTCCCCTAACCACAGATCCCCACGATGCAACTCGACCTCGACCGCTTCCTGGCCCCAATCGATGACAGCCCGCCCACGGGGAAAAACCTCGAATACGACCCCGCGTTTGCCGAGCTGGAGCGAATCGCCACACCCGTCTCCGAGCGAGCGATGGGCGACAGCATCAAAGCCGCCGTCGAACCCGACTGGGACAAAGTGGCCGATGCAGCCGACGCGCTGCTCGCTCGCACCAAGGACCTGCGCGTCGCGCTCCATCTGAGCGCCGCATGGACACGTAAAGATGGGCTCGATGGCTGGAGCGCAGGCCTCGGTCTGGTCCGGGCACTGCTGGAGCGCTACTGGGACGATGTCCACCCTCAGCTGGACGCCGACGACGACAACGATGCCACCGCACGTGCCAACGCGCTGATGGTCCTTGGCAACCCGCAGAGCGTGCTAGGGTACTTCCGCGCCGCGACGTTCGTGCAATCGGTGCGGCTCGGCCGTTTCTCGCTGCGAGATCTGCGCGTCGCGGCGGGCGTGGTGGCTGCGGCGCCGTCGGCGGACGGCGCGCCTGCTCCCAGCCTTGTCGATCTCGAGGCGGCCTGCATGGATTGCCCCGACGATGAGTTACCCCGTACAGCCGCCCTACTCGCCGAAGCACTGGAGCACGCAGAATCGATCGATGCGCTTCTGGGCGAAAAGCTGGGAACGTCGAGCCCGGATCTGAGCCAACTGACGGCCGATATCAGGGATCTGAAGAAATTCGTCGACGCGCAACGCGCGCGGCGCTTTCCAGAACAGCAATACACGGATTCCACCGGCGGCGCGCCGGAGACGCAGTCAGGAGGAACGGATCCGATCGACCAGCCTCGCTCGCGAGGCATCGCAGGACCTGACGATGTCGTCCTGCGCATTGACGAAATCTGTGAGTACTACGAACGCAACGAACCCTCCAGTCCGCTGCCCATCCTGCTCAAACGAGCCCGACGTCTGGTGGGCAAGAATTTTGTCGAAATCATGCAGGACATCACACCAGGCGGTCTCTCGGAGCTGCAAACGCTGTCCGGTTCCGAAGTCGACTGACACGCTTTCGTGTCTTTCTCATGGCGTGCCCCACGCCGGTACCGTCCTCACCGATACCGGCAGCCCACGTCACGTGCATGTAAGCCAGTAGCACAGCACAACGCCGATACAGAGTGCGATGGCGCCAAGCAGCGCGGCCCTTTCAATGAGCCCCACTGCGCCGAGGGTCGTGCTCGACCTGTCACGCTTTCGCTCCGCTTTGCCATCGCGCGTTTTTCCCATCTCGCCTGACATCAGCGTGTCGTATGCCGGCACCGCGCGACGCACCGTATCGCGTTCGGCCTGAGCGATCTCGTCACCCAGCGACTCCAGCAAGGCACGCCGGCGGTCCCGGTATTCGTCGCGTGCAATGCGGTGCAGCCGATGATCTTCGTCGAGCGCGCGCAGCGCCTCGTTAACCTGACGTTCGCGGGCCTTCATTGCCGCCCGCGCGTCACTCTCTTCCATGCCGCGCTGGCTATCGCCTGCCGACGCCGACTGGTGTTCCATCATGCCGTTCCTCATCAGTTACCCACGCCGCTGGCAGGGGCCGCAACATCGTCCGGCGCGGACGCAGCATCCACGCCGGCGTCGCCAGACGTGTCGGGGTTCTGCGTCTTGATCTGATCGAGCAACGCACGTAGCCCACCTTTTGGCAACGTCACGCGGGCGCCGAGGTCGCGCTCCAGTTGCTGCATGCCGTCGGGATCGGCGGCGGCTGTGCTCGCGTAACGCGCGCGCAGATCCTGGTAGTCGGGGTCCGCAATCGGCTGGCTACGGGCCGCAAGGATTGCGGCAGCCACCTGATAACGTTGCGCCGCATTGTTGAGTCTCGTGTCGTCGTTGAGCGCACCGGCACCCTGCGCCGCGATCTTTGCGGCATCCGCGAGCAAGCCCTGCTGACACAAGGCACGCGCATTGCCAAGGAAGGCGGCGGACACCAGTTGCCGCCCTTCCGCGCCCACGAACGGATCCGATGGCTGTACGGTGCGCAACCGCGCGAAAGCGCTGAGCGCACGTGGCCCGTCGTTTGCACTCGCGGCAAGACGCACCGCGTCGGTCAGAGAGGCCGGGTCGCCGCTCGCAATCTGCTGGTCGATCTTCTGCTGCTGCAGCAGGCCCAGCATGCGGTCGCGCTGTGCGGCTAGTGCCGTCGAGCGCGGTGCGTAGCGCAGCCCGGCCTGGACCAGATCGAGATATTGCTGCGCCTGGCCTGGGTCGTTCACCTTCTCCGCCGCCGTGATGATGCCGTCGACGAGCATCTCGATCGCCTGCTCGGTCCCGGGCGCGTCGTCGCCTCGCAGAGACAACATCGCACTGCTCACGGCGTCCAGCCACTCGTTGTTTGCCGCAGGACTGGCGGCGAGCTGCGCCAGCGCGCGGCGCGCGTCGGCCACGCTCGACCGGTTCGCGTGCGCATCGGGATGCGCGGCCGCATACTCGAGCGCAGCGTCCAGCTGCTCGCGCCGCTGCTGCAAAGGCGCCGAGTCAGGGAACAACTGCAACGCGAGCGTGATTCTCGAACGCGCCTTGCCGAATTGACCCAGATCGATCGACTGCCCGATCGCCGTGTCGTACTTTGACTCGAGCTGGCTGTTTTTCAGCAGCGCGCTGCCCGGGTCGAGCGCCCGGATGCGGTCGAGAATTTCGGCGGCGCTGCCGGGCTGGTCTTCGAACAACGCCTCGCGGTCGCTGGCCTGATCGAGATCACCGCCCAGTCTGCCGAGCAGATCGTTGCGTTCGTCTTCGATCCGCTTACGGCGCCCGTCGAAGGTCGGTGAAAACAGCTTGAGCCGATCGCGCAGTTCGAACACGTGCTGGACCGCGCCGTAATCGAAGCGGCCAAGCGTCGGATTCCAGTATGCGTCGAGGCGCTCCAGCAAAAAGCCCTGGATAGCATCGCTCTGGTCGAGCACCGCACGCTCGCGCTCGTCTTCGCCGAGCGCGTGGAGTGCCGCCATCATCTGGTTCTCGTCCACGTAGTGTTGCGGATTCGCGGCCGCCAGGCGGCCAATCGCCGTTTCCAGTTGACGATGGCGCATCTGGATGTGCAGCACCGCCCCACCCGCCGTCAGCAGCGCCACGGCAAGCGCTGCCCCGAAATATGGCGCGAGGCGCTCGCCCGTGCTTCTGCGGCGCAGGCCGTCGATCAGCGCCTCGACACTATGCGGCCTCTCTTCGCCATGAAACGCAACCGCGTCGCACAGCGCCTTCTGCTGGCGCCGGGAGAGACCGGGCACGACGGGTGGTTGCCGCCCTTCCTTCATCGCCACATCGGCGCTGTGGCGATCGAACGGATGCCTGCCGGTCAGCAGCTCGAAGATCACACAGCCCAGCGCATAGACGTCGTCGCGAACGGCTGGATGCGCGCCTTCGATCATTTCCAGACTCGCGTAGGCTGGCGTCAGTGCACCGAGCGTGCCCGCGTCGAACACCGTTTGCTCGCCTACCGCACCGGCGCCTGACATGCCCGCGCGGGCGATGCCGAAGTCGAAAACCTTGGCGACGCCATCGCGCGTAACCATCACGTTACCGGGCTTGAAATCCGAGTGCACGATGCCGCTCGCGTGGGCTCGCTGCAACGCGCGCGCCATGCCCTCGATCAGCGGCCATGCTTCGTCGAACGGCATGCCCGCCGAGGCCCGTTCGCGGATCAGCGTGCGCAGGTCGGTACCGTCGATGTACTCCATCGTCATATAGACGATCGTGCCGTCCTTGTCGAAATCGTAGACATGCACGATGTGGTCGTCGGCGAGCCGCTGCGCGCGACGCGCTTCGCGTTGAAGCGCAATCAGTGCATCGGGATGGCGGCGGAACTCGTCATTGAGCACCTTGACCGCCAGATACGGATCCCGGTCGCGCGCTTCCACCTTGCGTTCGTCTTTCGCGAGATAGACCACGCCCATACCGCCGCGGCCCAGTTCACGCTCGAGCAGAAAACGGCCCTTCAAGAGCATGCCGACGCTCGCGTGCTCCACGCTCTGCGCCTGTGCGAGGCTCTGCCAGCTCGCGCGGTTCAGGCTACCGTCGACGGCCGAGCTGCCTGTGCCTGTGCCGCTGCGGCGACTGTTGGCGCTGCTCGCAGGCTTGACCACCGTCGCGTCAGCGTCCGCGTCGCGCACAGATGCGAGGACATGCTGATCCTCGTTCCTGGCGGACTGCACCCGGGTCGGCTCGAAGTCATCGGCGTCAGACTCGGACTCTGATCTGGAATCGGACAGCAACCGCGCGGATGACGCAGCGTCCTCCCCCGCAGGATCGGATTCGACGTCGATCATCCGGGGCGTGCGCGGTGGCAACGCCGCGACGGTATGCCTCGCTGCAATCAGCCGTCCATACCGGGCCTTGACCGAATCGAACAACGCCGCGAGCGTCGAAGTGCGTTCGCGACAGGCGGCTAGAAAATCGTTGAAGTTGTTCATGACGAGAAGTTCACGATGCGTCGAGCCGCACGAAAACGGCCGAAATGTTGTCCCGTGCGCGTCCTGCGAGCGCGAGCGAAAACAGGCGCCTGACCTGCTCATGCGGATCGTCCGGCGTGCAGCATGCATTCGCCAGCCCTGCGTCGTTCAATTCCTTGTTGACGCCGTCCGTGCACAGCAGGAACTGCATCCCCGGCCGGCTGCCGGCCACGACCCAGTCGACGTAGAGCGTCTCGTCGACGCCGACCGCCCGTGTCAGTACTCCCGCTCCCGCGCCGGGTGGAGCACGGCGTCCGAAATGCGTTACGTCGACCGGTTGGCCGTGCACATGGTCTCGCGTGAGCAACGTGAACGCGCCATGATCGTCGACATAGACGCGGCTATCGCCAACCCAGCCGCACAGCACGAACTGCTGGGCGTGAACCAGCAGCGCGACCGTCGAGCCGATCACATCGACCTGTTGCTCGATAGCGGCGGCGCGCAGTTCCTCGTTGACCTGCTGCAGGCTGTCCTCGATCGCTGCAACGAACGCGTACACATCCCCTTCGCGCCTGAGCAAGCCGAGCCGCTCGACGATCAGCGAGCTCGCGAGGTCGCCTGCCGCGTGACCGCCCATGCCGTCGGCGACCACCCACAATCCGAGGTCTTCACGTAGCAGGATCGCATCCTCATTGCGGCGTCGCACCTTGCCCGTCTCGGTGTGGCCAGCGGAGCGGCAACGGGTCGTCATGCGTCCACTCCGATGACCGCGAGCGGCCACAGCGCCGACCGGCCGCCGAGCCCCGCGCAGACGGCCAGATGAAGGCGAGCGTCGTCGTGACTGGACAACGCGAGCGCTTCAGCAAGACAGGTGCGTGGGAGTTGAACCAGCTCACGCGTGACGAGCAGCACCAGACGATCGCCGTGCTCCAGCAGGATGTCCGCCTCGTCCCAATCCGGTTCGCTCGCCGCGCCGATGCCTGGCATATCGATCCACGTGTCGCCGAACAGCAGATCGTCGAATTCGCCGCCCGTGCCCACAGCCCGCTCGACGAACAGCGGCTGCAGTTGCCCACGCCGCCAGAGCCATGCGGATGCCGCACCGATGCGCAGCAGGCGCACCGCAGCGCCGTCGAAACAGGCGATCAGCGCGGCGCCGTTTTCCGCCGCCGCATGGCGCGACGCCTCGCCGCGCACGCGCAGTTGTGCGTGCAGCGCCATCAGCGCTGAGCGCAACCGCGCCAGATCAGGCTCACCCGCCAGCGAGGCGTCCCGGATGCGGCGCGCAGCGAGACGGCCGGGGATCTCGGGACCTTCGTCGGCGCACAGCACCAGCATGCGGCCGTCATCAAGGCTCAGCATCGCCGGTTGCATATCAACGTCAACTTCAACGGCAACCTCAACGTCATGGAGCAGCTGCAGATCATGTGGCAGCGCAGGCATCGTGTCGCGCATGGTCAGCCCGGTACGATAAGCGGTCACAGGGTCCGCACCGAACCCATCAAGGACGTCGCCAACCACCGCAGGCGCAGGTCGAACCAGGTCCTGCAAATCGAGCTCTGGCTGGCTACCGGAATCAGGCACGCCTGACGAGGCAGTTTCGTCAGGCCTCCCCGCACCCTGCTCCAGCAGCGTTGCATAGCTGCGCGGCAGGCCGCGTGTCGCGAGCAGATTCGTCCCGTTCGCCGTCCACCACAAGCACCATGGACCCGGGCGCAGACTCAACTGCGTCCACGTTTGCGTCAGCATGATTCCGGCTGCCGCGCCGGCGGACAGTGTCATCTGCCATTGCCCGCTGTCCCAAGGCAGCGCGCGCCAGCTTGCGCTAATGGCGGGCTCGTGTGTCGACGGACCGGCCAACGCGGCGACCCGCGCATCGAAGGTCTCGACGCTCACGGCGTCGTAGAGCGCGCTGCGATAGACGCGCTCGAGCGCATCGAACCACGCCTCATTACCGAAGATGGCGCTGACGTCACCGCTACAGGGCGCCGCGAGCACGAGCGGGAACGCCCGACCGAGCCGGTCCACCGCCGGCCCAACCAGTCCGCACCAGGCACCCTGACCACACGCTTGAGCAGGCAGCATGAAGCGCCACGCCGGACCCTGCTTCCAGGCCTGCGTCCACCGGTCCCCCAGTTCGCGTCGTCCGGTTTCGACGGCGTGCTGGAAATGGCCGTCCCAGTCATAGACGAAACTCGGGGCCAGCCGTCGCTGGACAAAATCGCCTGCACCCGGCAGCTTGCCGTAAAAACCGACGCCGCCGGTCATCGCGGACACCTGAATTCCCGTACCTCGTCGTTGAGGAACGGGTTCTCGAGGCTCGCCGGCTGGATCGGCAGCTTTACGGTGTGGCCGTCGAAATCAAAACTGGCGAGATAGCGCAGATCGCCCTGTTTCTGCAGATGCGCTGCATCGAGCGCATGAAAAAAGGCCCAATCGCCGTCGTACTTCAACGGTGCACCGACCGGCTGGCCAGACGTATCGAATGCCGTCACGACTACGTGCCCAGGCTGCGGACCGGGCCACGTCATCGTCATGCTGGCCGCACCGTTGGCGGAGTAGTCGTACTTCTGGCCGTCGATCTCGATCGTCAGCTTTGCGATCGCCGGATCGAGTTGCGGCGCCTGCAGCGTGAAGCCGACCGCAAGCTGCGCACCGTTGCGGAAGTAGATCTGGCGGATCGCGTCGGCGGCCTGCGCTTCGCTCAGCACCGAAGCAGGACCGGGCGGCACGCCGGGTTTCCAGCGCCATGCACGCCCACTCGTATCGACGAATTTCGCGAGCGTCGACTTGAAGAAGCTGTCGAAGCGTCCGCCATTGCTGAACAGATCGGTGAAGTTCTGCAAGGGAATGTCCGAGGTGCCGTTTGCCGCGAACGGATAGCGTCCATCCACCATGCGCGCGCAATCGTTGCCGGCCGCTGCGCGGAACTGGTCGGCGAGCGCCGCACTGTTGCCGCTCGCAACGAGCGATGCACTCTTCGTCGCCACGCCAGACACCAGCGCAGCCACTTGCGGCGGCAGTTCGCCCGTCTCCTGGCGCGCCGCGAGGACCGCGGGGTTGTTCTGCGTGGCGGGGTCGCTGAGATCGGACATCGATAGCAAGCTCTTGCTCAGTTGGTCGAGCACGCCGATCGTGTGGTCGAGCGGTGTCGAACCGGGGGTGCCGGCGCTCAGCTCGTTCAACTGCGCGAAGTGCGCCTCGATGGCGGCGCCCGGCCGAGTGCCGGCCGTCCCGCTCGCCCCGTTTGCCGCGGCAGCAGGCGCGCCGTTGGGCAGCGTGGCGCCGGCGCCGCGCAACTCGCCGGCGAGGCGCGTATTGAGCGCCCTTCGCGTCGCGAGGTTCTCGCCCACCGTCTTCGCCTGGGACGCGACTGCGGCCTCGGCCGCACCCGACGCGGCGTCGTCGTGCGCCGGACTACGCAGCATGTCGCTGGTGTTATCGCGCACCAGTTGCAGCAACGCCTTGAGCGGCGAGCCGGGGCCAGACAGTTTCGCAGCCTCGGCACTTGCGCTCTGGATGTCACTGACCGGCTGAAGTTGCAGGTCATCCAGCAGGGCATCCCATGCCTTGATGTAATCCTGCTCGTACAGTGCCAGCACCTGCTGCGCATAGCGCGAACGCGCCAGCGGTTCGACGCGGCCTGCATTGAATACCCAGTAGTCCTTGACGAATCGATCTACTGACTGATCGATCCCGCCGTTCACCTCGGCAGCGAAATACGGCTGAGTGAAAAGTGCCGGCAACGGCTTCGATAGCGGCGCACCGCTCTTGCGGCGAAACACATTGCCGAGCAGCCCGAGCGTCTGATCGAGACGCACCGGCGGCACGCCCGAGCGCGCGGCGTCGAGCTGGACGCTGCCGTACACGAGGGTGGCCAGATCGGCGGTCTTGAGCGTCGCACGCGCCTGATCGATCAGTGCGTTGTCGAGCGTCAACGCACGCGGCTTCTGCGGATCGTCGACCAATGTCGAGAAGTGCCGGTCGAGTGCGCTCTGGATCGCGGGATCCTGCGGGAACAGGCGCTGCCATTCGATGCTCGCGAGCGCCGCGAGCTCACCCGGATCCAGATGCTGCGGCTGACCCAGCATCAGATAGCCCTTCAGATAGTCGTAAAGCGACTGCGGGTCGTTGGCGCTGACACTGAGGCCTTCGCGGAACCGGACGCCGACACCTGGCAGCAGCGTGCCGTTCAGCTCGCGCAGATACGCACTGTGCACCTGCGCGTACAGCGCATGTCCTTCGAACAGGCCGAAGCGCATCAGCAGCGGAACGTGCCCCTGATACTGACCCGCGACGTCCTGCGCGTCCGCAATGACCTCGAGATGGCCGAGCGCGCGGGCAAACCAGGCCTTCAGATCCGGCGCGCCGGCGAGACTGTTGCCGGGCGGCAGATCCTTCAACTGGTCCTGCACCTCGTCCACGTAGAGGCGGTTGCGCTCGTAGCTGGTCGCGAAGCCCGTCACCAGCAACGCCGTCAGCAACGCGATGCCGGCATAGAAGGCTGCCTGAATCGCGATTTTCTGCCGCTCCAGCCGTGGATTGGTGCCGGCGAGGCCCGACTCGCGGAACAGCACGTCCTTGAGCAACCGTTCGGCGAAGAACGTGCGACGCTGCGTCGAGCGGCCTTGCACGCGGCCGGCGTCCACGCCGAAGGTGCGTGCGACGGCGCCCAGCATACGGTCGATCGGCGCCCCCTCCTGGGTGCCCGAGGTCAGGTAAGCGCCACGCAGCAACGGCGTCGCGCCGTATTGAGAATGCCCGAATGCGCCTTCGACAAACTGCCTGGCGATCTCGCGAAACGCACCGAGTTGCTGCGGAAAACTGAGCACAGCGGCGCGGCGGCCGCGGTCGCGCTGGGCGTGCAGACGCTCGATCACGCGTGTATTCAGATGCTCCAGCAACAGGTCGAATTCGCCGGTAAAGCGTGTGCTGGCGGTGCCGTCGAAACTCGAATCGACCGGGAAGGTCATACCCCAGACCTGACGGCGCAGATCCGGCCCGAGGTCGTCGAAGAACTCGCCGAAGCCCGCCACGAGGTCGCACTTGGTGAATACCAGATACACCGGGAACGCCACCTTCAGATGGTCCGATAGTTCGTCCAGACGGCGGCGCACCGCGCGGATATGCTGCTGGCGGGCGTCGTCGTCGAACGTCAGCAGGTCCGACACGCTCATCGTCACGATCACGCCGTTTAGCGGGCGGCGCTTGCGGTAGCGGCGCAACAGCCCGAGGAACGACTGCCATGCCGAGCCATCGGCGAGCGCATCGGAATCCTGAGTTGTGTAGCGGCCGGCCGTATCGAGAAAGACCGCTTCATCGGTGAACCACCAGTCACAGTTGCGCGTGCCGCCAATCCCGCGGATCGCGTCCTTGCCAAAGCGCTCGGCAAGTGGGAAGTCCAGTCCGGAGTTCTGCAGCAGCGTGCTCTTACCCGAGCCTGGCGGCCCGATCACGACATACCATGGCAACGCATACAGGTTGCCGCCATTGCGCCGCGTTTTACGCAGGGTGTCGACCGCCTCTCGAAAGCGCTGCTGCAGTTGCGCGCTCTCGGCGACACTGCGCTCGTCGCCAGCAGACGACGCGTTCTGACCGGCGAGTTCTCCGGGTAGCTGTGCCGTCTTGCGCTGCGCCCGCCACTGCATCACCTGCATGCACAGCAACCAGATCAGCACGAGCGCCAGGATCAGGGCGACGCGCGACGCGGCGCTCGCGAGCGGCTGCAGCTCGCCGATGCCGAGATACGGACCGGCCAGCCAGATCAGTGCCGCGATCAGCAGCATGCCGGCTGCGATTGCAAACCATCGGGACGTCGCCCAGGTTTTTAGCGAGTTCATGGGCTCAGTTCTCCGGGATGTAGAGGATTTCGACGCGCCGGTTGCGCGCCCGGTTGGCGGGCAAATCGGCCGGCGTGGCGATCGGCTGCGACGAACCTGCGCCGTTCGACTCGAGCCTGCGCGGATCGTCAAGCCCCTGCGCGAGGATCTGCGCGGTGTTCTGCGCACGCGCCGTCGACAGCTCGAAGTTGTCCTTGAATTTCAGGGAGCGCACCGGCTGGTCATCGGTATGGCCGACCACCACCACCCGGCCTTGCACTTGGTTCAATGCCCAAGTAATCCGGTGCAGAAGCGGCACGACCTCGGGGGCGATATCGGCACCGCCGGACGGGAACAGTTCCGCTGCGGCCAGCCGCACGGTGTCGCGGCCGTCGGCCTGCTCGTCGACGCTTAGCTGTCCTGCCTGCTCCTGCGGCGCGAGCAATTTCTTGAGGGTCACGCGCACCGCCTTGGGCGTCGCGACCGTTTGTGGCGGCGCGGCCTCCTCGAGGCCGATCGCGGCGAGCTGCGCGCTGACGGGCGCCGTAAGTGCATTGAGGCGCGTGAAGAAGAACAGGAACGTCCCCAGCACGATCAGGAGCGCGGCGGCGCTTGCCACCCACAGCGGCACATGACGCATCACCGGATTGCGCCGGTCCTCAACACCGCGCCAGTGCGGCGCCAGTTCGTCGGCAGGCGCTTCGCGAAGCCCGCGAATGCGGCGATACAGGTCGTCCTGGATGTCGGCCAGACGCGCGAGCCCGCCCTGCTCCACCAGATAGCGGCCGCCAAAGCCCAACGCCAGGCAGATGTACATCATCTCGATCAGATCAAGATGACGCGAGAAGTCCACGCTCAGGCGATCGAGGATCTGGAAGAACTTGGCGCCGCCGTAGGTTTCGCCATGGAAGGTCACGAGCAAAGTTTTCTGGGTCCAGCCGCTCTGGTCGCTCCACGGCGCGTTGTTCACGGATTCGTCGAGCATCGTGCATAGCACGTAGCGCGCGGCCATGATCGTCTGCGTGTTGATTCCCGTGTCTTGCGTGTAGCGTTCAAAGCTGCGCACGTGCGCCACGGCCTGCTCGCGCAGACGGCCGATGTCGACCGGTGGCGCCACGCTGTGCCGCAGTTGCACGGCGAGCAGCAGCAGCGGATTGGCCGCGCGCACGAGAGGATTGGCGACGCCGCTGAGGAAGTCACCGAGTTCGGCGCGCAGTGCCGCCCGCCTGGACGGTTGCGCAGATTGCGCGGGCTGTGCGGTTTGTGTGCTTTGGGCGACACGCACGGTCTGCGGGCGCGGCGACATGATGCGCGTCACGTCGTCGGTGTTGCCTGCGCCGGTCATGTCCTGCTCGTCCCGCGGACGCACGAGGGTCGCGTCGGCGCGCACGGTGTCATTGGAGCGGTTGCCGGAATTCATGTGCGCACCGCCCATAGTTGCAGATCCAGTTCGGCAAAACCGCTGCCGAAGTGCATAGCGATGCCGCCGGATGTCTTCAGCATGCGCCACATCGGCGAGCTCCTGTCGCACTCGAAGTACAGGAAGCCAGACGTGTACGGCAGTTGGCGCGGCGCCACTGCCATCGGCAAAACGCCGATGCCTGGCAGTTGCAGATTGACCAGGTCGCGGATCTTTTCGACCGGACCGATCTTCGACTGCGTCGGCAACTGCCGGCGCATATCCTCGGACTTGAGATCCGCCTTCGCAGCCAGCACAAAGGTGGCTGTATCGAGCAGTGTCGGATCGGGCACGACACCCACCCAGACCCCGTATTTGCGCTGCTGCAGCGGGATGGCCACCGCGTTTTGCTCGAGCACCGCGCTCAACGCGATGCGCAATGCCGCAATCAACGGATCGAAGCTCTCGCGCAACGCCTCGTGACGGTACGGCGGAAAGGCTTGCACGCGCTTGCCCGGCGACGTGAAGGTGGCAAGTTCCCCCGCCAGTTCGAGCAGCTGTCCGAACAATGCCTCGGGGTGCAACAGCGGCGCTTCCGCCAGATGCGCGACGAGCGGCTGATAGCGGTTGATGACCTGCAGCATCAGGAAGTCGGCGATCTCCGCCGCGCCGCCACGGTCGGTTTCGGCGACGCGGCCCGCGAGAGCCTCGCCGCGCTGATGCAGCAGACCGAGCAGCTCGGACAGGAATGTCACGAGCCGCCTGGCTGCCTCGGTGTTGAGTGCGCTCGGCATGAAGCCGTCATCGAGGATCACGCGCCGGTCGGCCCGGCACTCGACCACGCGGGCGAGCGGAATGCTCATCAGGCCTTCGGCGGGCTGCGACTCGGGCAACAGACGCGTGCTCATTCCCGCTACTTCCAGCGTCGTGCCCCCTTCCATGCTGCCGGACGCATCGAGCACTTCAGTTTCGCGCACACGATAGCGAAACAGCTGGTCGGAGCCCGTGTCGGGCCACGCGCTGTCGGGTTGGGTCGGCGAGCGCAGCGGCAACGTTAGATGCACGACCTGGTCGCGCCAGTTCACGTCGATGTCGAGCGGCGGCGGCAACGGGTCGTCGCCCGGCATCGCGAACGGCGTGCCGTCGGGAAACACGCCTCGCGCGCGCTTGATGCCGAGCTTGCCGATCGCGAGCAGCTCGCTTTCGAGCTCGAGCTCCTGGAAGCCCCAGCCATGCGGACGCAGCGCGCCAGTGCGCAACTGCACGTAGCGCTCGAAATAGCGCTCCTGCTGCTGCATGTGCTGCGGCCTGAGAAACAGGCCTTCGCTCCATACCACCTTGTTGTTCTGGGTCATGTCGGGTGTCAGGTAATGGTTCTTTATGCGTCGCACGCAATCGGTCGCTCACGACGGCTGGTGATGGCTCGGAATGGCTCGTATTGCGTCAGGCGTGCGAGCGGCTTTCAGTTGCGCCGGTTTTTCAGGCGCCCGAGCTGCTCTTCATAGGCACGGGCGAATTCATCGCCAAACAGCCTTCGAAAGCATTCGTCAGGATTCCTTGTGATTGCCTCGAACTCTTCCTTGTAACGTTCCCAATGTCGGGGGCGGCCACCAAACGGCAGCCGTCGTGTGCCGCCTTCGTTAAACTGCTCGATGCGTGCCGGGTCGAAGTGCGCCAGCATCGAATCAAAAGCGGAACGTACACCGGCTAGCATCGCCATCTGATGGTTGCGGATGTCGTCGGCGGCATCGACGAGAGCGGCGCTGCCCGAGAGAAATCCGCCATCGGGCGGCGCGAGCAGGCGCTTGACCGCCTCCTTCGCGGTCGGTGCGAACTTCAACGGATTGTTTTCCGAGCGCTGGATCAGTGTTGCGGGTAGCCGAAAGCTGTTTTTCAGTTCTGCGCGGGCACGTAATACGTCCATCATTGCGTCCACGGCGATCTCGAACATGGCGTCGAGTTCGGGTGTGGTTGGCGGCGTGGGCGTGGTCGGCGATGTCGGAGCCGGTTCGCTTGGGGTCTCAGCGATGACGGGCGCGTGCGGTGGCGCGTCTCTGTCCGTCGTACTCACGCCTTGCATCGGCGCAGCCGGGGTTGTCTGCAACGACGGTGCGGAGACTGATGATGCCGTCGCCGTTTGCGATGTAACCGCACCGGCTTCGGTAGCCGGAGCTTTATCCTGCGACGCGAACGCCATCTCGCCCGACGCGGGTGCGGGTGCGGGTGTCGGCGTCGCCAGCGCAAACATATGCGTAGGAACCGGCGTCGGCTGCGCCTGCACATCGGCAACGGATGACTCATGCTGCTGGGACGCACGCCCTACCGCAGCAGGGCCTGCCATCGACACATCCCCTTGCCACACGCTCGCCGCCGCAGCATGCGCGGCGGCCCGATAGCCGGTTGCGTCCCAGTCTTCCGGCAGCATCGGTCCATCGACGCGCGCAGCTTGCGGCTGCGGCGGACGAAAACGGTCAGCAACCGAGGGCGTGTGGTTCCAGTCCTGAGGCGTCGACGCAAACGGCGGCGGTTCATCCTGATACGACGACGGCGCGTCGAACAGCGCCAGCGGATCGAGGCTCGCACCGGGAGCAGGTCCATCGGCCCCCGGAATCAGGCCTTCGGCTTCGCCTCCATGGTCCAACGCACCACCGTGCGACGGACGAAGCAGCAGGCTCATGTCCAGCGGATCCCTGTTTTCGTCCGCGGCGAACGCAGGACGCGCGAGCGCCGCGGATGTGGGTCCAGGCGCAGGCGTGTCTGTCTGAACGGGCGACGCTACGGGCGTCGCCAAAGCAACCTCGCCCATTCCACCAGGACGCGTTTCATCCTCGCGGCTCAAGCGCACGCCCACCTCGAAGGTATCGATCTGCAACCGGTCGCCCTCCTTCAGTGCAGCCGGCTCCCCTCTGCGCAAAGGCGCGCCGTTCAGCAGCATGCCGTTGGTGCTCCGGTCCTCGATGAAGTAGATGCCATTCAGGTAACGCACGACCGCATGAAGGCGCGATACGCCTTCCGAGCCAAGCACCCAGTCGCATTCTTCGGAGCGGCCAATGCTGCCATCTCGGCAGTCGAACAGCTGTTCACGGCGACCGTCGAAACGCTGCGTGCGTTCGCCTTCCAGCGCGAGGATCAAGCCAGGCGCGACACTCATTGCAACCCTCCATCGATTCCATCAGGAATGCTCAGCAGATTCAGGGCATCGCGCACAAATTCGGCGCGGCGCGCATCGAACCGCGCCGGTTCCAGCGCGGCCATATAGGCGACCGCCGCGCTCGCCGCAATCGCGCTCAGATGCGCAGGCGGAGGAGTCGGCCGCTCATGGTCCGGATTCAGATTGCCGCCCGACCAGCCCGCGGCGGCAGCAGTCCACGCACCGATCGTCTGGTAGCGATGCGCTTTTGCGAAGGCGAGCGCGGCGCCCTGTTGTGACTCGGCAGGCTCGCGCAGCCACGCCTCCGCGAGCGCGAGACCGGCCAGGTCGTGCTCGTTCAGTGGCTGGCGTCGCCCGCACTGGCAGGCCCACGCCACAGCGTATCGGCGTGGCAGCAGACGGGCCAGCAGCCTCAGTGCATCGGCCTGGTAGCCGCCATCGAGGAGTACCTGCACGGCGGCACGCGCAGACGCGACCGGTCGCACGCAGCCGATCGCCTCTTCGGAAAGCCGCATTTGCCGGGCCGCATCGAGGATTGCAATCATGGCTACAGGATCATCGGAGCTGCACCGCCGAGCACCGCGGTCGCGGTCCCGATCAGTTGCAGGTTGGTGGACTGAACGAGACAATCGGCTTCCGACATGATTTCCATCGCCGCGACCGAACTCATGTTCAGGTTCGCCTTGGAGTTGATCTCCATGGCGAGGTCCGAGGTCATCGTGACGTTCATATCGCCGTTCAGCGTGAGATTCGTGCCCGAGATGACGATCTCGCCAGAACTGTTCATCGTGATGCTCGCAAGCCCGGTGACGAGCCTGATCTGGCTGGCCGCAGTGAGCGTGTAGTCGTTGCCCACCTGCAGGTCATGGTTGTGTTCCGATTCCTCGCGCAGATCCTTCTGTGCATGGATCAGCACCTGCTCGCTGCCCATCCGGTCCTCGAAGCGGATCTCGTTGTAGTCCTCACTACCGCCGCCCTGGTGGCTGCGGCTCTTCACGCCGCTCTGCGTCTTGTTGTCGGGCAAGCTATACGGCGGCATGTTGTCGGCGTTATAGACACTGCCGATGATGAGCGGCCGGTCCGGATTGCCATCGAGGAAACTGACCACGACTTCCTGCCCCACGCGCGGAATGAACTGCGCCCCCCAGCGCTTACCGGCCCACATCTGCGCCACCCGAACGGGACACGAGTTTTGCGCATTGGGCTTGCCCGGACGGTTCCAGAAGAACGTCACCTGCACGCGACCGTATTTGTCCACGGAGATGTCCTCGGGCGTATCGCCATAGACCACCGCCGTCTGCAGGCCCGCGATCACCGGGCGCGGCGTGGACGGCATCGTGCGAAACGGCTGGCGGCTGCGGATCGCCTTGAAGTCGCACTGGAACGGCTCTTCACCGTCGTCACCTCCGCCACCCGACGCATAGTCCGGTTCGACGAGGCGCGTGGTGGCGTCGATCACGAGGTATTCCTGGTTGGCTTGCGCGAGCGGAAAGTCCTTGAGCCTGAAAAGCGCACCGGTCGCAAGACCACACGCATCGGTGCTGCCCACACTCATTGCGAGCGGCACGTTTAGCGCGTCGGCTCGCACCTGGGCATAGCGCTGTCCATCGGAGAGACGCTCGTCGTAGCCGACGTAGTCGTATGCGTAGTCGTAGATATCGAGGCCGCTCACGTTGTGCACGTCTTCCGTGTCGGTCAACTCTTCGGTGGCGAGCAGCGAAGCCTTCGGCTTCAGGTAGTCATAGTCGTCAATCTGTACCTTCGTCGTGTTCACCGCGTGCGCGGTTTCCCAGTCGCTGATCGACGCCTTCATCCGCTTGCCGCGCTCGATCGGCGGCGCATAGGGAATCTGCTCGAAGCCGGGCACGGTCGAGTGCGCGCCGAGCGCGTCGGCGAGCACCATCGTATGGATGCTCTGCGTATGCGTGAAGAAGTAATAAATTCCTTCCTGCTCCATCAGCCGGCTGATGAAGTCGAAATCGCTTTCGCGGTACTGCACGCAGTAGTCGCGCGCCGGATAGTTGCCGCTCAGACTCTGTTTAAGATCGCTATAGCCGATATCGCCGAGTACCGACTGGATGATCTGCGGCACGCTCATGCTGCGGTAGATGCGGCAGTCGCGCCGGCGCGTAGCGAGCCAGGGCTTCGGCACGAGCGTGAACGTGTAGACCGCATAGCGCACGTTTTCGATGTTGACGAAGCCGCCCTGCTCGCCTTCGCAGACAATACCGTTGAAATAGCGCGTATAGCCTTGCGGAGTGACGAGCTTCACTGTCATCGGCGTGCCCAGCAGCGAACGCAGATCGACTTCGACATTCTTGCTGATCGCTTCCAGCTGGTACGAGAACAGATTACCGAGCGACTCGTTCGCGGTCATGTTCGCGAACAGAAGATTCGAGCCAAGCGTGGAGGTGAGCGTAATTGCGTGTGCCATAGGATGAGTTGCATGAGTCGTCTCGTTGCTATGTAGAACGACTGGGCTCGCTGTTTATTCCACCGCATCCCATGGCGCGTTTCGTTCCTCGGCTTGATTGCCTTGATCATCCTGCTTCGGCGGACATGCCTCCGGCCCATTGAACAGTTGCATCGAAGCGATAGGCAAATTCACCATTCTCGACGCTCACATCGACGCGCTCGACAGCCCCGCCGTCGATCGTCCGCGTCAGGAACTCGCGGCTGATAGCCGGCAGCAAGGTATTGGTCAGAATCGCGTCGATCATCCGGCCGCCTGATTCGCTCTCGGTGCAACGGCTCACCACCAGTCGTACAACCGTATCGTCATACTCGAACGGCACGCGATAACGTTCCTCTACGCGCCGCTTGATGCGCTCGAGTTGCAGTCTCACGATCGTCGCGAGCATGTCCTGGTTGAGCGGGAAATAAGGAATCGGCACAAGCCGACCCAGCAATGCAGGCGGGAACACGTCAAGCAACGGCTCGCGCAGCGCCTTCGCGAGGCCTTCGACGTCCGGCATTCGCTGCGGATCCCTGCATAGCGCGGCAATCAGGTCCGTGCCCACATTCGTGGTGAGCAGGATCAGCGTGTTCCTGAAACTGATCGAACGCCCTTCGCCATCCTCCATCACGCCCTTGTCGAAGACCTGGAAAAAAATCTCGTGCACATCGGGATGCGCTTTTTCGATTTCATCGAGCAGCACCACCGAATAGGGCTTGCGACGCACGGCTTCGGTCAACACGCCGCCTTCGCCATAACCGACGTATCCCGGCGGCGCGCCCTTCAAAGTCGAGACCGTATGCGCTTCCTGAAACTCGCTCATGTTGATCGTGATCAGGTTGTGCTCGCCGCCGTACAGCGCTTCAGCCAGCGCGAGCGCGGTCTCCGTCTTGCCCACCCCCGACGTGCCGGCCAGCATGAACACACCGATCGGCCGCTCAGGATTGTCGAGACCGGCACGAGACGTCTGGATGCGCCTCGCGATCATCTCCATCGCATGGTCCTGACCGATCACACGCTCGCACATCACAGACGCGAGATTCATTACGGTCTGCAGTTCGCTGCGCAGCATTCGGCCCACCGGAATACCGGTCCAGTCCGCGGTCACAGCGGCGACTGCCTGGTAGTCTACGTTTGGCAGGATCAGTGGGTTTTCGCCCTGCAATTCGACGAGTTGCGCCTGGAATTGCCTAAGTTCGGCGAGCGCAACGGCCTTCGCGTCATCGTCCATCTCCGGGTCTTCGCCTCTCAACCGCGCGCGCAAGGCGAGAATCTGCTCAACCAGGGCCTTCTCTTCCGCCCACGCCGCTTCGAGATGCTGCAAACGCTCACGCTCGCTCTCCAGCATCGCGGCGGCTTGCGACTCGCGCTCCCCAATGTCGATTCCGACCGTCTTCTCGCGCACGATAATGGCCTGCTGCGTTTCCAGTGCCTCGATCCGCTTCATTGCATCGTCGAGTTCCGCGGGCACCGCATGCTGGCTGATTGCGACGCGCGCGCAAGCCGTATCGAGCAGGCTCACGGCCTTGTCCGGCAACTGACGCGCCGGGATGTAGCGATGCGACAGCTTGACGGCCGCTTCGAGCGCCTCGTCGAGAATCTGCACGCGATGGTGCTGTTCCATCACGTTCGCGACACCGCGCAGCATCAGGATCGCCTTCTCTTCGCTGGGCTCGTCGACCTGCACGGGCTGAAAGCGGCGTGTCAGCGCCGGATCCTTTTCGATATGCTTACGATATTCAGCCCAGGTGGTCGCGCCAATCGTACGCAGATTGCCGCGCGCCAGCGCGGGCTTGAGCAGATTCGCCGCGTCGCCGGTGCCTGCCGCACCGCCCGCACCCACCAGCGTATGAGCCTCGTCGATGAAGAGAATGATCGGCTTGGGCGAGGCCTGCACCTCGTCGATCACCTGACGCAGCCGGTTTTCGAATTCGCCCTTCATGCTTGCACCGGCCTGCAGCAGACCGATGTCGAGCACGCGCACCTGCACAGCTTGCAACGGCGGCGGCACGTCCCCACGCGCGATGCGCAACGCGAATCCCTCGACCACCGCCGTCTTGCCGACGCCGGCCTCGCCGACCAGCATCGGATTGTTTTGACGCCGGCGCATCAGCACGTCGACCAGTTGACGAATCTCGCCATCGCGGCCCACTACCGGATCGATCTTGCCGTCGCGAGCCTGCGCGGTCAGATCGACGGTGAACTGGGCAAGCGCCTGTTGCTTGCCCAGTTGCGCGGGCGCCAGCGCACCGCTGCTTTCACCGGGCGCGACGTGATCGGCACGAAAGCCGTCAGCAGCATGCTGGCCGTCTTCCGGCGATCGCGCGACAATGCCTGCAAATTCATCCGCAAACGTCTCGGCGCGCACCTTTTCGAACTCGCTGGACACGTTAAAAAGCGCATGGCGCAGATGGCGCGTGCGCAGCAGCCCAACAATCAGATAGCCACTGCGCACCTGGCTTTCGCCAAACATCAGCGTGGCAAAGACCCAGCCGCGCTCGACGGCCTCTTCAACCTCGGCGGACAGATCGGAGATGCTGGTGCTGCCACGCGGCAGCCTCTCGAGCGCGCTGGTCACGTCGCGGGCAAGATGCGACGGATTCAGCCCGAAGTGGCTCACAATGCGGTGCAGATCCGAATCCTGCAACTGCAGGATCTGGTGAATCCAGTGCGCCAGTTCGACATACGGATTGCCGCGCAGCTTGCAAAACACGGTGGCACTTTCGATAGAGCGGTAGGCAAGCGGGTTGAGCTTGCCGAACAGCGCGCCGCGACTGATTTCAGCCATGGTTTTCGATCCTGTATAGCGAAAGGCAGCCGACCTGCGGCCGCCATTGGGTTGAACAATGCCCGCGCCAGTGCGCCGCGGTTTTATTTCACGGGCCTTAGCACGACGTCGTCCGCATCCGCGGGCTTCGGGTAGCGGCCCATCCAGGTGTTGAAGCCCATGCGACCCGCCCGGCCCAGGTGACTCAGGGGTACGTCCTCTTTCTTCAGGACGAGTTGCAGGTCCCATCCCTTCTCGTCGCCCACATACAGACGCACCGCTGCCACCAGTTGCCGCAGGGCATCGCTGCCGGGCAAAAAGCGGTTGAATTCGTTTCGGTCCAGCGGTCCGATACGTAGCCGGAAACGCTCTTGCGCGCCTCGCACATGTGCGCCAAGCAGCGCGTCTCTGCCCAGCGAGGCCATGCCGCGCCCCATGTGCAGACAGGCACCGCGCGGCAGCTTCATCCAGCCCGCGACAAACTCGATCACACGCACGGGCACGCCGAAGTAATGCTCGAGAAAGCTCATGAGTCCCTCAGCGTTGCGCGACTGAGCGACCAACCGCCCAGCGAAGAAGCGCTTGTACTCATCGGGCAATGCGTCGCGTTTCTCCAGATGCGGCGTAGCGATACCGATCAGCGCACCGATATAGGTGCGAAAGCGGTCCTCTTCCGGACGATCCATCTGTACGGTCGGCTGCGCATCGGCCCACGCGCGATAGAAGAGACTCAGCATCCGGTGGTGAAACACATCGGCAAACGCGACGAGCGTGCGGTCTTTCCCATTGCGCTCGCGGTCCACGGCATGTTCGGTCAGATGCAACGGCAGCGGTCCATGCGGACCGAACAGGCCGAGAAACAGCCCATAAAGCCGTCCAGGCCGCTCCGCGGTGCGCGGTTCGAAACGCTCGATGCTGCGCGACGGAAATTCTAGCGAAGCCGCATGCCCCAGACGCACTGGATCTTCGGCCGGCCGCGTAGAGTGTCCGAGCCGCGGCAACGCCGGGTACGCGCATTCGAGAAGGCGCATAGCCTCGAAGAACTCGAATTCTTCCGGCCGCGCGCGCAGCGCCGCCTCCAGTACTAGAGGATCGGCCGTTTGCCGGGATTCGCGTGCCATCGGGCAACCTCATTTCGTTCGAGTGTGCGCAACACCGTCTCGACAAACGAATTCAGCGAGACGTAGCGCGCAAAGAAGTGCTGCAGAACCGAGGCCAGCAGGAATGCCCCGCTGCCCTCGAAAGCGGTGTCGTCGCAGGTCAGCGTGACTTCCAGGCCGCGGCCGTAAGTGACCGGACCCGGCACGGGAATGCGGCGCGTGACCGGCACGGCCGCAACGTGCTTGATGCCTTCGATCTGACGGCGCGTAGCGGCATCGAACTGGTCGTGATACAGGCCGAGCATTTCGCGCAAGGCGGCTGCACCCGCTTCGCCCTCCTCATCGAGCAGCGACAGGTAGTTCAACTGCAGATGACTGATCAGACGCCAGGCCGATTCGCCTGTCGCGGTGGGCGCACGCGGCCGGGTGGGGCCGGCCACGCAGCGGATCGACGCCACCGGCGCGTCTGTGTCCAGCGTAAAGTCCGTATACGACTTGCCCACCGGCATATGCAGCGGCAGATCGCGATTCGTGCACAGCAGGCGCAAGCCCAACTGACGCAGCGAGGTCGCATAGGGCGCGTCGTTCGCATCCACCAGCGCAATGAACGTCTCGCTGCCGACATAGCTGGAGCGCGCGCCGCGCTGCTTCTGGCGGCTCGATAGCACGCGCGGCTCGCGACGCAGCGTATAGAACGCTGACTGCGGGCTGTGCCACGTCCGCGCGGTGCTGTCGTAGAACGGCCGGAAACTTTGCTCGGGCTCCTGACGATCGCCGTAACCCTGCACCTCCAGCACGCTATGCACTTCGAAATCCATCGGGCGGGTCCGGTCACCCAGCACGTGGTATTCGGTCACGCCCTGTTGCAGATGGATACGGTCTGCGCGACGCTCGAACAGATTGACCGCTGGCGTGCAGAAGAGCCGGAAATTGCTGGCGTGAATCGCGTTATGCAGACGTGCGACACTGCGGTCGAGCCACACCACGATCTCGAACTCGTTGCCGGCCGCGCGCGTCAGCAGCGCGCGCAGGCCGGTGAACTCGGCGAACAGGAAGCGCTCCGGACAGGCAAAATATTCCTGTAGCAGACGATAGCCGCTGAACGAACGGCCTCCGTATGGCAGCAACGCCTCATCCTCGTCGAAGCCCGCTGCTCGCAGCGCCGACGCCTCGCGATGCACCTCGACGGTCGTCCCATCCTGCGCGGCCGCGCGCACCGTGTATCCAGCGCCATTGGCCAGAAGTTGCTCATAGACCAGCCGTGGCAAATCGTCGGCGCCGGCAAGAAAGACCGGCAGACGATCAAGCGCGAGCGCCTTCGCCGGCACGCCCGAGAGCGTCCTGAACTTCAACCGCAAACCCGCGCGCGCCTGCGTGCCGGGCGGCGGCACCAGCCCTGCGGCGGCCAGCGCCGCGGGCGTGTCGAAGTATCTCGCCTCGGCGATCGCGAGTGGCCACAGCGTGACCTCGTGCGCGGTACGGTACTCGCAGGCCGTCCGCTCGCCGAAGCCAGTCAGGCTGCGCATCACGGTGTGCCGCGCTATCGGGTGGCCGGCCGCCGGCAAGTCTTCAGCCTCATCCGGATGAAACTGCACTACCGCCATCGACGGGACCGGTGTCAGGTAGTGCGGGTAGAGCATCTCCAGAAGATGCTGCGTAAACACCGGGAACTGCGCGTCGATCTTCAACTGTACGCGCGCTGCCATAAACGCAAACCCTTCGAGCAGGCGTTCGACATACGGGTCCGCGCATTCGAACCCTTCCAGCCCGAGTCGCCCCGCGATCTTGGGGTGCTCGCTCGCGAACTCCGCGCCCATTTCCCGGACGTGCTGAAGCTCGAGGTTGTAATAGCGCAGGAGTCGTGGATCCATTACATTCAGCCGAAAAGTTGCGAGACGTGAAACTCGCCGGTCTCGAGATCGACGTCGGTGCGCAGATATAGACCTAGCGGCATCGGCTGCGCCCACATGTCCGCTTCAATCCGGAAACGCAGCGAGCGGCTGTCCATGCGTGCATGATCGGCCTCGACGCTGACCTGAACCGTTCCGGCGATCAGACGCGGCTCGAAATCGCGCAGCGCTGAGCGGATACGCTCCTGCAGAAGCGCGATGTCGATGCCAGACAAGGCGGTTCCCGTTAGATCAGGAATCCCGAAGTTCAGCACCGAGTTGCCCGCATGCATGAAGCCCGCAGATTCCTCGTCGCTCCGTTGACGCGTGCAGTTGAGCAGCCACGCGATATCGCGCGTCACGCACTCGCGAAGACGCAGCGCGGTGATGACACGCTCCTCGCGGCTCTCTTCGCGCTGCGCGGGAGCCAGGTCGGTCAACCGGTCCAGCAGCGAAGGCTGCAGGCGCTCCTGGGGTGTTAGCTCCGCCATGCGGTGCGCTCCGTAACGTTAGGGGATCCGGACGGACCCCCGGTATGACGCCGGCTGGCTTATTCCTTGGTGACCTGCTGGATGTCGTAGGTGAAATCCTTGGTGCCGCCGCTCGCCTTACCCGTGTCGTCCTGGGGCTGGAACGAATACTTGAACTTGCCGAAGTGCAAGGTGATGTTTTCGGTCAGCCGCTCGTCGCCGCCGCTGCCGCCGGTCGATACCGACGTGACCAATATCCCTTCGCTGAGCTCGATGGTCACGTAGTCGGTCTGCTGACCGGTTGCATTCGTGACGTAGAGATAGGCGGTATCGATTCGCGCACCCGTGCAGCACGCTTGCAACAGCGCGTTCGAGCAGGCGTCGACGTACTTGGTAACAGTAATGTCCTGGATGTTCGCCTTGCCGCCCGACGCATAGCCCGCGCCGGTATGCAGGTTGCCAGTATTGCTGCAGCCCCACGACCACGCGATGATGGGCACCTGGTTCTTGTGCTTCGAATGGGCGGAGGCGCCCTGGATCGTCACCGCGCCAGAGCCGAATTTCAGGTGCATGTCGAATGCCATATATTCCTCTACTTGTGTGCTTTAAAAGTTTGCCTGCCAGGCTGACAGGCCATTGGATCCGGAGCGTCGCCCTCCGGGTAGCTACTGAAAATGGCTTACCCGTGAGCTCAGGCCGCCTGCGCAGACGGCAAGCGCGAAACGAGGCGCAACGAAACCGTGAGGCCTTCGAGTTGGTAGTGCGGCTTGAGGAAGAACTTCGAGGTGTAGTAGCCCGGGTTGCCCTCCACCTCTTCCACGACGACTTCCGCGGCAGCGAGCGGCTTGCGCGCTTTCGTCTCTTCACTGGAGTTCTTGGGGTCTCCATCCACGTAATTCATGACCCAGTTGGAAAGCCAGCTTTCCATTTGTTCCCGCGTGCTGAACGAGCCGATCTTGTCGCGCACAATGCACTTCAGGTAGTGCGCGAAACGGCAGCAGGCGAACATGTACGGCAAACGAGCCGAAAGATTGGAGTTGGCCGTGGCTGAGGGATCGTCGTACTCTTCCGGCTTCGCGACCGATTGCGCACCGATGAACGCCGCGATGTCCGAGTTCTTGCGGTGCACGAGCGGCATCAGACCCATCTTGTCGAGTTCCGCCGAACGTCGATCGGTAATCGCGATCTCAGTGGGACACTTCATGTCCACGCCGCCGTCGTCACTGGGAAAGGTATGAACCGGCAGGTTCTCGACCGCACCACCCGACTCGACGCCGCGGATGCGCGTGCACCATCCGTAGTATTTGAACGAGCGGTTGATGTTTACGGCCATGGCATACGCAGCGTTCTGCCACGTGTACTTCGACGAATCCGCGCCTTCGGTGTCTTCTTCGAAATCGAAATCCTCGACCGGATCGGTCTTCGCCCCATACGGCAGGCGGGCCAGGGTGCGGGGCATCGTCAGTGCGAGATAGCGCGCGTCGTCCGTTTCCCGCAGGGAACGCCAGGCGGCGTAGTCGGGCGTGGTGAAAATCATCGACAAGTCGCGCGGGTTGGCGAGTTCGTTCCAGTTCTCCATACCCAGCAAGGAAGAACCGGCCGCGGATATAAACGGGGCATGCGCTGCCGCCGCCACCTGCGCGATGCCGCGCAGCAGCTCCACGTCCTGGGGACCGTGGTCGAAATAGTAGTCGCCGATCAGACAGCCATAGGGTTCGCCACCTAGCTGGCCGTATTCCTCTTCGTAAATGCGCTTGAACACAGGACTCTGGTCCCATGCGACGCCCTTGAAGCGTTTGAGATTTCTGGCAAGCTCTTTCTTCGACACGTTCATCACCCGGATCTTCAGCAGCGGATCCGTTTCGGTGTTGGTCACGAGATGATGCAGCCCGCGCCACGCGCCTTCCAGTTGCTGAAACTCGGCGTCGTGCAGAATCTGATTCAACTGCTCGCTGAGCTTGCGATCGATTTCGGCGACATATGCATTGATGGTCTGCGTCAAATCGTCGGATACGACGTTCGAATCCTGAAGCACATGCTCGGCCAGCGTGCGCACCGCGGCTTCGACCTCTTCCCTCGCACGCTCATTCTTGGGCTTGAATTCCTTGCTGAGCAAGGCTGAGAATTCGCTGACCTCGGTGAGGGCACTCTGTACACCTTGCTCGATCTGGTTCTGGCGTTCCATGACTTTCCTCACTCGTTGCCGGATTCGACGTCAGCGTCCTTCGGTACCGCGCCCAGCGCCTGCAGCAGCGCCGGATCCTTGATCGCCTGGGCAATCAGCTTTTCCGCGCCCGATTTGCCGTCGAGATAGGTGCCCAGATTGGCTAGCTGCGTGCGCGCCTCGAGCAACTTTCTGAGCGGCTCGACCTTGCGCGCCACCTCGGCCGGCGAGAAGTCGTCCATGCTTTCGAACGTCATGTCGACTGCGAGGCGGCCCTCGCCGGTCAACGTGTTGGGCACATTCAGGCTCACCCGCGGCTTCATCGACTGCATGCGGCTATCGAAGTTGCTGACATCGAACTCCAACGCCTTGCGTGCATCGATCGCAGGGAGTTCGCTGGCGTTGGCGCCGGACAAATCCGACATCACGCCCATCACGAACGGCAGCTGCACCTTCTTCTGCGCCCCATACAGTTCGACGTCGTACTCGATCTGCACGCGCGGCGCCCGGTTGCGCCCAATAAATTTCTGACTGTTCTGTCTCGTTGACATTGGCTGCTTCCTTTCAGTGTTGACCATGTGATGGATTCGACGATGCGCTCTGTCTGGACGGTGAACGCTGTCCGCATCTACAAAACGCTCAACATTGCGATCTATTCCGTCTGTGTTGTTCGTCGTCGCCACGTTTGCGTTTGCTCGCTACACAACGCCCAGGGGTGGGGGGATATTCCCGACACTCTCAAATTTGCGCCCCTCTTCGTAGGAGATGACCTCGGAATAAACCGTGCTTTCAAGCGTTATCTGGGAACGCGTTCCCGGTATCTGGTCCATGTCATGGCGTTTGAAGAAATGAAATTCTCAACAAAACTCGGTTGCGCATTCCGTGGCAAACAGACTCTGTTGGCCCTGCTCATCCTCGTCGCGCTTGCGCCGCGAGCGCAAGCGGCGTGGCAACTCGTGCGGGCCGACGCACACCCGGTCGCCATCCACGACGCGGGGCTGTATCAGCCAGACATAGGGCAACACTTCGGGGTGGATGACATCCTCGAGACACCGGCAAGCGGTGGCATACAGATTCAGGACGATGCGGGCAATGTCGTCGCGCTGGGTCGCGATACACGCGTGATGCTGTTGCGCGACGCGCATATCGCATTGCTACAGGGATGGATGAAGGTCCGCAATGCGTGCGACGCAAAGGACTGCGCCGCGCTGGTTGTCGAAACGGAGCACACCAGATTTTCGCCTGCAGGTAATACGGCACTTGTGATTGCGGTAAAAGCCGCGGGCTATCAAGGCACGGATGCCGTTTTCTGCGAGAGCGGCATGGCAAGCGTCAGCGCAATCGCGAATTCGTACAGCAAGACGGTGCCGGTACGCGTCGACACGCACGGCTTCGCCACTCACTCCACAGCACAGGCACCGGTCACCCTGGCGGCGCAGCCCGATTCCGCATTTATCGCGTCGATGCCGGTCGCCTTTCGCGACGCGCTGCGGCCCTTGCCTGCGCTAACCGCCGTGCCCAACGACTTGCCCAAGGGCACACGTCCTGTTGCTTACGATGACGTGTCGGACTGGCTCGAAAGCAGCCTGGCGGCACGTACTGCGCCGTCCACGCGTTTTACTGCGCGATTCCGCGCACGTCTTTCCGATGCAGCGTTCGAACAGGCCATCAAGCAGAACATTCGTGTGCTGCCCGACTGGCGTCCGCTCGTTTATCCGCCGCCGCGTGTCGTCGCGCATAGCACAGTGTTCCAGCAGCGCCAACCCTATTCTCCCGACTCCGTGCACCCATGAAGATCTCGCTCGCCATCAAGTTCAATCTCGTGTTCATCGCGATCTTCGCGATCGGACTCGCTGCCATCGGTATCGTCGCCGATCGGGTTCTGCAACAGCAGGCGCTGGACGAAACACGTCACGATGCCGACGTGCTGTTGAGCGCCGCCGGCGCGGTGCAAAACTATACCGCCCAGCACATCACGCCGTTGCTCGCAACGCAGATCCAGTATTCGTTCGTGCCCGAATCGGTGCCGGCTTACTCTGCAATCGAGATGTTGAATACGCTGCAGAGCGCGTTTCCGAATTTTTCGTACCGGTCGACCATGGTCAATCCGACCAATCCGCGCGACCGGCCCACCGACTGGGAAGCCGAGGTGATCAACCATCTTCACGACCATCCCGAACTGAAGGAAATGACGGGGCAACGCCGCACGCCTGGGGGCGAGCAGTTGCTGTTCCTCGCGCACCCGAGCAGCATCACCGATTCGAGCTGCATGCAATGTCACAGCACGCCGTCCGCTGCACCGCGCACGATGCTCGAAAAATATGGCCCGGCGAACGGCTTCGGCTGGACCATGAACGAGGTCATCGGCGCGGAGTTCGTCTCGGTGCCGATGTCGGAATCGATCGCGCGCGGTCACGCGGTATGGCGCAGCCTGATGGCTTCGCTGACGGCGGTGTTCGCGGTTGTGCTCATTGTGCTGAATCTGATGGTGCACTTTCTCGTAACACGCCGGCTGCAGATGCTGTCGCGCGCGGCTGACGAAGTGAGTCTTGGCAAGCTAGGGGACGTTGCGTTACCGGCCGGCGGGCGCGATGAAATCGCATCGTTGGCCGTTTCGTTCGGACGGATGCGCACGAGCCTCATTGCTGCCTTCGAGAT
>NZ_JAMFSB010000229.1 GCF_026225065.1 Paraburkholderia sp. | reverse complement strand
GCCGGGTATCGCCCGCGGCGTTCATCAACGCGAATGCCGGCGCTGCGCTCTCTATCTGTTGTACCCGCTTCGGTTTTCGTGGACCCACCATGAACCTCACGATGCCGGCCGCCAGCGCACGGACGCTGGTCGACGTGCTCGCCGCGCGATGGCTGGGGCAGGGCAACGCACGCTATCTGATCCTCATTGCAGCTGATTTCGATGCGGCAGCGGACATACAGGTGACCGGCACGCTGATCAGAAGGCCTGACCTCGACTGAAACAAGGTGTCGAACACGTTCGAAAAATTACCAGATCTAACGAAAACATATAGGAATGCAAACTATGAATTACGATCATGACGTTGCCATCATCGGTTCTGGCATCTCGGGTTCGATGCTTGCCGCGATTCTCGCCAAAAACGGCGTAAAGGTCGTCGTGCTGGACGCGGGTACGCACCCGCGCTTCGCGGTGGGCGAGTCGATGGTGCCGGAAAGCGCCGTGCTGCTTGAACTCATGGCGGCTCGCTTTGGCATCCCCGAACTAGCCTATCCGGGCAACATTTCCGAGATCAACCGGCATATCGGCTCCTCGGCGGCGGGTGTCAAACTGGCGTTCAGCTTCGCATGGAACGGCTTTCGCAAGGAGCACGATATCGCCGATGTGGTGTCGACCCCGGTACTCGCGCCGGAGGCCCATCTGTTTCGTCAGGACATCGATGCGTACTACGTCGCGCTTGCGGCCCGTCTCGGTGCGGTTATCAGGCAGCAGGCACGCATCCAGACCATCGACGTCGCAAGCGAGGGCGTCACGCTGACGCTTGCCGACGGCCATCGGCTGCACACACGCTTCGTGGTGGACGCCGCGGGTTTCCGCGCGCCGCTCGCCGATGCGTTGCAGTTGCGCGAAGGCGCCCGGCCGATGCAGGCAAACACGCGCTCGCTGTTCACGCATATGGTCAACGTCGACCTTTATGAGGATGTGATCGCACCCGTCGAGACGCACGGTTCGCCGACCGCGTTGTCGCAGACCACGCTGCATCACATGTTCGACTGCGGCTGGCTGTGGATCATCCCGTTCAACAATCAGCCGTTCAGCACCAATCCGCTGTGCAGCGTCGGACTGCAGTTCGATATCGACAGGCATGGCCCCGCGAGCCGCGATCCGGAACGCGAATTCCAGCAGTTTCTGGCCGATCATCCATCGGTGGCGAAACACTTCAAAAACGCTGCACGGGTTCGGGAATGGACCGTTGCGCCGCGCCTGAACTACACGAGTCGCGAGACGGTGGGCGATCGGCATTGCCTGCTCGGACATGCCGTGGGATTCGTCGATCCGCTGTTCTCGCGAGGACTGGTGAACACATTCGAATCGATTGCAAGACTGGCGCCGACTTTGCTGAAATCGCTGCGGGCGGACCGCTGGCAGCGCGAAGACCTGTTGCCGCTCGAGCGCTATAGCCTCGAAGTGGTACGCATCAACGATCGCCTCGTCGCCAACTCGTACACCGCGTTCCGAACGTTTCCGCTGTGGAATGCATGGTTCCGCATCTGGCTGAGCGGCAGCTATATCGGTGTGCTGCGGTTGCGCCGGATTCTTTCGGACTATCTGGCTGATCGGGATAACGAAGCATTGGATGCGGCGTTTGAGAACGCGACCTATCCCGGTCATCTGTCGATTGAAAGTCACCGCTACGAGCGGATGTTCGACGCCGCGTGCTCGACGATGGAGCGCTTCAAGGACGGCGAGATCGGCGAAGCGCAGACAATAGCCACGTTGCACCGTTTGTATGTGGAGAACCACGAGCATCTGCCGCTCGACTTCTCGGATTTTGCCAATCGTTATGTCTCGCGGCCGACGGTTGAATTTGCCAAGTCGCTGCTGGACTGGGCGAACCATGCGCCCGATGGCCTCGCGACGAAGCTCGCACGCGGCCCGAACGCGCGGCCGTTCGAGTTCCTCGACCGCTATCGCTACGGCGATCGGTTGGCTCTTGCCGCGCGTGCCGACGAACGTCTCGCAGAAATCAGGGCGAGCCTATGAGTGTCGCCAACGAAACGTTGCTAGGACGCCGGCAGGCCGCGGTTGCCCGCGGCGTGAACCAGGCCCACCCGATTTTCGCGGCGCGGGCGTTAAACGACCGAATCTGGGATATCGACGGTAACGAGTACATCGATTTTACGAGCGGCATTGCCGTGCTCAATACGGGGCATCTTCATCCTGACGTCGTCGAAGCGGTCCAGCGGCAATTGGGCCATTTCGTCCACACCTGTTTCGCCGTGCTGCCATACGAGTCCTATGTCGCGGTATGTGAACGGATCAATGCGCTGGCCCCGGGCGATGGCTCCAAAAAGACTGCCTTGTTCAGCACCGGCTCCGAAGCCGTGGAAAGCGCGGTCAAGATCGCCCGCGCGCATACGAAGCGCAGCGGTGTGATTGCCTTTACCGGCGCCTATCATGGCCGCACGCTAATGGCCTTGGCAATGACCGGCAAGGTGGCACCCTACGCGTCCGGAATGGGCCTAATGCTGGGTCATGTCTATCGCGCGCTCTATCCGGACGCGCTGAACAGCATCGACGTCGATTCGGCGCTTGGCAGCATTGAGCGCATCTTCAGAAATGACGCCGCTCCCGAAGATATTGCCGCGATCATCTTCGAACCGGTGCAGGGCGAAGGCGGAATACAGGTGGCCCCGCCTGGATTCGTTTCAAAGTTGCGTGCGTTGTGCGACCGTGAAGGGATCGTATTGATCGCCGACGAGGTGCAAAGCGGTGCCGGCCGAACGGGTACGTTCTTCACCGTCGAGCAGATGGGAGCGACACCGGACCTGCTGGTGTTCGGCAAATCGGTGGCCGGCGGATTGCCGCTCGCCGGCGTGACGGGCCACGCCAGTGTGATGGACGCCGTCGGGCCCGGCGGCCTGGGCGGTACCTACGCCGGCAACCCGCTGTCCTGCGCCGCCGCGCTGGCCGTACTCGACGTCATGGATCGGGAGCAGATCCTGGCGCGCGCCCGCCAGGTTGGCGAGATCACGCGCGCGGCGCTGCTGGCGATGCAGCAACGCTATCCATTGATCGCTGACGTGCGGGGACTCGGAGCGCTGATCGGCGTCGAGTTACGCACGCCCGATGGACAGCCGGCAAAAGACCTCACCAGCAAGCTTGTCACGTCGGCGCGCGAGGCGGGGCTGCTGTTGCTCGCAGGCGGGATGCACGGCAACGTCCTGCGTATGCTGGCGCCGCTGACGGTCGAACTGGCGACGCTCGAAGCGGGGCTGCGCATCCTCGATCGCTGCTTTTCGATGCTGTGCCGCACGGAGCCTGGGATCCATGACTGACCTCTCGAGGCTGCTCAACGGACATCGCTCGATCCGACGTTACAAGCCGGGCCCCATTGCCCGTGAACTGATCGACGAGGTATGTGCCGATGCAATGGCCGGGGCTTCTTCGTCGGGCAACCTCAACAACGTCTCGCTGGTTTTGACACAGGACGTAAAGCGCAGACAGCAGTTATACGAGCTGCACGCACGACAGCCAATGATCCTGCAAGCCCCGTTGCTGGTGACCTTTGTTGCGGACTGCTACCGGACACGGCGCTGGCTCGCGCGTGGGGCGGCACGCGACAATTTCAACAACCTGATGGGCTACCACATTGCGTTATGCGACGCGATGATCGTGGCGCAGAACGTCTGTCTGGGATTCGAGGCTCGCGGTCTGGGCGTCTGCTACATGGGCTCGACGCTATCCGCGATGAGTGCCATCGCGGCGGCCTTGAATCTCCCCGATACCTGCGTGCCGGCGGCGACGATTGTCGCCGGGTATCCGGACGAAAATCCCGACAAACGTGACCGGCTGCCGATGTCCGCGCTGATTCACGACGAGTTTTACCGCGACCCGAGCGACGAGGAAATCGACGCGAGCTATGCGGAACGCGAGCAGCGCGCGTGGCCGCGGCACATGGCCAGTCCGGCCGGGCGGTCGAAGCTCGAACAGCACGGGATCAGGTCGATGGCACAGTTGTATTCAAGTCCACTGAAATACGACCCTGAGGTCTTCCGCTCTGATTCGCAGCGACTGCGGGAATTTCTGGAGTTGAAGAATTTCATCTCCTGAAATCGGCTGCGTTTCGCGTAGTACGTAACATCAGACATGGATTCACTTCGGACTACCACGTGGTTGACGGGGGTTAGGCGACAGCCATCGTCAAGAGGGGCTCTAGGTATGCCAGGCGGGCGAGTGATAAAGTCAATGCCCTCAAGACCGCAAGATGGGGGCAAGACCGATGAAAGTTCTACGCACTGCGCTGCTCGCCACTGTCGCGCTGACGGCGCACGCCGCTGAGCCGGCGCCTAACCAGCAATGGCACGCGATCCCGGCGTCGCTCCATGACGTCATCATGAACGGCTACAAGCTCGTCTCGGCGTTCGACACGCCCGTACAACAGTCATCAAGGACCATGCGTACCTACGTGCTGCAGAAGGACGACAGCCTCGTCGAATGCACCGAATACCACGATGGCGCGATTGGCGAATTCAGATGCTCCGAAATCGTGCAGCCATATCTGGCATCCCCCCAGGGCAAGAAGTAGGACCTGCCGACCCGTCGGCGACCCGCGGCACCACCCGTCGGGACGTTCTCGCCAAAGCCCATACCTAAGTATCAGACACCGGCCCGCTCAAGTTGCCCAGGACTCTGGCTGGCCATCATCGTGATCCATTGCTCAAATGCCATAACGGCGTCATCGCCGGCGCGATCGGCGTTGATCACGAGCGCGTAGTCGGCGGCGCGCCATGTTGGTGCCGCAATCGGACACACGAGGCGCCCCGCGGCAATGTCGCGCCCGATCAGCGGCAGCGATGCCAGTGTGACACCCAGCCCCTCCACGGCGGCGGCAAGCTGGAGGTGTACGTGGTCAAACTCGACATGACGCGCAGCCCGCAGGTCGGGCGCACCGGCCTCCCTAAGCCACTGCGACCAGGCTGTGCGCGTACTGGCGGAATGCAGCAGGGTTTGATGGCGCAGATCGGTTACGTCCTGTATGGGCTGCTGGCGCAGCAGTGCAGGGCTGCAGGCGGGCAGACGCAAGTCGGCCATCAGCGTGCGCGACACGACGTCAGCGCCTTGTTCGGGTCCGGAGCGAACCCCAATGTCGAAGGCGTCGCCTATGTAGCGCAACTTGCGCGATGTGGTCGACAGCCGCACGTCGATGTCCGGGTAACGCGCCTGAAAGTCGGCCAGACGCGGCAGCAGCCAGCACAGCGCGAAACTCGCCGGCACGTTCACACGCACGACGCCTGAGACCCGGCGCGCAAATTCATCGTGGCGCAGCCGCGCCGCCGCGGTGCCCAGGCGCTCGAACGCGTTGCTCACTTCGTTCAGCAGCGCAGCGCCTTCATCGGTCAGCACAACGCCGCGCGGGCGGCGCTCGAATAACGGCAAGCCGAACCAGTCTTCCAGCAACCGGATCTGCTTTCCGACGGCCCAGTGGGTGACATGCAAATCGGTTGCGGCGCCGGCGAAGCTGCCGTGCCGGGCTACCGCTTCGAAATTGCGCAACGCGTTAAGTGGCGGCAGCTTGTCCCGGTCCTTCGCAGTGCCTTTGTCTCTACCCATGACGTGACTTTTTTTCTCCATTAACGCGATATTAGCTCAATTGAACTGTGTCGTTGTCCCGTCATAAAATTGCCACATGGAGTCTGAATACACCACGGCGACTTGCCTTTCGGCGTCGTCTCGTGAGAAGAGGATTGATATGCGCTTGCCCGTTTTTTCCCCGTCGCCCCCACAGCAGGCCGATTCAGCCGGCCAGCCGGCCGCGCCGTCACGCTCGCGCGTGCTGTGGCTCTCGTGTGTCGCGCATGCGATGCACGATGGCTACACAGACATGATCTATGCGTTGCTACCCGTGTGGCAGTCGGACTTTGGTCTTGATTTTGCCGCTCTGGCTATCCTGCGCGGTATCTATGCCGGCACGATGGCCACGCTCCAACTGCCTGCCGGGCGCCTTGCGCAGTGGCTGGGCAGTCGGGCGACGCTGGCCCTCGGTACTTTGTTGGCTGCACTCGGTTATGCCGTTGCCGGGATGTCGGGCGGCCTGCTTGGCCTGTGCGTGGCTTTGGCGATTTCGGGCAGCGGCTCAAGCACGCAACACCCGATCGCCTCCGGCGCCGTCTCCCGTACCTACGGGCGCAATGCCAGAGGACCTTTGAGCGTCTACAATTTTTCCGGAGACCTCGGAAAATCCGCACTGCCGGCTGCCGTTTCGCTGCTCGTGACCATGATGCCGTGGCGTCACGCGTTATGGATTGTGTCCGCATTGGGCTGCGTCATTGCCGCAGTCATCGCGCTATTTTTCCCGTCCATACCGCGTAGCGCGCCGGTGGACGTTGATGCGCCCGATCACCGTCGCAGCACCTCGGGAAGCGGCTTTTCCCCGTTGTTCGCGATTGGTGTGCTCGACACAGCCGTGCGTATGGGGCTGCTCACTTTCTTGCCGTTCTTGCTCAAGGCAAAAGGCGTCTCGCCGGCGATGGTGGGGACCGCACTCGCGCTGGTCTTTATCGGTGGTGCGGCCGGCAAGTTCGCTTGCGGCTGGCTTGGCGCACGCATGGGAGTGATAGGCACGGTGCTGGTCACCGAGGGCGGTACAGCGGCCTGCATCGTCGCCGTGATGTTTCTCCCACTGGCGCTCACAATGGTGCTGCTGCCGCTGTTGGGCATGATGCTCAACGGCACTTCCTCCGTGCTCTACGGAACAGTGCCGGAAATGTCGGCCCCCGAGCGCACTGAGCGCGCATTCGCGTTGTTTTACACGGGGACGATAGCTTCGGGTGCGATTTCACCGGTCATCTACGGTTTTCTTGGCGACCGGATCGGCGTACACGGCGCTACTTTTGCCACGGCTCTGACCGCGTTGGCGATCTTTCCGCTGGCGATCGCATTGCGCTCGCATCTGGCACCCGAGGAAAGACGCTGAGCGTAGGCCGCGAAGCCCGCGATGCGTATAGCCCGCGACGCGAACAGCAATCGACAACCGCTTCCTGCTACGCCTCGCGCTTGCTGCGCCCATACAGCAGCAGCATCGACGCGATCACCACGCCGTAGATGATCTGGCGTCCCGCCTCCGGCATCTGCGCGACCGAGAGGATCGACTGCAGCAGCGTGATGAGGATCGCGCCGGCCACCGTGCCGAGGTACGAACCCCGGCCACCCAGAATCGACGTGCCGCCGAGCACGACCGCCGCGATCGCCGGCAACAGGTAAGCATCGCCCATCGACTGCGCCGCTTTGGACGCATAACCCGCGAGCAGCACGCCGCCGAACGCCGCGAATCCGCTGCACACGGCGAAAGCGGCCACTGTCACGAGCCGCGTATTGATGCCGGAAAGATACGCCGCGCGTTCGGTGTTGCCGATCGCGTACAGCGTGCGGCCAAAGGTCGTGCGCGACAGCAGGAACATCGTGGCGCCGCCGATCAGCACCCACAGCGCGACGGCATTCGGCACGCCCGGCACGAGCCAGCCGGCAGCGAGCCATCGCATCGCGTGTGGCGCGGAATCCTGGGGCGACGATCCTCCCGTGTAGACGATCATGATGCCCTGCGCGACCGCATTGGTCGCGAGCGTCGCGATCATGGACGGAATGCGCAGCAACGCGACAAGGATGCCGTTGACGATACCGATCAGCACGCCGCAACCGATCCCGACTGGAATCGCGAGGATGCCGCCGAGTTCGCTGTGCCCCGCGACGGCGCACGCCATCATCGCGCCGACCGTGATTGTCCACGGCAGCGACAGGTCGATGTGGCCGAGCAGTATCACCATCATCAGGCCGGTCGCGATGATGCCGAGGAACGCGCCGACCTTCAGCTGCAGCAGAATGTATTCCGGCGACATGAAGCTGCGCGAATACATCCCGCCGACGAGCAGCAGCGCGATGATGCACGCGAACGCGATGACGATCGGACGGTCGACCTTACGCGTGAGCCTCGACAGGAACGTGGTCCGGCTGGTTGCGGAAACGTCGCTCATTGAAACCACTCCAGACGGTTGCGCACCCTGAACAGCCCGCACGCTCCGATCGCGACAGCAAGCAGCAGAATGACACCCTGGAACAGCGGCTGCCACAGCGCATCGACGTCGAACACGAACAGCAGGTCGCCGATAGAGCGAAATGCAAATGCGCCGAAGATCGCGCCGATCGCGCTGCCCTTGCCGCCGAGCAGCGACACGCCGCCGATGACCACGGCGGCGATCGAAAACAGCGCATATGAGTTGGCGCTGCCGAGGCTCGCTTCTCCCGTGTCCGTAAAGAATGTCAGAAAGAGGCCGCCGATCGCGGCGAGCAGGCCGGCCAGCGTATAACTCGCGAACTTCGCGCGCAGGATCGGCATGCCGGACAGAAAGGCCGCGGATTCGGATGAGCCGGTCGCGTAGGCCGCGCGCCCGATCGCCGAACGTTTGAAAGGAATCCAGACGATCACCACAGTCGCGAACAGAATCAGCAGACTCGCCGGCACGACGCCGGCGACCTTGCCGGTCAGCGCGTCGGCGAGGTCCTCGTTGATCGATCCGCCGGGCACCGGGCGCAGCAGAAGCGCCAATCCATAGTAGACGGCGCCCGTCGCGATCGTCGTCACGATCGGCTGCAGCCGGCCGAAAATGATGATTGCGCCGTTTAACGCGCCGCACAGCGCGCCGACCGCGAGCACGCCAGCGATGCCGAGAGCGCTGTGCAGCGCGTCGCCGGTGACGATCCAAGATCCGACGCAATTCGTCAGCACGAGCGTCATGCCGATCGACAGGTCAATGCCGGCCGTCAGCACGACCAGCGCCTGACCCATCGACACCAGCGCGAGCAGTACTGCCTTGTTCGAAGCCGTCTGAAAGACGTTTGCCGATAGCGCCGACGGATAGTTGAAGAGGTAGATCGCGAACATCAGCACGAACAGGCCGAACGCGAACGTCGTCCCGCGATTTTCCGCATACCAGTAACGCAGCCCGCTCATAGCGCGACTCCCGTGGAAGGCGAAACCTGACCGACAGGCAGGTCCAGTGCACTTGCAATCAGGTTCTGCTCGGTGATCTCCGGCCCGACGAGTTCCTTCTTGATCCTGCCTTCGTACAGCACGAGCACGCGATCGCAGCAGCCGATCAGCTCGTCATAGTCGGTCGAATAGAAAAGGATCGCGGCGCCTTCATCGGCGAGGCGCCTGAGCAACTGATAGAGCTCCTGCTTGGTGCCGACGTCGATGCCGCGCGTCGGATCGCTGAGGAGCAGGATTCTCGGCTGCCGGATCAGCCACTTCGCGATGACTACCTTCTGCTGGTTGCCGCCCGACAGCGAGCCCACGGCCGCGTCGACGCTGAACGACTTGATCGCGAGGAGCTCCATCATGCGGTCGACGAACGACTGCTGGCGATCGCGATCGATCACGCCTGCGGTAGACATGCGATCGAGCGCGGCAAACGACAGGTTCTCGCGCACCGACATCGGCAGCATCAGGCCTTCTGTTTTGCGGTCCTCCGGAATCAGCGCCATGCCGATCTGGTTGGCGCGTGCGACCACGGGGCTCGTGATCGACATGGCCTTGCCGTCGATCTCGATTTTGCCGGTGCAACCGCGCAACACGCCGAATAGTGCGAGCAGCAGTTCGCGCTGGCCTTGCCCGTCGAGTCCGCCCAGCCCAAGAATTTCACCGGGCTTTAGCGAAAAGCTGATGCCTTGCAGCGTGTCGTTCCACGCGAGATCGCGACAGGCGAGAACCGGTTCGGCGGCGAGACGGCGCCCGGGCGTGTCCGCGGGTTTGTCGGGGAATGCGTGCTGGTACTTCCGGCCGATCATCATTTCGACAACCTCATTGTCGCTGCGCGTGCCCGCCTCGAAACTCATCACATGACGACCGTTCCGGTAGACCGTGCATTCGTCCGCGAGCGCCTTCACCTCGTGCATCCGGTGCGAGATGAAGAGCAGCGCGAGCCCCTCGTCGCGCAGGCGTTTGAGCACTTCAATGACACGCGCCACGTCGGCCGCGGTCAGCGCCGAGGTCGCCTCGTCGAGGATCAGGATGCGCGGCTCGTGCGCCAGCCCCTTCGCGAGCTCGACCATCTGCTGGCGCGACAGCGGCAGGTCGCGAACTTTCGCGAGCGGATTGATGTCGGCCGCGCCCGCGCGGGCGAGCGCGTCTTCGGCCTGGCGACGCTGGGTCCGGCGGTCGATCATGCCGAAGCGTCGCGGCGGGTTCGAAGCGAAGATGTTGTCCGCCACGCTCAAATCAGGGATTAGCGACAGCTCCTGATACACGCAGACGATGCCGGCTGCGTTCGCCTCGGGGGGCGACGCAAAGGATACCTGACGACCGTCGAGGTGCATCGTTCCCTCGTCCGGCTGCACGACGCCGGACATCACCTTCAGTAGCGTGGATTTGCCCGCGCCGTTCTCGCCGAGGACCGCATGGATGCGGCCGCTGCGCACCGCGAGGTCCGCGCTATCCAGCGCGACGGCGCCGCCGTAGCTTTTCGACACGCCGGACATCTGAAAGAACGGCTGCTCCTCGTCCTGCCGCATGCTTCGTCTCCTTTCGCGTCACGGATCCAACCCGATTACTGGTTGCCCTGGCTCTGCTTCATGATTTCCTGCGCGGAGAAGTTGATGCCGCAAGTCGGAAACGAGTTGCCGACGAAGAAGTTGTCGGACTCATCCGGGAAATAGTTGACACCTGCCTTCAGTTTCGAATCGTCGGTGACGTCGAGCGGCAGTTTGATCGCGACAGGAATCGTCTGGCCATCCAGCGCAGCGAGGGCCGTCTTGATCGCCACGGCCACCTGCGCGGGACCGCTACCCGCTGACGTGCACTTCAGCCCCTGGCTCCCGTACTGCGCGCAGAGCTTGCGAAAACCGTTCTCCGTTTCGCCGCCGAACGGCACGAAAGGATGTTTCGCATCGAGCATCGCGCGCACGACACCGGTGTCGCCGCCTTGCGCGGATATGCCATCGAAATGGCCCTGCACGGCAATCGCGTCGGCCACAGCCTTTTGTGCGACGCCGTCGTCCCACTTGCCGTAGACCTGGACAACGTTCCACTTCTTGCCGGTCGCGTTCAACGTGTTCTGGAATCCATTGTGCCGGTCAGTGTCGACCGACGTGCCCGCCACCCCGCGAATCTCGAGCACCTTGCCTCCGTTCGACACATGGGAGGCGAGCCAGTTGGCCCACAGCACGCCGAGCCCGTATTGGTCGACGTCGACGTTGATCGCGTCTTCGCTGTCGAGCGTATTGTCGAACGCGATCAGCACGACGCCGGCCTTCTTCGCGCGGCGGATCGCAGGTCCGAACGAGGCGGGATTCTGCGCGTCAACGATGATCGCGTCATAGCCGGCATCGATGAAGTTGTTGACGGCCGAGATCTGCGCCGGCACGTCCTCGCCGGTCGAGACGACCTTGAATTCCTTGAGCTTGGCGGCGACGGCCGGTTGCGCCGTGTAGGCCTTGGCCGTCTTGATCATCTGGATACGCCAGGTGTTCGCGATATAGCCGTTCACCAGTGCGATCCGGTAGGGCCCGCTCTTCTTCGGATATTTGACGAACTTCGTGTCGCTCTTCCAAGGGACCATGCACGTGGGATCGCTCGGCGGGCCGGAAACGATCGATGCCTGTGCGAAAGCCGTGCTTGCGCACAGCGCCAATGTCGCGGTCGCCGCCGCTCGAAGCACCTGGATTCCTGAAAGCATGTTGTCTCCTGTTTTGTTGGATTGAACTTACCGATTGCCAGCACACATGGCTCGTCGTGAATTGCCGACACGGTGTGCGTATTGCAGGGAATCTTGCGGATGTGCTACAGCGGGACTGAATCGGACTCGCCGAACCAACGGAATGACCTCTTCAAAGACGTCTCCTCGAAGCGAAACGAAGGATGCGCCTACGCTCCCAATTCGACAGTACTGGCATACCAATCCGCACGCGATAGTGGTTTACCAGTGCGCCCGGTGCACGACTCGATTGGGCTGAAACCCGCGTCGCTTCTGCGCTTGCCGGCTAAAGCCTGCGGCACACAGACACGCCGCGACAAGGAATTGGTGTACCATTTCGGCGAACTTCAGCCGCCGCCGGGCGGCTTCGACGATTTCGAGAATCCTGGATGGCCGATCTTTCGCACACCCTAACCGGCCGGGCCGCCGATGCGGACGCGGCCGACCGTTCCTATGTCGGGCTGGCAAAACAGATCTACGATCTGATCGAGGCTGGCGACGTCGGGCCGCGTGCCCGCCTGCCTTCCGAGCGCACGCTTGCCGAGCGTTTCGGCGTGAGTCGCACGCAGGTGAGGGAGGCGATCATCGCGCTGGAAGTGCAGGGCGTGGTCGAGGTGCGTGTTGGGTCCGGCATCTATGTGGCCGAAGCGCCCGAGGCGCGACCGGTCTCGTTCGAACTGCCACGTGGACCAGGCCCGATCGAGACGCTGCGCGCGCGGGTGGTGGTCGAAAGCGGAATCGCGGCGCTCGCCGCGACCGAACGCAAGGATTCGGACCTCGACCGGCTTTTCGCGGCGTTACGCGCGATGCGCGAAAACATGGACGACAAGGCCGCGAACGAAGCCGCTGACCGAGAGTTCCATCAGTCGATAGCGCGGGCGACGGGAAACGAAGTGCTCCGGCTCGTGGTGACCGCGATGTGGGACAACTCTCGCGCCGACCCGTTGTGGAAAAAGATTGAGGAGCACTTCCACACGCCCGCGTTGCGGGCGGCTTCGCAGGAAGACCATCAGCGCATCTTTTCGGCCATCATGGCGCGCGACGCGGCCGCTGCGCGCACGGCGATGCAGGCGCATCTCGCACGCGTGATCGGCGAATTCACGAAGGCCTGGCGTTAGCTTCGAGCCATTGGGCTGTACCTCAACATAAAGACCATCTGAGTCTGTAAGTTTGATAGGCTTGGAAGCTGCTTTGGCCCGTCTGGTCTTGGCGTCTGCGAGCGCCACGGCATGAAAGGCAGCTATCGGTTGTCGGAAAAGGCAATCCACATAAGGACTTAGCCAATTTAACGGAATAGCGTGGAACGCTACTAAAAACATGATTCGACATATTGTGATGTGGAAGTTGAAGGAATCGGCAGAGGGTGCTTCGCGCGCGGAGAATGCCGTCAAGCTGAAGGAAAAGCTGGAAGGTTGCCGGAACATCGTGCCTGGCATCCTGCATCTGGAAGTGGGCCTCGGCGGAGCCGGCCTCGACTCCACCTACGATGTCGTACTGGTCTCCGACTTCGCCGACAAGGCATCGCTCGACGCCTACCAGGTTCACCCGACTCACGAAGCGCTCAAGGGCTTCGTCGGCGCGGTGCGTGAATCGCGCGAATGTGTCGATTACGAAGTCTGAGCTGCGGCAATGACTGATTCGCAGAAAGGTGGGTCCGGCCAACCGGGGGCCCGCGAACCGGCGGCGGGACAACCCGCGGCCGATCAACGCCAACCTGGGATTGACGCTTCCACCGTCGCCCCCAACGCGCTGCCCGTGCTCGAAAGCCCCTTCGTCGACCACCTCGGCGTCCAACTCGTCAGCGCCGCGGACGGCTCGAGCGAAGTAATCTTGCCGCTCGCGCCCGACCACATGAACACCTGGGCCGTGGCGCACGGCGGCGTCACGATGACGCTTGCCGACGTCGCGCTGGCAATGGCCGCCCGCAGTCTCGCGGGCGACGGCGTGGGTGTCGTCACGGTGGAGATGAAAGTCAACTTCATGCAGCCGGGGCGGGGCGAATTGCGCGCCACGGCACGCGTGTTGCATCGTTCGACCACAATGGCGTATTGCGAAGGCGAAATCCGCGATAGCGAAGGCCATTTCGTCGCGAAGGCGCTTGGTACTTTCAAGTACATGCGCCGTCTTGCCGTGGGCCGCGAAGTAACGCATCAGCGTCTGCGCAGCGACCCGTCCGCCAAACCCGGTCCTAGCGACGGTTGAACGCATGGCGGGACGGGCCGCTACGCACGTCGCGCTTTGCGTGCCCACAGATTCACGCTACATCCAGACAATCAAGGAGACGATCGTCATGACCCAGATCAACCGTCAATTCGTGCTCGCGTCGCGTCCACAAGGCGCCGCTACGCCCGACAATTTCAAGCTCGTCGAAACGGCGCTGGAACCGCTCGCCGAAGGCCAGTTCCGCGTGCGCAATCACTATCTGTCGCTCGACCCGTATATGCGCGGCCGCATGAGCGACGCCAAGTCCTACGCGGCACCGCAGCCGCTCAATGAGGTGATGGTCGGCGGGACCGTCGGCGAAGTCGTGGAGACCAGGCATCCGAAGTTCGCGGTGGGCGACAAGGTGGTGGCGACGCTCGGCTGGCAGGAGTTTGGCACTTCCGACGGCACCGGCGTGCGCAAGGTCGACGACACGCATGTGCCGCTCGCCGCTTACCTGGGTGCAGTGGGCATGCCTGGCGTTACGGCCTGGTACGGTCTGAACCGCATCATCGCGCCGAAGGCTGGGCAGACGGTGGTGGTCAGCGCAGCGAGCGGGGCGGTCGGCGGCGTGGTCGGGCAACTCGCGAAGCTGGCGGGGGCGCGTGCGGTCGGCATCGCCGGTGGGGAGGACAAGTGCCGCTATGTGGTCGAGACGCTCGGCTTCGATGCCTGTGTCGACTACAAGGCCGGCAATCTCTATCAGGACCTGAAAGCTGCGACGCCAGACGGTGTCGACGGCTACTTTGAGAACGTCGGTGGCGAGGTGCTCGACGCGACGCTTGCGCGTATGAACGCGTTCGGACGGATCGCGCTGTGCGGGATGATCGCCGGCTACGATGGCGAGCCCGTGCCGCTCAAGAATCCGGCGCTGTTGCTCAGGCAGCGTCTGCTGGTGCAAGGCTTCATCGTCACAGAGCAGCTGGACGTGTGGTCCGAAGCGCTCACGCAACTCGGCACGCTCGTCGCGCAAAAGAAGCTGCATTACCGCGAGAGCATCGCGCAGGGTCTTGAAAGTGCGCCCGAGGCGTTTATCGGCTTGCTCAAAGGCAAGAATTTTGGCAAGCAACTCGTCAAGCTGATCTGAGTTGATTTGATCTCGTTGCGTTTCACTGTATCTCATCGAATTTTTGACAGTCATTTAGACAGGTAACTAGCGGAGACACCTGATGTTCCAGTTCGACGGCAAAGTGGCTGTGATCACCGGCGCGGCGAGCGGTTTTGGGCGCGCCTTTGCGGAGAAGGGCGCGGCCCAGGGCATGAAGCTGGTGCTGGCCGATGTCGACGGCGCCGCGCTCGCGCGCACCGTGGATGATCTGCGCGCGGCCGGCGCCGACGCGATCGGCGTGCCGACCGATGTCTCGGACGCCGCCCAGGTCGAAGCACTGGCGCTCGCGGCGCTCGACGCGTTCGGCAAGGTTCATCTGCTGTTCAACAACGCAGGCGTGGGCGTCGGCGGTTTCGTGTGGGAAAGCACGGCACGCGACTGGGAGTGGGTATTCGGCGTCAACGTGATGGGCGTCGCTCACGGCGTGCGCGTGTTCACGCCGATCATGCTGCGGCAGAACGAACCGGCGCATATCGTCAATACCGCGTCCGTTGCGGGGCTCCTGTCGCCGCCAGCGATGGGCGTCTACAACGCGTCCAAGCACGCGGTCGTCTCGTTGACGGAAACGCTCTACAACGACCTGCAGAACGCGGGCGGCCAGGTGAGTTGCTCGCTGCTGTGTCCGGCCTTCGTGCCGACCGGCATCGCCGATGCGGAGCGCGCCCGTCCTGAGACCCTGCGCAACGATACCGGTCCAACACGCTCGCAACTCGCCGCCGGCAAGCAACTGCAGCGGGCGGTGCAGTCGGGCAAGCTGAGCGCGAAGGACGTCGCCGAGATGACGTTCGCGGCGATCGAAGCAGGGCGCTTCTACATCATCACGCACGCGGCGATCCTGCCGACTGTCCACCTGCGTCATGAGGATATCGAACAGTTGCGCAATCCGACTGACCCACTATCGCTCAAGCCTGAGGTCAAGGGACAGTGACCCGATGCCGTTGAATCCGAAGATCGAGCAGGTGCTCGAGTTGATTGCGCGGGCGAAGCGCCCGCCGTACCACGAACTCACCGCGCAACAAGCGCGCGCCTCTTACGAGAAAAGCGCGCCAATTCTGGAGATTCCGTCCGCACGGATGTTCGCCGTCGAAGATCTGCGGGTGCCGACGCGCGACGGCGCGACGATCCGCGCGCGGCTCTACCAGCCGGCCGAACCGAGCTGGGCGCAGCCCTCGCCAGCGCTCGTCTACTACCACGGCGGCGGCTTTACCGTAGGCAGCGTGGATACGCACGATGCACTCTGCCGGATGTTCGCGCGCGACGCGCAATGCTTGGTGCTCTCAGTCGATTACCGGCTTGCTCCGGAACATAAATTCCCCACCGCTGTGGACGACGCGTTCGATGCGTTGAACTGGCTTCATGCCAACGCGGGTCTGTATGGTGTCGACCCCGCACGCATTGCGCTTGGCGGCGACAGTGCAGGCGGCACGCTTGCCACCGTCTGCGCGGTTCTGGCGCGCGACGCTGGGCTGCCGAAACCGGTGCTGCAGATGCTGATCTATCCGGGCACGACGGGGTATCAGAGGACCGACTCGCACGCACGGCTCGCGGACGGTTTTCTGTTGTCGGCTGCGACGATCCAGTGGTTTTTCGAGCAATACGTGCGCGACCCAGGCGATCGCGATGACTGGCGCTTTGCGCCGCTCGACGGCACACGCGACGCGCCTCGATTCGGCGGCCTGGCGCCCGCGTGGATTGCGACGGCCGAATACGATCCGCTCAGCGACGAAGGCATCGCCTACGCGGAAAAGCTGCGCGCAGCAGGCAACGAGGTCACGCTGATGCGCTACGCGGGCATGATCCACGAGTTCTTCAAGATGGGGGGATTCGTGCCGGAAGTCGCGCGGGCTCATGCCGATGCGGCCGCCGCATTGCGTTCGGCGTTTGGTCTCGAGCCGGAGGGCTGAGCGCGAAAGCCGAACTCGTCGCCGCAGCGCGCCGCCTCAGCGTTCGATATTGAACGCGAAGCTACGCTCGAAGTCACCGGGGCGTGCCACGCGATGCGAGCCGTTGTCGTCGCTGCGTTCGGCGACCGTCGCACTCAGGTGATTGCCATGCATGTCGTGCGTGCCGTTGATGCCGTTCGCCACGACCCGCAAGGCCGTCGTACCGCGCGTCCCGTACTCCGGCGATTCGATAAACGCCGCCGACAGCACCCGCTCCCGTTCGAGCGGGATGCCGGTGGACGGCAACTGGTCGTCGCGGGCGAGGCGGGTATCGCGCATCAGTTCGATCAGACCTTCGAGCGGCACGAGCGGGTCGGACGCGACCAGCGCGCCCAGCTCGGCGCGCTTTCGCACAAGCTTGGGCCACGGTGTATCGAGCACGGCATTCGAGATGCCATGCGTGCCGGCTTCGAGCAACGCCGGCGGCGCGGCCGAGCGGTTGCAATACCAGCCAAGTTCGCGCCGCGACCAGTCGCCCACCAGCAGGTTAAAACCGTTGTAGATATCACCGTCCTGCGCAACCCGCTGCAGGTAGTCGAGTGGCGTGTTTTCGGCGGACGGCTCGCCCAGCAGCCAGTGGCTGACCAGCGTGCCGCGCGTCGGCGCATCGGCGCGCATCTCGTGCGGCGCGCGGTAATTCGTCAGTGCTGCAAAACGGCCGTCGCGCGTCATGCCAAGCCACGTGCCGCCGCCCACCAGATCGCGCCCGGCCAGCAGGTTCGGCGCTTCGGCCCACCAGTGCATGGGATCGGCGGTGCGGCGAAAGAATTCGTCGCGATTGGCGGCGAGTGTGAAAAGCGGGCCGTCGGCCGCATCGGGCCGCCAGTCGAAGACGATCAGGCACATCGGGGGCTGTCTCCCGCGGTGGAGTGAGGGCGTGCGCGGCGGTCAGACGGTGGAGGATTCGGGGCGGCAGTGACCGTGTTGGACGAGAGCAAAATCTCTACAACGCCGGCCCGGTGAACGGGTTACGAATCCGCAACTGGTGATCGACGAGCAGGCCATTCTGCATGTCTTCGGAATACAAGGTTTCGCATCCACTGACTAGCGCCGCGCCAACGATCATTGCGTCGTAGACGCTCAATCCATAGCGCTCGGCCACGCGTCTGCCGCAATCGTGCATCTCGACAGTCAGCGGTTCGACCGCGCATAGCGAACGGACAAGCGATAGCACGTCGTTGAGTTCGGCCCACGACATCGCCAGTTTGCGGCGCGCCACATTGGCGACCTCGTTCAGCACTTGCACGCTGATGAGACCGCCAGCCCGCACAGTGGATTCGGCACGATCCGCCTTGCTCGCATCACTCGACAGAAGGTATAGGAGCACGTTTGTGTCGATAAACGCTTTAGCCACGGCCATTCGCGTCGTCCCGGTCAAACGTGAAATCGGCCGGAAGCGTGCCGCGGAAAGTGCGCAGGCGGGCAAGAAACTCCTCGCGACCGGGTTTCCTTTTTAACTCGAACATCCTGGCGTCGGCAATTCGCACTTCAACGTCATCGCCTTCGCGCAATTCCAGCGCATCGACCACCGACGCGGGTAGGCGAATTGCGAGGCTATTTCCCCATTTCGAGACTTGCATGATGCATCTCCCAGATTGATATACATAAAGCAAAGTATATCAATCTTGCGGGGCGACCGCCAAGCCTCATCAAACCTCAGTCGGCAACGTGTACGGCAGCGCCAGAAAGGTCAGCGCCGGCCCATCAGCCGCACCAAGATGAACCGACCCCGACTCGAGCGCCGCGAGCTTGACCTCGACCAGCACATCCACACCGCCTTCCGGCGCCGAAGCGGCATTCACGACCATGCCGCACGGCTGGCCCGGATCCGCCGAGTGGAACAGCTCCATACCCGGCGCGACCGTAGCAAGTTCCCCCGCCACATTGGCCAGCGACGTGCGCCGTTTGATCGTGCCGCGATACTGGCTGCGCGCCACGACTTCCTGCCCTGGATAGCAGCCCTTGCGGAAATTCACGCCGCCGAGCACATCGAAATTGACCATCTGCGGCACGAACTGCTCGACCACCGGCTGGGTAATCCGCGGCTCGCCCGCACGAATATCGAGCCAGTCCCACACCGCCGCCGAGGCGCGCGTGAGTTTGCCGTCGAAGAGCGGCAGACGCGCCTCAACCTCAGCCTTCGGCCCGACCCACAAGTAACGCAGCTTCCCGAGCGCATCCGGCACGCGGATCAGCGAACCGGCGGGCCCGTCCACCTTCACATGCACGCCATCGGGCAGCGCGTCGAATACGCCCGACAACGCCTTGCGCACATCGCCCGCCAGGCCCACCACCGCCAGTTCGCCGCTCGCATCCGAGAGCTTCGCTTTAGCGCGCAGCACGAACATCGACAGACGTTTCTGCACGGCGGCCTGGATGTCCTTCGACACCAGCAGGCGGATCGTCTCGCCGCTGCGCCAGTTCAGAAACGACGCCAGCAGACGCCCCTTGGCCGAACAGTAGCCCGCCAGACGCGCATTGGCCGCATCGAGATGCTGGGTATCGTTGGTCAACTGACCGTGCAGGAAGCTTGCCGCGTCGTCGCCGGTCGCATCGATCACGCCGAACTGCGTGAGCGGCATATAGGCGCCGTGCGCGCTGACAGCGTCGAATTCTTCGTGCGTGGGACGCGGCAGCGGGGCGAGCGTGACCGGTGAGGCGGCAGTCGTGGCAGCAGCGTTGCCAGGGGCAGAAGCGAGCGGTGCGTTCATGGATTTAGAGATCAGTCAATTCTGACTTTGGCTAAGGCAAGCAAGTATTATATGGACTTCACCCAAGCCATGTTCCGCATGTCCCTCCTGAAGAAATGTCTCGTTGCCGGCACGATTGTCGTTGCGCTGGCCGCAGCCGCCGTTGTCGGCGGATACCACTGGGCCAACAGCCCCATCAACCTGACACCCCCGCAACTCGATGTGACCGTCAAACCGCATAGCAGCCTGCGCAGCGTCACGCTGCAGCTGAACCGCGGCGGCGTGCCGGTCGAGCCGGAACTGTTCGTCGTCATGACGCGTCTGCTCGGGCTGCAGACGCAGCTCAAATCGGGCAACTACGAGTTCAAGAGCGGCGTGACGCCGTACGAAGTGCTGCAGAAGCTTGCTCGCGGCGACGTCAACGAATACGTCGCAACGATCATCGAAGGCTGGACCTTCAAGCACATGCGTGCCGAACTGGATGCCAATCCGGCCGTCAAGCACGATACGGCCGGCATGAGCGACGCCGATCTGCTGACCGCGATCGGCGCACCGGAAGCGTCGATCGGCAACGGCGAAGGGTTGTTTTTCCCCGACACCTACCTGTTCGACAAGAACACCAGCGACCTCGACGTGTACCGGCGCGCCTATCATCTGATGCGCGAGCGCCTCGACGAAGCGTGGATGGCACGTTCACCAGGCCTGCCGTACAAGACGCCGTATGATGCACTGACGATGGCATCCATCATCGAGAAGGAAACCGGCAAGCCCTCGGACCGGCCCATGGTCGCGGCGGTGTTCGCGAACCGGCTGCGCGTGGGCATGCCGCTGCAGACCGATCCGACGGTGATCTACGGAATGGGCGACGGCTACACGGGCCATCTGCACAAGCGCGACCTGCTGGCCGACACGCCCTACAACACGTATACGCGCATGGGCCTACCGCCAACGCCCATTTCGTTGCCAGGCGTCGCGTCGCTGCAGGCGGCGCTGAACCCGGCGCAGACCACCGCGCTGTACTTCGTGTCGCGCGGCGACGGCAGCAGCATTTTTTCTGACACACTCGGCGATCACAACAAGGCCGTCGACAAATATATTCGAGGGCAATGATGGCGCGGGGCAAATTCATCACATTCGAAGGCATTGACGGGGCGGGCAAGACCACCCATCTCGCGTGGTTTCGCGAGCGCCTCGAAGCGCACATTGCGGCGAGCGGCCGGAGCGTCGTCATGACGCGCGAACCGGGCGGCACGGCGCTCGGCGAGTCGCTGCGCGAGCTCCTGCTGCACCAGACGATGGACCTCGAAACCGAGGCGCTGCTGATGTTCGCGGCACGCCGCGAACATCTGGCGCAGGTCATCGAGCCGGCGCTCGCGCACGGCGACTGGGTGCTGTCCGATCGCTTCAGCGACGCCACGTTCGCCTACCAGGGCGGTGGCCGCGGCTTGCCGCGCGACAAGCTCGAAGCCCTGGAGCGTTGGGTGCAGGGCGGCTTTCAGCCGGACCTGACGCTGCTGTTCGACGTGTCGCCGGACACCGCCAGCGAGCGCCGCAGCTCGGCGCGCGAGCCGGATCGCTTCGAAAGCGAATCGGACGCGTTTTTCACCCGCACGCGCGCCGAATATCTGCGCCGGGCCGAAGAAGCGCCTTACCGGTTCGCTATCATTGACTCCACACAGAGCATTCCACAGATTCAGAAAAGACTTGAAGAGTTGATCACAACGCTTTGATTATTTAATAATATTAGCCAGATTTATAGCATTGAAGAAGCTCGCGTTTCGCTTTAGAAAATGCCGTCAACTGATTGAATTAAAAGAGAAACAATGATTTATCCGTGGCAAGCCGATGACTGGAACCGTCTGCAACAGCTACGCGGACATTGGCCGCATGCGTTGCTGCTCCATGGCCAGGCGGGAATCGGCAAGCTGCGCTTTGCGCAGCATCTGGCGCAAGGGCTGTTGTGCGAGGCCCAACTCCCTAACGGCGAACCGTGCGGGACGTGCGCCGCGTGCCACTGGTTCGTGCAGGGCAACCATCCGGACTACCGGATCGTCGTGCCCGAGGCGCTAGCCGCCGAAGCGGGTCTCGCCAACGCGGCCGCTGACGAAAAGGCTGAAAAAGCCGACGCCGACGACGCCAAAAAGACCCGCGCGCCGAGCAAGGAAATCAAGATCGAACAGGTGCGCGCACTGTTGGATTTCACCGGCGTGGGCTCGCATCGAGGCGGCGCGCGCGTTGTCGTGCTCGCGCCTGCCGAGGCGCTCAACGTCGCGGCGGCCAACGCGCTGCTGAAAACGCTCGAAGAGCCGCCGGCGGGCGTCGTGTTCCTGATGGTGTCCGCGCGCATCGACCGCCTGTTGCCGACCATCATCAGCCGTTGCCGCCAGTGGCCAATGACGGCCCCCGCGCCGGAGATCGCCACGCCGTGGCTCGCCGCGCAGGGCGTGGCCGAGGCGCCGGCGCTGCTTGCCGAGGCGGGCGGCGCGCCGCTCACCGCGCTGGCGCTGGCGAGCGACGAGAACCGGACCTTGCGCGACTGGACCCTCAAACAGCTCGCTGCCGGCCCGCAGTGCGATGCGTTTGCGTGCGCCGAGGCGCTGCAGAAGCTGCCGGTGCCGCTTGTGCTCGGCTGGCTGCAGCGCTGGCTGTATGACCTGCTGGCCCAGCGGACCGCCGGGGCGCCGCGTTACTTCCCGCAGGCTGCGGTGGCGCTGGACCGCTGCGCGGCGCAGACGGATGCCACGGCGTTCGCGCGTTTCATCAAGACCGTGACGCGCCAGCGCGCGGTGGAAAACCATCCGCTGAACGCTCGGCTGGTCTTCGAGGAACTGTTTATCGGCTATCGCGATCTGTTCGCCTGAGGCGGCTGGCCAGTCGCCGCGTGCGTCGGCCTCCCTTAGGCTGACCCGTTGACAGGCGAGCGGCAAGACGGGCCGCTCGCGGCCTTGGCTGTGCAGCGCGATCACACGCGGTTCGCGGCCCGGTTATGCCTCGGTTTCACTATCCGTACCTGACTTTTTGAACTAACACCTGACACGCACGCCATCATGAGTCTTTCGTACCGCGACGCCACACTCGACGATCTGTCCGCCATCGTCGCCATCTACAACTCGACCGTGCCGTCGCGCCTGGTGACGGCGGATCTCGAGCCGGTGAGCGTCGAAAGCCGGCTCGCATGGTTTCACGCGCACGGGCCGGAAAAGCGGCCGCTGTGGGTAGTGGAAGACGGCGACCGGATCATCGCGTGGCTGAGCTTTTCCGATTTTTACGGCCGCCCGGCCTATCTGCGCACGGCCGAGGTCAGCATCTATCTGGACGAAGCGGCACGCGGCAAAGGGCTCGGCAAGCAGTTGCTGGCCGAGGCGCTGTCGGCCGCGCCGGGGCTTGGCATTCACACCGTGCTGGGCTTCATTTTCGGCCACAATGAAGCGAGCCTGCGCCTGTTCCGCAGCTTCGGGTTTGGCGAGTGGGGCGCGCTGCCGCGCGTCGCGGTGCTGGACGGCATCGAGCGCGACCTGTTGATTCTCGGCCGGCGGCTCGACTCCGCTGCCTGATGCCGGCTAGCTGACCCATACCCATCCGATTCAGCAGGACACCACCATGTTTGTCGATTCACACTGCCACATCAACTTCGAAGGACTCGGCGACCGCCTCCCGCAGGTCATCGATAACATGCGCAGCCACTCGGTCACGCATGCGCTGTGCGTCTCCGTCGACCTCGAAAGCCTGCCCTCCGTGCTGGCGGTCGCCGACGCGTACGAGAATGTCTTCGCCTCGGTTGGCGTGCACCCGGATAATGAGGATGCACGGGAGCCGAGCGTGGCCGAGCTGGTCGAACTGGCCAAACATCCCAAAGTGGTGGCGATCGGCGAGACCGGCCTCGACTACTACCGCCTCGAAGGCCGCACGATTGCGGACATGGAATGGCAGCGCGAGCGCTTTCGCACCCATATCCGCGCGGCGCATGCCACGGGCAAGCCGCTCATCATCCACACCCGCTCGTCGTCGGAAGACACGCTGCGGATCATGGCCGAGGAGCGCGCGGGCGAGCCGGGCGGTGTGATGCACTGCTTCACGGAACCGTGGGCCATCGCCGAACAGGCGCTGGCGCAGAATTTTTACATCTCGCTGTCAGGCATCGTCACGTTCAAGAGCGCGACCGAGGTGCAGGACGTGGCGCGACGGGTGCCGCTCGAGCGTTTGCTGATCGAAACCGACTCGCCGTACCTCGCGCCGGTGCCTTATCGTGGCAAGCCGAATGAACCTGCGTACGTAAGTTATGTCGGACGCTTCATCGCGCAACAACGCGAGATGCCGGATGCGGCGCTGGCCGCCGCAACAACCGAAAACTTCTTCCGGCTCTTCAGGATTCCCGCAGCAGCAGCCGCGTGAATCTGGAAATTGAATATTATCAACAAGATAGGGACGATTCCTAAAGCTATATATGAATAAATATCTGACCCAGACCAACGCCCGGAACGCTTCGTCCTCCGTTGTAAACGCCAACCGCACACGCGTCCTCGCTTCACTGCGTCGTGGCGCCGCCCGCGTGTCGCGCGTCGCGCTGGCCGGCGGCTTCGCCTGCGCGGCGCTTGCCGCATTGCCGGCTCACGCCGCGCCGGCCGACACGATGATCAAGGCCGTCAAGTTCGACGATGTGAACGAGGTCAACAAGCAGCTTTCGCACGGCATGGACCCGAACCTGACCGACGATCAGGGCATCCCGCTGCTGGTGCTGGCCGCGCGTGAGAAGTCGGACAAAGTGGCCGCGGCGCTGGTCGCCAACCCGAAGACCAACATCGAGATCACGGACAAGGCCGACGAAAACGCCATGATGATGGCGTCGCTCAATGGCGACATCAACATCGTGCAACTGCTGATCGCGAAAGACGCCGAAGTCAACAAGAAGGGCTGGGCGCCGTTGCACTACGCGGCCGCCAACGGTCACGACGACGTCGTCAAGCTGCTGCTCGACCATTCCGCTTACGTCGACGCCGGCTCGCCGAACGGCACCACGCCGCTGATGATGGCTGCACGCGGCGGCCATGTGTCGACCGTGAAGCTGCTGCTCGACAACGGCGCCGACCTGAATGTGAAAAACCAGATCGGCATGAACGCGCTCGACTTTGCCAAGCAGTACAAGGAACCGGATGTCGTCGAGGGCCTGACGGCGAGAATGCAGCAAACGCAGCAGAAGTAACTTGCCGGCATGCCTCGCATGCAGAAAAACAGTGCAGAATGACGGCTACGGCGCGCTTTGGGGCGCGCCGTTTCTATGCGGCATCAGACCGCTCGATAATTACCCTGGAAGGATCACCATGCTGCGGGCTTTGATTTGCGCCAGTGCGCTTGCCGTACCGCTAACGGCAGCCGCATTCACGGGAGGCGACCTCAACAAGCTGTGCGAGAAAACGGATGTGGCATCGCGTAGCGCGTGCGCTGCGTATATCGAAGGCGCGGCCGACGGCGTCTTCAACACGATTGACGCGATTGGCGGCACCACCGGTCCGCGGGTGGGCCAGTATTTCTGCCTGCCGCCGGAAGCGCGCTCGCAACAGCTGACCGATGCGGTGCGCAAGTACATTGCGGAGAATCCGAACGCGGTGGGTTATAACGCCAGCACCGCGATTTCGCTGGGGCTCGGCAAGGCGTTTCCCTGCCGAAGCGGCGAGTAACGCGCCAGCCGAAATCCGCCTGGGACCGGCTGCGTGAAGCAGTCCGAGGTGTGCCTGAACCCTGTCCGCGGTCCCTGCATGAAGCCTGGCTACCATCGGGCTTGCAACTGATCGTCCTCGCGACCGGTCGAACTGTCATTTCTTAGCCGCGAACCAGGGCGACGCGCCAACGCGCGGACGCCCTCGGAACCAGGAGGACAACAGACATGGGCAGGTTGATCGTCGTATCGAATCGTGTGGCAACCCCGACCGAAACCAAGGGATCGGCAGGGGGACTCGCGGTCGGTGTATTCGGTGCGTTGAAGGACGCGGGGGGCGTGTGGTTCGGCTGGAGCGGCGACGTCGTCAGCGAAACCGTCGCCAACGCAGGGCCGACGATCGAGCAGGAAGGCGCCGTGACCTTCGCTACCGTCGGGCTCACGCGCAAGGACTACGATCAGTATTACCGCGGGTTTTCGAACGCGACGCTGTGGCCGGTCTTCCACTATCGCAACGATCTTGCGCGCTACGAGCGCGAGGAATATGCCGGCTACCGGCGCGTCAACGCGTGGCTCGCCCACCGTCTAATCAAGCTGCTCGAACCCGACGACATCATCTGGGTCCACGACTACCATCTGATTCCGTTCGCCGAAGCGCTGCGCTCCGAAGGCATCACGAATCGCATTGGTTTCTTCCTGCATATCCCGTTTCCCGCGCCGCAGATCCTGCTGAACATCCCGCCGCATGAAGAGCTGGCGAAGTCGCTGTGCTGCTATGACCTGCTCGGTTTTCAGACCACCACCGACGAGCTCGCCTTTCACGATTACCTCGTGCGGCACGCGCGCGGCAGCGTGACGGCCGACGGTCACGCCGAAGCCTTTGGACGCCGTCTGCGTACGGGCGTCTACCGGATCGGCGTGTTCCCCGACGAGATCGCCGAACAGGCGCAGCGCTACGAGAGCCGTCAGCATGTGCTCGACCTCAAGCAGAGCCTCGAAGGCCGCAAGCTGATCATGAGCGTCGACCGGCTCGACTATTCGAAAGGCCTCGTCGAACGGTTCCGCGCCTTCGAGCATCTGCTGGAGCGCTCGCCGGAGTGGCGCGGCAACGTCACGCTGGTGCAGATCGCGCCGCCCACCCGTTCTGACGTCGTCACTTATCAGCAGATCCGCCAGGACCTTGAATACGAAGCAGGGCGCATCAACGGCCGCTATTCGGGCCTCGACTACACGCCGATCCGCTATCTGAACCAGCGTTACGACCGCTGGAAGCTGATGTCGCTGTTCCGCGAGTCGCAAATCGGCTTCGTCACGCCGCTGCACGACGGCATGAACCTCGTCGCCAAGGAGTATGTGGCGGCCCAGAACCCCGACGATCCTGGCGTGCTGGTGCTGTCGATCTTCGCCGGCGCGGCGGCGGAACTGAGCGGCGCGCTGCTGGTGAATCCCCATGACTCAGTGGGGATGTGCGAAGCGCTGCAGCGTGCGCTGTCCATGCCGCTAGAGGCCAGGCAGCGGCGCCATGAGATCAACATGGAAGCACTGCGCAAGAACGATCTCGGTGTATGGCGCGACTCGTTCCTGCAAGACTTGCGCAGCGTCCCGCTGCATGGGGCGGGTGCCGCGGGACGGTCGTTCTGATGGGTGGCACGAGTGGTGGATCGATGAGCGCCGCGTGGCCGGAGGCGTCATGCTGACCACGCTGGCGATTGCCAACTATCGTTCGCTGCGCGAAGTGATCGCGCCGCTTGGCCCATTGAACATCGTCACCGGACCGAACGGCAGCGGCAAGTCGAGCGTGTATCGCGCGTTGCGGCTACTGGCGATGACGGCGCGCGGCGGCGTGATTGCCTCGCTGGCGCGTGAAGGCGGCTTGCCGTCGACGCTCTGGGCTGGCCCCGAGCGCTTCTCGCGCGGCATGCTGAGCGGCGAGCTGCCGGTGCAGGGTGTGCGTCGCGACGAGCCGGTTAATCTGCGGCTCGGCTTTGCCGGCGACCAGTTCGGTTATGCGATCGACCTCGGCTTGCCGACCATCAAGGCGACGACGACCGCGTTCTCGCTCGACCCGGTCATCAAGCGCGAATGCATCTGGAGCGGTCCGCTGCTGCGGCCCTCCGCGATGCTGGTGGACCGCCACGGCGCGACGCTGCGCACGCGTGACGACAGCGGCGAGTGGCAGACCATCCCGCAGCCGGTAGCGAGCTTCGACAGCATGATGACGGAGTTTTCCGACCCGCGTACCGCGCCGGAAATGATCGCAGTGCGCGAGCAGATCCGTTCGTGGCGTTTCTACGACCATTTCCGCACCGATAGCGAGTCCCCCGTGCGCCTGCCGCAGATCGGCACGCACACACCGGTGCTCGGCGACGACGGCGCGGATCTCGCCGCAGCGTTGCAGACGATCCGCGAAATCGGCGACGCGGCGGCGCTCGATGACGCCATCGACGACGCGTTTCCCGGCGCCAGCGTCGCGGTGATCAACCTCGATGGCCGCTTCGAAGTGACGATGCATCAGCACGGGCTATTGCGCCCGCTGAAGGGCGCCGAGCTATCCGATGGCACCTTGCGCTATCTGCTGCTGGTGGCGGCATTGTTGACGCCGCGCCCGCCCGCCTTGCTGGTGCTGAACGAACCGGAGACGAGTCTGCATCCCGACCTGCTGCCCGCATTGGCGCGATTGATTGCCCGCGCCTCGCGCCATTCGCAGGTGCTGGTGGTGTCGCACGCGGCGCGCCTGATTGCCGCGCTCGAACGGGAAGACGACAGTCAGTCCATCGTGCTCGAAAAGCAGCTGGGCGCTACCCGGATTGCCGGCGCGGATGCGCTCGATCTGCCGCCGTGGAAGTGGCCTTCGCGATAAGCCGGGATGTGTTTCCTGACTGTAACAGCACATAGGAATTGAAAGGTTTGTGGGCTTTTTCCTACGCGATCGGCAATAATCGGCGGTAACCAGCGAAATAAGCTGGTGAAATAAGCGACTCAAACTGGCGGCAGCAAACACAACGCCGGTCATTACATTGATTGGAGACATAGGCGCTGGCATACTCGTGCGCCGCTGACATGGCCGTTGCAGGCTGCTGCGCTGGATGTCCGGGCTCAGCGCGGTCAGGCCGTCAGTTTCACGGAGAGACACGATGAGAATTGCACAGATCGCCCCCTTGACCGAATCGGTGCCGCCCAAGCTGTATGGCGGGACCGAGCGTGTCGTGTCGTACATCACTGAGGCGCTGGTCGACCTCGGCCACGACGTGACGCTGTTTGCCAGCGGCGACTCGGTGACCTCCGCAAAACTAGAGGCTGTGTGGCCACGCGCCCTGCGGCTCGACCCCGGCATCCGGGACCGCATCGCACCACATATGCTGCTGATGGAACTGGTGCGCCGCCAGGCCGACCAGTTCGACGTGCTCCATTTCCACATGGACTATTACTCGTTCTCGGTGTTCAAGCGCCAGGAGACACCGTTCGTCACGACGCTGCATGGCCGTCTCGATTTGCCCGAGCAACAACCTGTGTTCGACACGTTCAACACCGCGCCGGTGATCTCGATTTCGAACTCGCAACGCCAGCCCTTGCCGCAGGCCAAATGGCTGACCACGGTCTATCACGGGCTGCCTGAGAACCTCTATACACCGCAGCCGGTCGAGCAGAAGTATCTGGCGTTCCTCGGCCGGATCTCGCCGGAAAAGCGCGTCGACACGGCGATTCGCATTGCGGGCCGCTGCGGCCTGCCGATCCGCATCGCGGCAAAAGTCGACAGCGCGGATCTCGAATACTTCGAGCGCGATATCAAACCGCTGCTGGACCTGCCGTACGTGGAATTCATCGGCGAGATTGCCGATCACCAGAAGGCCGAATTCCTGTCGGGCGCGCATGCGCTGCTGTTCCCGATCGACTGGCCCGAGCCGTTCGGTCTCGTGATGATCGAGGCGATGGCCTGTGGCACGCCCGTGATCGGCTTCAATCGCGGGGCCGTGCCGGAAGTGCTGGACGACGGCGTGACAGGCTTTATCGTCGAAGACGAGATTGGCGCAGTGGCTGCCGTGAACCGTCTGCATAAGGTGCCGCGCGCCGGTGTGCGGGAGCACTTCGAGGCTCGCTTCACGTCACACCGGATGGCGCAGGAGTATGTCCAGGCGTATCAGTCGGTGATTCGCGCGCAAAAGCGTTCACGTTTCAAGGTGATCGATACGACCACGACGCCGCGTTGATCCCAGCGTGCGTGGCAAATAAAAACGGCGATGCCTGGCAGCATCGCCGTTTTTGCGTGGGACCGCGTAATGCAAGCGATCCCGGAGCCCGCCTGCTTAGATATGCAGGCGCGACACCTTCGTACCGTTGAGCGAGATGTCGCCCATCAGACCAGCATTGGTCAGGATGAACACTTCGACCGGTGCGGTGGCCGTAGTGGTGTCGATCGCGCCGTTCGCGCCCATCTTGACGAGGGCGACCGAGGCATCGCCGCCTGCCGACCAGCCGTCGGTATTGCGGAATTTGTCGAGCGAGTCCTGCGTCATGAACAGGAAGATGATGGCCTTCGATTGCGCGCCGGCCTGCAGGCCGAACGAGCCCGAGACCGTGCTGTAGTAGCCGACCGTGCCGCCGCCGACCTTCAGGGAGCCCTCGCCATACTGGCCGCCGACGATAAAGCCGGCTTGCAGCACGGACGGGAACACCAATACGCCACGCGCCTTCGACACGAGCTCACGCGAGCCGGGCACCGTCTGGAAGAGGCGCGACATCGTCCCGTCGACGCTGGAGTCAATCGACTGGCGCTTCGACATATTGGTCGACGCGTTATCGGGGGTGCCCGACGAGGTGGTGCATCCTGCGAGTGCAAGGCTTCCGAAAGCTAGCGCAGTGGTAGTCTTCAGCATGAAGTTTCGTCTTTGCATCGTTTTTCTCCGTCACGGTTCCTGGGTGCAACCACGCGTTTTACCGGGCTGCCAAGATAGTTATATCACACGCACGAGTAAAGGGTGCGTTCCCGCTTGCGACGAAAACCCTTGTGGGACGGGCGTTTGCGGCAAATATGAAAAGTCTGCAGGGTAACTCTGACCGATCACTGGACCGCCTTCGAAGGGCTTCGTACGCACCGAAGGACGCAGAATTTGTGCCCGATATGGCGGCTCCCCAGCAACGGCGGAGCGATGTCCGTCGCGCACCCGGCATGTCGTTTTTTACCGATTTTCGGCACGACGTAATGTGTTTGAAATAAATATGAAAGAATCCCTGCCGTGTGCACCCTTCAATGATTCTGCGTGCTTTTGACGGGTGGAGGCCGGCGCAACGCGCGGCGAATGCCGCCGATCAGCGCACCGAGGAGAAACAGCGTGATGGCGGGCACGATCCAGTAGCCGACGAATGCGTGCCACAGATAAGCGAACAGCGTAGTGCGGCGCAGGGAGTATTCGTCACGCGCCTCCTGCTGGCGTGGCGCATTGGCGGTCAGCACGTCTGACGGGCAGCCTGCCGCGCGCGCCTCATCCGGCTCGCCATGACAGCGGGCCGAGGCACCGGCGGCGCGTTGCGCGTCGGTGAAATTCCACGTGGTCAGGGCGCGATCGAGGTCGACGGCGTTGTAGGCCATTTCCTCCTGAATCTCGCGCACCGCGACGATCGCGACCGGCACCGCCCAAAAGACGATGACGACCAGCCACCGCCTGAACCAGCGGTTTTTCTGTCTCCATACCATTCTTGCCTCCGATCAATGCTCTGTGGCATCAACGACAAGATGGCGGCCCGATGGCGCATGGTGTTTTATAGGTGGGCCGTCTCCGCAGCCATCATAGAAGAAAATGCTGCAATCGGGGCGAACGGACTTTGAAAGGCGGGAAAGCGGCGGGGAGGCTGGACGGCGCTGACGGCCCTAGTAACGCTGACAGAGTGGTGAAGTGGTGACAGCGGTGACAGCGGTGACAGCGGTGCCGGCCCTTATGGCGGCGAGAGAGGCGCGGATTGCCGACAGTGGCATCGCGGAGGAGGCGCGGTTAGAACCGTGCCGTGCCTCCGCTGCAACGCCCAGAACGGCTCAGATCAGCTCTTGTTGCTCAGGCAGGTCGACATGAAGGCCTTGCGATCGTCGCCTTTCTTACCCGTGGCTTGTGTGTTGCAGGCCTTCATCTTGTCTTGCTGGGACATCGGCGCCGCGGCAGGTTTCGCCGACAGGCACGATTTCATAAAGGCCTTGCGGTCGTCGCCTTTCTTGTCGCCGGCTTGCTGGTTGCAGGCGGTCATCTTCGACTGCTGACTGTTTTGAGCGAAAGCGGGTGACGCCAACACGGCGCCGAGGACGAGGGCAGCGAACGCGGACTGGATCTTCATGGGACACTCCATCGGTAGTGAAACTGTTGTTGGTAGTTGTACAACCGGGCGTCACAGGCATCCGTTTGCCCATCGCCGTCGTTATTATGGCAAAACTGTCAGGTAAAACGGATGGCGATGTCGGGTGGTTGACAGGCAGCGGGGCTGGTTTTCCCTAGGCGCTTATCGGTTGGCGCTCGCCCGCTAATGACATTCAAGGCGCGCCTGGCACGAGCAAAATGCGCAGATAGTTCGGAATACAGAATGAATGACGAGTCAAAACCATACCTTTCACTTCCCTTGTCATCGTTTCCCGATGAACAGCGGTACCCCGCATTGATATAAGCTCGATTCGATTGGTTTCAATTGAAATTCGGAAGAAAATTCCGCCGTCATTGGAATTCCGCAATATTGACGTCATTGACTAAACCGGAAATATTTATCCGCTAATTCAGGAGGGATATCCATGCATTACCTGTTGATCTATGACCTCTGCGACGACTATCTCGAACGCCGGGCAAACTGGCGCGATGAGCATCTAAAGCTGGCGCGT
>NZ_JAMFSB010000228.1 GCF_026225065.1 Paraburkholderia sp. | reverse complement strand
TGAAACGCCTGCAGGGCGCGCAGGACCACATCAAGCAACAAGCCTCGACCGCGACGAGTTTCAAGCAACTGTCCGAGTTGGACGATGCCACGAAGCAATTGGGCGAGGACACCGACAAGCTGATCGCGGCGCTGCTGCCCCAGCGCGCGCAACTGCAGGCGCAGCTCGGTGTGCTTGGTCCGCCGCCGGTCGCGGGCGCCACGCCGGAAGCGCCCGCGGTCGCTGAGCAGCGCACCGATCTCGACACGCGCAAGGCGCAGCTCGACGCCGAGCTCAAGCAGGCCAGCGACAGCAAGGCCAATCTCGTCAACCTGACCGGACAGATCGCGCGGCTCGGACACGGACTGATGAAAAACCAGCTCGCGTTCCGTTCCGGCAGTATTTTCGGCGCGCAGTTCTGGGCGCCGCTGTTCCAGCCGAACCCGGACGACCAGGAGCGTCTGCGCGCATTCGGCGAAGAAGTTTCGCCGGTGCTGAAGGCGGTCTGGCAGCCGGGGCAGAAGGCGGTCACCGTGCTGCTTCTGGTGCTCGCGCTCGTGGTGTGGATCGTGGGGCGCCAACTGGCAGAGCGGGGAATGGCCTACCTGTGCCTGCACCGGTTGCCCGAGGGCCGGCTGCGGCGCAGTGCGTTCGCACTATCGACGACGCTCGCCACCGTGTTCGCGACGGCCATCGCCGTGCAACTCGTGTACTACGCATTGACGCGCCATGCGGAGCTTCCACCATCGCTGGACGAACTCGCTGAGGCGCTTGCCAAACTCGCGATGACCAGCGCTCTGATCGTCGGCCTCGGCCGTGCGCTGCTGTGCACGCGGCATCCGACGTGGCGTCTACCGGCCATCGCCGATCCGGTCGCGCTGTCGATGAAGCCGTTCGTCTCGTCGCTCGCGGGCTTGCTGCTGCTGTCGGGCGCACTCGAACAGCTGAACCGCACCGTCGACACCAGCCTGCAGGTCACGCTGTTTGGCCGCGGCATCGTGTCGCTCGTCGTGGTGCTGACCATCGGCCTGTCGCTGGTGCGCTCGAACCGGGTCCGCTCGACGCTGGCCGCCGCGGGCGAGCCGCCCGAAGCGCGTTCCACGCTCGCGGGCCTGATCCACGCGGGTGTCACGCTGACCGTCGTGGTGTCGTTCGGCGCGCTGCTGATCGGCTACATCTCGATCGCGCGGTTCCTCACATACGAATTGGTGTGGTTCGACATCGTGCTGTGCAGCCTCTACCTGCTGACGCAGATCACCAAAGATGCGTGCGAGAGCTTCTTCTCCGCGCATCACGCGAGCGGTCAGGCGATCAAGCATCTGTTCGGCCTCGGCGACATGCATCTCGATCAGGTCTCGACGATCCTGTCGGGCGTCGGCACGAGCCTGCTCGTGCTGATCGCGGTGTTCGCGCTCTTCACCGGCGGCTTCGGCACGACACCCAGCGATCTGCTGAACAGCCTGCTCAACGCGTTCGGCGCGGAGCGGCTGCACCGCCTGAACATCGTGCCGAGCCACATCCTGAACGCGGCGATCGCGCTGGTGGTCGGCGTCTATCTGCTGCGCAGCGTGCGCCGCTGGCTGGATGCGGAACTGCTGCCGAAGAGCGGGATGGACCCGGGCATGCGCATGTCGCTCGTGACGCTGTTCAGCAACCTCGGCTACGTTGTGCTGGTGCTACTGATCCTGTCCCTGCTCGGCGTCAAGTGGAGCAACCTCGCTTGGATCGTAAGCGCCCTGTCGGTGGGGATCGGTTTCGGGCTGCAGGAGATCGTTAAGAACTTCGTGTCAGGCCTGATTCTGCTGACGGAACGGCCCGTGAAGGTCGGCGACATGATCAGCATCAGCGGCGTGGAGGGCGACATTCGTCGCATCAACGTGCGCGCGACGGAAATCCAGCTGAGTGACCGGTCCACCGTGATCGTGCCGAACTCCCAGCTGATCTCGCAGAATCTGCGCAACGTGACGATGGGCAACAGCACGCAGGGCGTCGCGACGCTGATGCTGACGTTCCCGCTGAACACCGACCCCGAACAGATTCGCGACATTCTGCTCAGCGCGTATCAGGAAAACCCCGCGATTCTCGACAAGCCCACGCCTTCGGTGACGTTTAGCCAGTTGACGCCGGACGGTATCACTCTCAGCGTGACGGGCTATGTCAGCAGCCCTCGCATTTCGGGCTCGACGAAGAGCGAACTGCTGTTCGAGATCCTGAAGCGGCTGCGCGTGGCGGAAATCACGCTGTCAACGCCGCAGATGATGATGATCCAGAACGTGCCGCATCCTGGAGCATGAGTCAGCGCGGCGCTGTCGACTTGCTGATAAAAAGGCAGAGCAGCGGCTGGTGCGGCGAATGTTTAGAACTCGCCGACGGCAGTTCGTCTGCACAGTGAATACCAGCGGGGGAAGGTCTGAGCTCCAGTACCCTTTGACTTTGAGAGCGCCTGAGGCGGATCACCAGAAAACTACCAATCTTCCGCATTTCTGAAGTGGCTTAGCCGTGGTTCCTGACGCTCACCGCGAACGGCCGCTTCGGTCGACCAACTAACGACGCACGCATGCGGATGAATGGTCGATATCAGGGCGAAGGAGCCACTGGAGTGTTCCCACAGTCGGTCAGGCGAAGGTCTCTTGATGACCGTCCCCGGACCGATGCTGAACAGCCGAAGTCGCTTGTCGTTTTTGCTTAAAAAATGAGAAAAGTTTGCGAACGGCCGAAAGCGACCGACCCGATCGCTGTACCGATGTAGTGCGACTCGCCCTTCCCACCGCGACTCGGACGGCCTTGCGCCTTGCGCGTTTTGGCATCTCTTTCGATGCGTGGCTGACCTGTCATCGATCCGTCATTCAAACGCTCCACCTGAACGCTACCATCTGAAGCGGCGCGGGCCCGACGGTCTCGGTTCCAGCCCGCGCTTTTCCCGGGGCACCCCTCGCCTTTGGCCCGATCACGACAAGAAGGAAACGGCATGACAAAGAATGAAGACCCGTCCGTTGAATCCCCACAATCGACTGAAGTGCAGGAAACGCCACCCGCCCCGAATCCCGGCCGGCGCACGTTTCTCGGCGGCCTTGCGGCGCTCACCGTTGGCGGTGGCCTTGCCGGCTGCGCGGCGCCCGGAAACACGGGCGACGGCCGCACCGCGCGCGGCCTCGCCGGCGCCGAACTCGATGCCGCACTGCGTGAGAATGTGAAGACGATCGTCGTGATCTATGCCGAAAACCGCAGCTTCAACAACCTGTTTGGCGACTTCCCCGGCGTCGAGAAGCCGCTGTCGTCGTTGAAACCTGGTGACTACCTGCAGCGCGATCGTGACGGCAAGACCGTCTTGCCGTATCTGCCGGCCGTGCCGGGCGGCTGGCTGCACAAGGATCAGGTCACCGACGGCGTAAGCTACCGTGCCGGGCAGCAATACCAGACCAACCTGCCGAACGCGCCGTTCGCGCTCAAGGGCCCAGGCGGCGAAAACCTGCCGCTCTCGCTTGTCACGCACGACCTGTGGCATGTGTTCTATCAGAACCAGATGCAGATCAACGGCGGCCGCAACGACATGTTCGTCGCCTGGGCCGATTCCGCCGGCTTCACGATGGGCCACTACGCGAATACGAGCTACGACCTGCGCATGTGGGATCTCGCAAGCGAATACGTGCTGTGCGACAATTTCTTCCAGGGCGCGTTCGGCGGGTCGTTTCTCAATCACCAGTATCTCGCTGCGGCCACGCCGCCACGCTATGCAAATCCGCGCGAGAGTATCGCGAAGTTCCAGATCGCGGAGACCGTGAGCGGACGACCTGACGACCCGAACCTGAAGCCGCTGTCGGCTTCGCCGCCAAGCGCGAAGGACGGCATCCCGAAGTTCGGTCCTAGCGCGCTCACGCCGCCCGAGACGCTCGCCAACGGAGCGACGCTGAGTTACGCCGTCAACACGATGATGCCGCCGTACGCGCCGACGCCACTCACACCCGGTCCGGATGGCGTCGTCGATTTCCGGCTCGATGCAAACGCTATGGCCGTGCCGCCGCAGACCCACGAGCACATCGGCGACAAGCTCGACCGGCGCGGCGTCGAATGGGCCTGGTATGCGGGCGCCTTCCAGGAGACGCTCGATCGCCACGGCGCGAACCTCACGAACGGCACGCCGGTGATCCCGAACTTCCAGTATCACCATCAGCCGTTCAACTACTACCGCAATCTCGGGCCGGGCGCCGAGGCCCGGGCGAAGCGTCTGCGCGACGGCGGCCTCGGCGACGACGAGAGCACGAACCGCTTCCTCGCCGATGCACGCGCGGGACGTCTGCCCGCCGTCACGTTCTACAAACCGCAGGGCAACCTGAACATGCACGCGGGTTATGCTGACGTCGCCTCGGGCGACCGCCACATCGTGCATGCGGTCAAGGCGCTGCGCGCGAGCCCGCAGTGGCAGAACATGGTCGTGATTGTGACCGTGGACGAGAACGGCGGCTGGTGGGACCACGTCGCGCCGCCGAAGGGTGACCGGTGGGGGCCAGGTACGCGGGTGCCGGCACTCGTCGTCTCACCGTTCGCGAAGAAGGGATACGTCGACCATACGGTCTACGACACGGGCTCGATCCTTCGCCTCGTCACGCGTGTGTTCGGGCTCGAGACGCTCGACGGTCTAAAGCTGCGCGACGACGCGATGCGCGTGCGCGGACAAACGCCGATGGGCGATCTCACGCACACACTGACCTTCGGCGCGTAATGCGAGCGGAAGCGGCGCCGTTGCAGCGCGCCGCCTGCTGTGGCTTTCGCGGCGCGCGTCCTTTCGTTCAGTGCCCGCCACCGCGCCGGCTGCGCTGCCGCTGGATGTGCTGGCTCCACGCGGCCGAGCGGTCGCGGATGAAGTTCGTGAGCTCGGCGCTCGAAGCGGGCAACGGGTCCGGCTCCGTCTCGTAATGGCCTTTCTCGTTGCGAACCGGCAGCGCGGCGACGCGGGCCGCATGCAGGCGGTCGAGCCGGGAAGGCGTCGACGCGTTCTGGTGATGCGGGCTCGAAACCGGCACTGCGACGTTCGCGAGCGGATCGTCATCGCGCAGCTTGTCGAGCGTGAGTACGTCGCCAAGCGACGGCGCGGCCGCGTCGCGTTTCGTGAGCGGTTTCGTGCCCCAGCGCTCGTGAATGGTCTTCAGCACCGACGTATGGTCGATCGTTTGTCCCTTCGGCGCGCGGAACACGGTGCCCGCCTCGATTAGCGGCGAGACGAGCACGGCTGGCACGCGCAGGCCGAAGCGCGTGAAGTCGAAGCCGTATTCGCCAACCGTGCCATCGCCGGGCGGCGTGGCGCTCGACGGCGGCGCAACGTGATCGTAGTTGCCGCCGTGCTCGTCGTAGGTGATCACGAGCAGCGTCGAGCGCCAGGCCTTGCCGTTGCGCAGAGCGTAATAGGTGTCGTGGATAAGCTGCTCACCGGCCGCGACGTCGTAGTTCGGATGCTGGCTGTTGCCGGTTGCGTCCCAGCTCGGCTCAAGAAACGTGAACGCGGGCAGCTTTCCGCTCGCGGCGAGCGCTTGGAAATCGCGGAAGTGGCCGAAGTGATGCTCGTCGGCGTGCTGCACGTCGGGGAAGTCATGGCGCGTGAGCGGCTCGCGGTTGTAGCCGAAGATCGCCCAGTCGACCTTCGCGTCTCCGAGGTCTGACATGCGGCCGAAGATGCTCGGGCACGTGAAGATCTTGACGAGGTCGTCGAGATGGCCTTGCGAGGTGCCCGCGAGTGCGAACGCACGGTTCGGCATAGTCATGGTGGGCACGGACGCAAACCATGCGTCGCACACGGCATAACCGCGCGCGAGCCCCGATAGCACCGGCAGCAGCTCAGATGTGTACATGGCCATCAACTGCGAAGGCTGGGTGCCGGGCAGCGAGTCCTTGTAGTGCTTCGCGAGATCCGAGGCGATCGCCGACTTGAAGTTCAGCACGAAACCGCGGTTGTCCGGCACGGCGCCGGGAGCAGGGTCGTCGGTTGAGAAAAGCTGGTAGTTCGTATTATAGAAACCTTCGCCGGGGTCCGCGCCAGGCATCAGGTACGGATGCGGGTCGCTGGCCTGGATGCGGTAGACCTCGATCTCGCGGCCCGTGTCGTCGGGATTCGATTCGTTGCCGGTGAGGCCGTCGAACGCGTGGCCGAGCGGGGAACGGTTCCCAGTGTCGCTGTAGAGGAAACCAAGCATCTGGTCGAAGGAACGGTTTTCCAGCATCAGATACACGATGTGATCGATTTTTCCGAGCTTGTTTGCCATGGCCGTCTCCTTTACGAACTTCGCAAAGTACGGCGCTTGCGTGATCGTTGTGTGACCGACGCCACGAAGTAGCCCCGCTGCACCCGGCCGTCCGGACCTGAAGAGGTCTTCCTTCATTCCCGGCGCGGCCAATTGCTTGCTGTCTCGTTGACAAGGCGGTGCAGATAGCGCGCCAGGGCACGCAACTAAACTCGGAACCACGGCAAGGCCAGAATATCTTCGTAAAAATATAATGTTGCGTTGCAGCATTTCTCGTCTATGCTCATTCGAGCAGGACCATGGCCTTTGTGCCAATCCGGTTCCCTATCTGCGGAGGTACATATGACGAATCCGCGCTGTTTGCCCAATTTGACGCTTCACGTGTTCGAGCAGGATGGTGGCTGGCAATGGGCGATCACGATCGACCGAGTGCACGGCATGGGCAAGAAAGTGGTCGCGTATAGTGAGAAAGCATTCGGTTCAGCAATGGACGCTCGTGCCGACGGAAAACGAGCATACGACCTCTACATGACCGAGCCCAGCATGTCGGCACTGGTGTAATGGCAGCGGCTACGGCGACTGCCGCACGTTGAATTGAATCTTCGTATGGCCGTCGACGGTTGGTTCCCGGTGCAGCGCCGGCCGCGTGCCGACCTGATTTCTTTACGTCGCTGTTCAAAAATCCGTCGTTATTTCTATCGGACAGGACGGTGTCAGCCATGGATCAGCCCGACACCAACCTCACTTCGCCGATCCTGTCTGCCCATTGGGCCGTGTGGTTTTCGGCATAAGGTTTCGGCTGGGGTTACTGCGCCTTTGCGCTGCCTGCCGAAGCGGTTTGTGAAAAACTCGGCACTGCGAACGGATAAGGCTTTCGGCCGCTGATCTCTGGCGTAGCACTGACGCTTCTCTGTGCTGCGGAAGTGCCGCACTGCGTGCGCCGCGTGCCTGAGCCTCCGTGCCCATCGAATTCGAACCAGATGTGTGGAGACCCGACGAAATTACAATGCGACGCATGACCGCTGACCCCAGCGGCGCATTTCGCTGCAGTTGCGGCCATCACGGCGACAACAAGAAGGTGAGCCTCTTCGATGCGTTTTAGACGAGATTAAGGGCTTTGTTTCAGGACCTACGGGTGCTCACGCACCCACCCGCCGCATTGCCTTCATCGTCTTCTTGAATCCTAGGATTCTCAGCACTCGAGTGAGATGGTAGGCGAGTATCCGTGTGCGCATTTCAAGTATCTGCAGAACGAATTACCCGCGCGGCCTGTTAGCGGCCCGGGCTCACTCGTCTGGTAGCGAGCAAGCCTCAACAGCGGAGCGCCACCGTAACCACAACGAGAGCCGAGAAGATCAGC
>NZ_JAMFSB010000227.1 GCF_026225065.1 Paraburkholderia sp. | reverse complement strand
GAATATGGCCGACCAGCAGTTCCCACCACTTCACGAGCTTCTGCCCGATGAAGTTCTGCGTCAACAGTCCGACGATGAAGATGAACGCCAGCGTCAGGACTGCCCCCAAGCCTGGCAGACGGAAGCCGAGCGCCCGCTCCGGCTGCCACGACTCCGGCAGCAACAGCAGCGTCTGGTCCATCGTGCCGATAATCAGACCGAGCACCCACAACGTGATGGCCAACGGCACCAGCACCAGCAGGCCGGTCAGGAACACCGATTTGAGCGTCGTTTTTTTCGTCGTCATGTGTATCGCCAGAAAGCCACCCCGGCCAGGCCGGTTGTGGCGAGTGCGCCGCCTCGTCGAGACGGCAACGCTAGCTAGGCGCTGCCGGAGCCGCTGCCGCTGGTACTAGACGGTGCGGCTGCAGGCGCTGCGGGTGTTGCTGCGGTGCTGGTGGAACTCTCGGCTGCGCCGCTCGACGAGCCGGCCTCAGCGGAGCCGCCTTCGGTCTTCGCGGGCGCGGCTGCCTCACCGTTCGCACCATTCGCACCGTCCGGGGCCGCCGCGCTCTTCGCGCTGTTGCCGCCGCGGAAATCGGTTACATACCAGCCCGAACCCTTCAATTGGAACCCGGCTGCGGTCACCTGCTTGCGGAATGTGTCTTTTCCGCACTCGGGACAGATCGTCAACGGGGCATCGCTCATCTTCTGAAGCGCGTCCTTCCCGAAGCCGCATGATTCGCAGCGATACGCATAGATCGGCATGATCTTTTCCCTACATTAATCTGGCAAACGCTTGCAAAGCCTTGAATTATAGCCGCAAACGATCTTCGCCCCCCGGTTTTCAGGAGCGGGCGGCCGACGCAACCACCGTTCGCGCATATGGGGGCGCTCAGTGCGGGATCAAGTCCTCGTCGAAGCGCGGCGGCGCCAGGTGAGCCAGCGCTCGCGGCCGGCGAACACCGGAATCGAGTCGCTCACCGGTTCGTCTTCGAGCAGCTCGAAATGCGGATTCAGTAACGCGTCGAGTTCTGCGCGCTCGATTCCGAACGGTGGACCTTTCGGGGTCGCGCCGAGAAAGAAGAAGCCGGCCAGTAGAGTATCCGCTGGCAGAAGCTCGGCCATGCGTTGCGCATAATCTGCGCGGCGGTCCTTCGGCAGCGCGCACAGAAATGCGCGCTCGTACATCCAGCCTGGGGTGAACGGAGGCTGCCAGGTGAAGAAATCGGCCTGGTCGACCACGTCTGCGTGTGCACCGAGTTGCGAGCGCGCCGTCGCCACGGCGGCCGGCGAGAAATCGATCGCCTGCACGCAGCGCCCTTGACGGGCCAGCCAGAGTGCCTCCCATGCGCTGCCGCAACCGGGGATCAGCACTGTCGCTTCGGGATGGCGCGTCGCGAAAGCCTGAAACGCTGCTTGCACGCCCGCCTGGTCCCATGGCATGAAGCCGCGTTCGAAGCGTTCGTCCCAGAACGCCGGCGAGTTCGGATCGCGGGTGGCGAAGTCGGCGCCCGCTGGATTCAACGGATCCACTCTATCCACCATAAACCAGCGCGAGCCACGCCCGCGCCACCACCGCGCCAATTCCGACCGCAATGCCGAACAGCAGCAAGCCTTGCAACAGCCGGTTGGTGCGCTTCTGCTCGAGCAGGATCTGGCGGACCGTGTCGTCGCCCGGACCACGTTGGCCGTCGTGACGCTCCGCCAATACGTGATGAATCAGCCGCGGTAGTTGCGGCAACGTTTTGCTCCACTGCGGCGCTTCGATCTTCAGACGCTCGAGCCAGCCGCGCAGACCGATCTGCTCGTTCATCCAGCGTTCGAGGTAAGGCTTGGCCGTCTTCCACAAGTCGAGTTCGGGATCGAGCGAGCGCCCGAGTCCTTCGACGTTCAACATTGTCTTCTGCAACAGCACGAGTTGCGGCTGGATCTCGACGTTGAACCGGCGCGACGTGGAGAAAAGGCGCATCAGCACCTGACCCAGCGAAATGTCCTTGAGCGCACGGTCGAAGTACGGCTCGCAGACTGCCCGAATCGCGCTCTCCAGCTCCTCGACGCGCGTAGTGGGCGGCACCCAGCCCGACTCGAGGTGCAGCGTGGCGACCCGATGGTAGTCGCGCTTGAAGAACGCGAGGAAGTTCTGCGCGAGGTAGTTCTTGTCGAAGTCCGACAGCGCGCCGATGATGCCAAAGTCCAGCGCGATATAGCGCCCAAAGTGCGCCGGGTCGAGGCTGACCTGAATATTGCCGGGGTGCATGTCCGCATGGAAAAAACCGTCGCGGAACACCTGCGTAAAGAAGATCTCGACGCCTTCGCGGGCCAGCTTCGGAATGTCCACGCCGGCGGCACGCAGTGTTTCCACCTGGCTGATCGGCACGCCGACCATGCGCTCCATCACCAGCACGGTGGGCGTACAAAACTCCCAGTACATCTCAGGCACCAGCAGCAGATCGAGCCCGGCGAAATTGCGGCGCAACTGGCTGCCGTTGGCAGCCTCGCGCATCAGGTCGAGCTCATCATGCAGGTACTTGTCGAATTCGCCGACCACCTCGCGCGGCTTCAGACGCTTGCCGTCGGCCCACAGGCGTTCGGCCCATACGGCGATATCACGTAGCAGCGCGAGGTCGGAGTCGATCACCGGCAACATGTTCGGCCGCAGCACCTTCACTGCAACGGCCTTGCCGGCATGCTGGCCGGCCTTCACCTTGGCAAAGTGCACCTGTGCGATCGACGCGCTCGCGACCGGTACCCGTTCGAAATCGTCGAACAGCACATCGACTGGCGCACCCAGCGACTTCTCGACAAGACCGATCGCCACGTCCGATGGGAACGGCGGCACCTGATCCTGCAGCTTCGCGAGCTCATTGGCGATATCCAAAGGCAGCAGGTCGCGCCGGGTAGACAGCACCTGGCCGAACTTCACGAAAATCGGCCCGAGGCTTTCGAGCGCGAGGCGCAGCCGCACGCCGGGCGGCTGGTCGAACTTGCGGCCGATCGTGGTGATGCGCAGCAACAACCGCACGCGGCGGTCGTTGATACGGCTGAGCATCATCTCATCGAGACCGAAGCGGATAACCGTAAAGAAAATCTTGAGGAAACGCAGAAAACGCATGGTTGAGCCCGGTGACTAGCGCGTGCCGCGCGACGTGGCGGCGCCGCCCGGCGTATTGGCGCCGCGGGCTTCGACCTTCTGTTCAAGGCGCTCGAGACGCTTTTCGACGCGTGCCAGCGCATCGCGGGCGCTGGCGAGTTCGGCGTTGAAATCGTCTAGCGCGGCGCGGCGCACCAGTTGCGGATTTTCATCGAGCAGGTACTCGGCGACCGAGTCGAGCAGATTGCGCCCCGTGCGGCGGGCATGCTCGCCGACCGAGCGCGCAACCGTTGCCACCCGCCACGCCGGACCGTCGCCGATCAGCCGCGCCAGATCTTCCTCCGGCTCCCAGCGCAGATGCTCGGCCAGCTTCGCGATCAACGTAGCGAATTCCGCGTCGCCCTCGATCTTCACATGCTTCATCACCGCCGCCTGGCCGCCTTGCACGAAGGCCGGCAGCGCCTCGGGCGGCACCGAGATGGTGACATCGAACTGGTGTGTTTGCGTTTCGTCGACCGCGGCCAGATAGCCGTCCGGCTGGACGAGCAGCATGAGAACGACCGGCGGACAGGACAGCCGGGCGGTCTTGCCGGCATAGGGAGCGAGGCGCTCGCGGGCCCACGATTCGCGGGCGAGCAGATGATTGACGGCAGCAGCGAAGGGCTTGGCGGCGAGGGTCATTGAGAGTGGCAAGAAAAAACCCGCGCGGGCGATGTGCCCGCGCGGGTTCCTATTGTAACGTCCGTTCGCTTCCCGGCTTAGTCGGCCTTTTGGCCAATGCACGAGGCGTCACGTCAATGCGAGGGGGCGGCTTCACTGAGTGCTACCTGCTGGATACCGGCGAGCAGCCACCCTTCACCGGCGCGGGTCGATTTCGACAGATTCCAGATTTCCACGAACGGCTCAGCCGGCGCGCCCGAAGTTTCACGGATCAGGCCCGAGAAACGCACGCTGGCCAGATACTCGCTGCCGCGGTCTTCGACGCCCAACAGCTCGGCGTTCAACTGCACCACGTCAGTCAGAGTGGACTCCGGCCCGCGCGAATCGAGGTCAATCTTCACTTCGGCGAACATTTCCGGCGTCGTGAATTCACGGATATCGGCGATGTTGCCCACGTCCCAAGCAGCTTGCAGGCGCACGAAGTACACCTTCGCGTTGCGGACAAACGCTTGCGAGTCGAAGCCCGCGGGTACGGCAGGCGCCGCCTGCGTCACCGGCGTGGCCAGGGCGGCATTGCCCTGCGGTTCAAGGTAAGACCCGCTCTGCGCGGACGGCGCCTGAGTGAAGCTGGGCTCCTGCGCGTAACCGTTACGTGCGGCGTTCAGACCCGGCGAGGCGCCCGCATACGTAGGTGCTGCCGCGTCACGCTTGCGAGCCACAAAACGGCGGATCAGCCAGATCGCCAACATCGCGATGGCGGCAATCACGAGCATATTGGCCATGGCACCGGCAAACGCCTCACCCATCCCGAAGTGCGAGAGCAGCGCGGCGATACCGAGACCCGCGGCCAGACCGGCGATCGGCCCGAGCCAGCGCGAGCGGTTAGGCGCGGCCGCCGGCGTCGGCGACGCTTGCGCACGCTGCGCCTGAGCGGCCTGAGCCGATTGCTGCGGGGATTGAGAAGGCTGTGCCGGCGGCGTAGTTTGCCGCTGCATGGTGCTGGACTGCTGACGACCGATACTGCGGCCGCCGCCGATGCGCCGTGCCTCGGCATCGAGCGAGGCAACGGTGGCAAATGCGATCGCACCGACCATCACTGCCAGTCCGATTCTCCTTGCCAACGACCCCTTGACATTACGGGAAGGTAACAAACGCGAATCGGACATGATGGAAATTTCCTTTAAAAACGATGAGTTAGGAACCCTAGTATTTGGTCCCCACGTGTAAAGCTACCACACCAGCTGACAAATTGTAATATTTGACGCCGTCGAGGCCAGCTTGTTCCATCATTGTTTTTAAAGTTTCCTGGTCCGGGTGCATCCGGATCGATTCCGCCAGGTAACGGTAGCTCTCGGCGTCTTTCGCAAAGCGCTCGCCGAGCCACGGCAGCACCTTGAACGAGTAGACGTCGTAGGCTTTTTTCAGCGGATCCCACACCTTCGAGAATTCCAGCACCAGCAGACGGCCGGCCGGCTTCAGCACGCGGCGCATTTCCGCCAGCGCGATGTCCTTGTGGGTCATGTTGCGCAAACCGAACGCCACCGTCACCACGTCGAAGTAGTTGTCCGGAAAGGGGATTTTTTCCGCGTCGCACAACAGCGCCGGCGTGACGATGCCTTTGTCCAGCAGACGGTCGCGGCCCACTCGCAGCATCGACTCGTTGATGTCCGTATGCCAGACTTCGCCAGCGGAGCCAGCCTTTTTGGCGAATTCCTTGGATAAATCGCCCGTGCCGCCCGCGATATCCAGCACCTTGTAGCCCGGCCGGACGTTCGCCTGGGCAATCGTGAACATCTTCCACGCCCGGTGCATGCCACCCGACATCAGATCGTTCATCAGGTCGTAATTGGCGGCGACGGAATGGAACACGCCCGCCACCTTCTGCGCTTTTTCCTGTTCGTCTACTGTCTGAAAGCCGAAGTGGGTTTTGCTCATCGCGTTCGTCCTTTCGCGTATTCTTGAATGTTGCACCGCATCAGCGCGGCGTCAGGCCGAATCGTATCAGTGACAATGACCGTGCGGGGCGCTGGCTGACGCCATCGGCGCGTCGCGGTCGACACCGGCCGCTTTCAGTTTGTCGAGATATTCGCGCCAGAGTTCATCCTGGCGGGTGGCGATGTCATACAGCAGGTCCCATGAATAGAGCCCGGTGGAGTGGCCATCCGAGAAAGTGGGCTGCAACGCGTAGTTGCCCACGCCCTCGATCGCGGTGATCGTCACCTCGCGCTTGCCGGTCTGCAGCGTCTCCTGCCCCGGCCCGTGGCCGCGCACTTCCGCCGAGGGCGAGTACACCCGCAGCAGTTCGAACGGCACGCGAAACGATTCGCCGTTTGCGTATTGCAGTTCGAGCGCGTGCGATTTGGCGTGTACCACCACGCCGGTTGGCACCGGTGTGTCGCGAGTCAGTCCACTCATATTGACCTCAGGCCAAAGCTTGTTCGATTTCCTGCCGCACCGCGTCGCGCAGCAAGGTCGCCTGCGCCCGGCGTGATGACAGCAACGCCTCCGACACCGTGCGCTGGCGCGGCGCCCAGACCGGCAGTGGGAAATGGGCGTCGTTAGAGAAACGCGGAATCACGTGCCAGTGCACGTGCGGCACCTGGTTGCCGAGGCTCGCCAGATTCACCTTGACCGGTTGCAGGATGCGCCGCATGGCGCGCTCGACGGCGTACACGGCGCGCATCACGCGGTCGCGGTCGCCCTCGGCGAGATCCGAGAACTCGGCAACGTGCTTGTTCCAGATCACCCGGCAGAAGCCCGGGTAATCGTGTTCGTCGGCAAGGACGACACGCATCGTATCGTCCTGCCACAGCACATCGCCGCCATCTTCACGGCAAAATACACAGTCCATCGTCGTCCTCAAGCGGAAATCGTCAGTCGTGCCATTAAACCAGCACGCGCTCGATTCCGCCATTGTTCGCACGCTGGACGTAATCGGCCATCCAGTCTTCACCCAGCACGTGGCGCGCCATCTCGACGACGATATAGTCCGCCTCGATGTTGGCGTCCTCGTTGTAGCGCGACAGCCCTTGCAGGCAGGACGGGCAGCTTGTGAGTATCTTGATTTCGGTGGCGCCGTTCGGCGTCGGGCCGTCGCCGGCCTTGAGCACCGAGCCATCCGGCGCGCCCGCCGCACCGGCAGAGGCATTGGCCGGGTTGATCCCGTTCGCGCCCGCTTCGGCCACTAACGGAATGCCACGCAACTTGGCCGCACCCTTGCGGATTTC
>NZ_JAMFSB010000226.1 GCF_026225065.1 Paraburkholderia sp. | reverse complement strand
TGGCGATTATTGTGCAGTCGCGGGTGAAAGAGTTGCATCCTTCGCTGGAAGAGGCGGCGCTTGATCTTGGGGCTACGCCGTTGCGGGTGTTTTTCTTTATCACGTTGCCGTTGATTTCGCAGGCGCTCGTGGCTGGGTGGTTGCTGTCTTTTACGCTGTCTATTGACGATCTGGTTTTGTCGGCTTTTTTGTCGGGGCCCGGGTCGACTACTTTGCCGCTGGTGGTTTTTTCTCGCGTTCGGTTAGGGCTTAATCCCGAGATGAATGCGCTTGCTACGCTGTTTATTGCTTTTGTGACTGTTGGGGTTGTGGTTGCTAATTATTTTATGCAGCGCAGTGAGAGGAAGCGGATGGCTATGGCCGTTTAATTTTTTTTGGTTTGCCTTGCGCGGCGCTTTTCGGCTTGGCTTAACGCTCACGCTCAATACGCTGCACCCGCATGCAGCCAGGCGGCTCGAAACGTACAGCGAAGGGCCGACTGGCATCACATACTCCTTCACGTACTGGCTGCAGCCAGATCGTCAGCGGTTGCGTTGGCAGAAGACGGTGCGTTGTGGCGATCTACGAAGTCAATGACGAGACTTTCATCAGCGGCTATCGACAGTCGGCATTCAACCGGTAGCGAGCCTTCGGCCATCCGTGTCAGAAGCTCGCGTGACACCGCAGGAAGAATGCGCTGGTTGAGGAACGCATCGACGCTGCGGGCACCGGACTCGCGCGCGAGGCAATGCTGTGCGAGTGAGCCGGTCAATGCATCGTCGCAGGTAAGCGCGATGTCGTGGAGACGGCGCAGACGTTCTGCGACCTTCGCGACCTTCAGCCGCACAATCGATGAGAGCGCCGTGGCGTCTAGCGGCCGGTAGACCAGGGTCTGGAAGCGGGCGAGCAGGGCGAGCTGGAAATGCGCGACGAGTTGGGGATGAATTGTGTCGAGCAGTTCGGCCTGCGAAATGACGGGGTTCTCCGCCGTGGCCCCGTCGATCTGTGCACTGCCGAGATTGGACGTCATCAGGATCACGCAGTTACGGAAGTCGATCTCACGGCCCTCTCCGTCCCGCATCGTGCCGCGATCGAACACCTGGTAGAACATGTCGAGTACGTCGCGATGGGCTTTCTCCACTTCGTCGAGCAGCACGACGCTGTATGGGCGCTGTCGCACTGCTTCGGTGAGAATCCCGCCACGCCCGTAACCGACATAACCGGGAGGTGAGCCCTTTAGTTGCGAAACCGTATGGGCTTCCTGATACTCCGACATGTTGATTGTCGTCAGTGCAGCTTCGCCCCCGAACAGCAGATCGGCGAGTGCGAGCGCCGTTTCTGTTTTGCCTACCCCAGATGGTCCGGCGAGCAGAAATACGCCAAGCGGCGAATGCTCGTTTTTCAGACCCGCTTTCGCTGTGCGCAGGCTTTCGGCGAGTGCCGAAATTGCGTCGTCCTGGGCAACCACGCGGGTGGCCAGGCTTTCTTCAAGCGTGAGCAATCCGGTCAGTTCGTCTTCGAGCAGGTTGCCGACCGGCACGCCGGTCCATTCGGCGACCACGCAGGCGATGGCTTGGGCGTCTACGTCTGCGAAGATCAACGGCGCCTTGCCCTGCGCATGCGCGAGTGCCTCGCGCGTCTGGGCCAGCGACCCGGTGTAGCCGGCTGCTACGGCATCGCGCTGCTCGAGCAGCGCCTGCACGAGGCCAAGTTCCCGCCCGTAACGTTGCCGCAGGGTCTCCAGCTGTGCGTTTGCATCGGTGAGCGCGGCATCGAGCGCAGCGCGACGTTCTTCCGCGCTTTCGATACCAGCACGCGCATCGTCTTCGAGCGTGGTTCGCTCCAGCTCCAGCGCGGCAAGCGCGGCGCGGGCGCGTTGCAGTTCCGCAGGCGGCGATTCGAGACCCATGCGCACACGGGCTGCGGCCGTATCGATCAGGTCGACCGCCTTGTCTGGCAACTGCCGTGAGGGAATGTAGCGGCGCGAGAGCCTGACCGCGGCCACCAGCGCATCGTCGCGAATGTGGACGTTGTGATACTTCGCGTAGCGGTCCTTGAGGCCCCGCAGCATCAGGCAGGCAGCTGCGTCATCGGGCTCGTCCACCTTGATCATCTGGAAGCGACGCTCAAGCGCGGCATCGCGCTCGAAGTATTCCTTGTATTCCGACCAGGTGGTCGCGGCGATCGTGCGCAGCTCGCCGCGCGCGAGTGCGGGCTTGAGCAGGTTGGCGGCGTCGGCGCCGCCTGCTGCGTTGCCTGCACCGATCAGGGTGTGCGCCTCGTCGATGAAAAGCAGGATCGGCACGTTCGAGGCCTGCACTTCATCGATCACATTTTTGAGGCGCTGCTCGAATTCGCCCTTCACGCCCGCACCGGCCTGCAGCAGACCGAGATCGAGCGTGAGAATACGCACATCACGGATCACGTTCGGCACGGTGCCAACGGCTACGCGTAGCGCGAGGCCTTCAACGAGCGCGGTCTTGCCGACACCCGGCTCGCCGACGAGGATCGGGTTGTTCTTGCGCCGCCGGGCGAGCACATCGACCATCTGCTGGATCTCACGGTCGCGTCCGAATACCGGGTCGATCTTGCCGTCGCGCGCCTTCGCCGTAGTGTCGATTGCAAAGCGGGTCAGTGCGTCGCCTTCCACATTGCGCGTTGGTGCCTGCGCTGTTTTCCCCTCCGACGCGTGACTAACGGCATCGGTTCCTGTCGGGACGGCGGACTGGTCGGAAAGTACTTCCGGCGCCTCTGGCTGGTTCTCGCAGGTTCGCGGGCCGAGGCGCGGCAGCACGCGTTCGATCTGTGCACTGCTCACTGACAGCAGTTGCCAGGCATTGGCCGCACGAAGGACATGCGGCGCCTCAACGATGGCCTGCAGGACATGGCCGGAACGGATGGCCGGGTCGCTGCCATCAGCGTGTGTAGACGCTCGGAACCAGGCGTCCTGGAGGACGACGGCCAACTGCGGAGAGATGCTGGGGCGCCCGCGCAGGTTACGGGGTGTGTGGTCAATCGCCCTGAGCAGTGCATCCCACACGGCGTCAACGTTCAGTTCGTAGTGGTTCATGATGGCCGGGATATCGCCGTCCCCGGCCTCGATCAGCTTGAGCAGCCAGTGCTCGACCGAAATCTCGTCTGCGAGCCGTGTCTGGCACAGGCTTGCCGCAGCCTCGAGCGCTTTCGCGCAGTGTGGATTGAGCCGCTGCAGAAGCTGGCTGGCGTCGCGGAAGGAAGCGTTTCGGTCGTTGTGCACGGTCATGTTTGGGTTATTCGCACATCTGAAGAGGGGCGTGCCAGCCTGGAGCGGCCGCCCCGCGCAATAAAAAGGCCAGTCCGCACAGGCAGACTGGCAAAGGAAGGCCGGTAATTCCGAAGACCACCGGGATGGCGGACCGGCCTCCAGACCACCAGTGAATCAGGAACGCTCGTTCCAAGTGTCCTTGTGGATGATGTTGCCGTCCTTGTATGACCAGGTAATCGTCTCGTAGCGCAGCTCGACTTCCTCGAGGTGGTTGTGCTTTTCGTAGTCCGGATCCTTGATGTCGAGCATCTTCGGACGCACGGCGACGATCTTCACGTTATCGAGCTTCGTGTTGAAGTACTCCTTCTCCTTGCCGGCGTCGTCGATCTTGTACCACCTGATCTCGGCAGACTTGAGGGTCTGGCCGCTCGTGACCGCCTTGTAGAGGTAGCCACGAAGGACGTCGTGCTCCGTCCAGATGCGAGCGCAAGTTTCGTCGAACCGATGAACGAGGCGGCGCAGGTCGTGGGCGTAGTGGCGTTCTTCCGCGAGCCCGGGCAGGACGCGGGGTGGAAGCTCTCGATTCCGAAGAAGCAGTGGAAGAAGACCGATCCGGTGAAGATCGAAGTGCGCGGCAACGAGCTGGTGCTGGACGGTGCGGACTCCCAACCCGTCAAACACAAAGCCCCACAACAGGCCACGCCGGCAAGTCCTGCGTCGGCCGCAGCATCGGACCCGCAATCCGGCGTCCATAAGCAGGGCTAAAAACGGTACCCGGGGTTACACCCTTTCTCCAACCGGAGGGGGTACGATCCGTAGGGTGTGGCGCGCTTGTACACGCTCGCCGCGACGAAGCAATCAAACCCTATACCCCATCCGAACCCCACCCCAATGCCGCCCATCAACGTAGATGGGCGCCGACGCATCCTTCATCAGCACGAACTCCCCGCCTCCCATATCGCGCCGATACGTCTGCAACAAAAACGCCTTCGTATGAGTCGCAGCCGCGAGCCCAGTCCGATCATCGAACACCCGTCGATTCCGGCAATTCGCCGCGTTCCAGACCGGATCGTCGCGCTGCGGCTGAGAAAACTTCTGGTTATGCGTCGGCAGATACCCACGCGCATCCACCGCGGCACAAAACGCTACCCGCGGGTCCAACCCAAGCAAAGGCTCCTGCACGTGAGGCAACATCCGATCTGTGAACGCAGTAAGCCGCGTCATGAACTGCGGTGGATTCGTCCCCGGAATCGACACATACGTCCGGTCAAACAGATCCTCCAGCTTCAGCTCCCCACTCGCCACCGCACGCTCAAACATCTTCCCGATCTTCGCCGCCGTCTGCTGCACCGCTTCAATAAAACGTGTATCCGTTGTCTCGACCCCCGTGGCCGCCGTCAACTCGATCAGCGTCTCCGATACTCCCAACAAGTTGCTCAGCCGGTTCTTCGCCTGAACGAAGTTTTCGCTCGAATCTTCCACGCCGCTCGCCATCTCCGCGACCTGCGCTTCCAGTCCCGTACATTGGCTCTCGATTTCGCCCGTCAGCGTCGCAATCTGTACCGCCTCCGCGTTGAGTTGCGTAAGCGCCTCGCCCGTCGAGTGCACCACCTCGCCGATCTTGCGCGTGCCCTCCCGCACCCGATGCGCTCGCGCCGTGTTCACCGACCCCTCGGTCGTCAATCGCTCGGTCTGCTGGGTCAGTTGTGCGAGCGTGCTTTCGATTTGCCCCGTCGCATGGGCTGTCTTGGCCGACAGGTTTTTCACCTCCGCTGCGACTACCGCGAAACTCTTGCCCGACTCGCCAGCCCGTGCGGCTTCGATTGCCGCATTGAGTGCGAGCAGGTGCGTCTGCCGCGCGATCAGCGAAATTTGCTCGGAGACGCTGCTGACATGCGCAATCGCAGCGCGTAACGCGCCAATGTGGCTCTCGATCACGGTCACGCCTTCGACGAGACCGTGAATGTCCGCCAGCGATGCCTCCAGCGTCCGCTGCGACTCCTGCACGCCGCCGGCAACCGCGGTTGTGACGTCGCGCATCTCGCGGGCGGCCGTCGCGATCCGGCGATTGCCCGCCATCGTCTGCGCCGCGGCGTCGCGCAGTGATCGACACACCTGCGCCTGATGTTGCACCCGTGCCGCGACTTCTTCTACGTGGCCCGAGACGTCGCAGATCTCGATCCCGAGTTTGCCTGCCTGCGCGGCAATGTCGCCCACAATCGACGGCGCCCGGCTCGATCGGCCAAAAATAAAGCGCGTCATGACTCTCTCCTTGATGGCGCGGATCGGCGCGGTCATCCAGCACGGATGCCGCGGCTTCTCCCCATAATGACGGCCCGACGGCCCGCAACTTGATACGGGGTATCCCGAGGTCGTTATGATGTGGGTCTCGCCGCAGGCTGAGCGGTTCCAGCCTGCGACCCTGGAACCTAGCTACCGTCCTTTGCTTGCTCCACTATGTCTGAAGCCTTCGCGTGCCTTGCCGGCTGGCAGCAGCTCTATCAGTTGTGGGAGCTGATTGTGCTGGCCTGCAAGTTTCTTTGGGATGTGCTCCGCTTCCTCGGCGGCGGAGGCTGAGCGCGCTTGCCTGCCGCGCGAGCGCGAGCGGGAGCCGGGGCAGGCGTTGCGCGAGAGCGTCCTGACGTAACGGCCCATCTTCCCGCACACATCACACACATCGCAGTCACACATCGCACACGTCGCCGTCATCCGCGCAACCGCGAACTCAGGTAACTTAGAACTCCTTTCCCACCGGCACAGGTTTCTCTCATGACCGATTCCACGCAGCGCTTCACCGATCGCGTCGCCGACTACGTCAAGTACCGGCCCAGCTATCCGCAGGA
>NZ_JAMFSB010000225.1 GCF_026225065.1 Paraburkholderia sp. | reverse complement strand
TGACCCGGCAACTGGCCGCCTTCGCCCGGCTTCGCGCCCTGCGCCATCTTGATCTGGATCTGATCGGCCGACGACAGATACTCCGCCGTCACGCCGAAGCGGCCCGACGCCACCTGCTTGATCTTCGAGCGCAACGAGTCGCCGTCCTTCAGCGGAATGTCGACGATGACCTCGTCGCCAATCACCGACTTCATCGTGTCGCCGTTCTTGATCGGAATGCCGCGCAGCTCGTTGCGATAGCGGTTCGCGTCCTCGCCACCTTCGCCAGTGTTCGACTTGCCGCCGATGCGGTTCATCGCCACAGCCAGCGTGGCGTGCGCTTCGGTCGAGATCGAACCGAGCGACATCGCGCCTGTGGCGAAGCGCTTGACGATGTCCTTCGCCGATTCGACTTCGTCGAGCGGAATCGCTTTGCTCGGATCGAACTTGAACTCGAACAGGCCGCGGAACGTCATGTGACGGCGGGTCTGATCGTTGATCAGGTGCGCGTATTCCTTGTACGTCTGGTACGAGTTGCTGCGCGCCGAGTGTTGCAGCTTGGCGATCGCATCCGGCGTCCACATATGTTCTTCGCCGCGCACGCGGTAGGCGTACTCGCCGCCTGCGTCGAGCATCGTGGCCAGTACGGGGTTGTCGCCGAATGCTTCGCGGTGCAGACGAATCGCTTCTTCCGCCACGTCGAACAGGCCAATGCCGCCCACCTTCGACGAAGTGCCCTTGAAGTACTTCGACACCAGGTCTTCCGCGAGGCCGACGGCTTCAAAGATCTGCGCACCGGTGTACGACATGTAAGTCGAAATGCCCATCTTCGACATGACCTTCTGCAAGCCCTTGCCGACTGCCTTGGTGAAGTTGTAGACCGCCTTGTCCGCCGACAGGTCGCCCTTCAGGCCGGCAGCCATCTGCGCGAGCGTTTCCATCGCGAGGTACGGGTGCACGGCTTCCGCGCCATAGCCCGCGAGCAACGCGAAGTGATGCGTCTCACGCGCCGAGCCGGTTTCAACGACCAGCCCCGCGCTCGTGCGCAGACCGTGCTGCACGAGATGCGTGTGAATCGCGGCCGTGGCGAGCAGCGCCGGGATCGCGACGTTGTCGCGATCGGTCTTGCGGTCGGACACGATCAGCATGTTGTAGCCGGACTTCACCGCATCGACGGCTTCCGCGCACAGCGACGCCAGGCGCGCTTCGATACCTTCCTTGCCCCAAGCCACCGGATAGCAGATGTTCAGTTCATATGAACTGAACTTGCCGCCGGTGTACTGATCGATCGCGCGAATCTTCGCGATGTCACGGAAGTCGAGCACCGGCTGCGACACTTCGAGACGCATCGGCGGGTTGATGTTGTTCGTATCCAGCAGGTTCGGCTTCGGACCGACGAACGACACCAGCGACATCACCATGTTTTCACGGATCGGGTCGATCGGCGGGTTCGTGACTTGCGCGAACAGTTGCTTGAAGTAGTGATAGAGCGTCTTGTTCTTGTTGGACATGACCGCCAGCGGCGAGTCGTTGCCCATCGAACCGACGGCTTCCTCACCGGCTTGCGCCATCGGCGCCATCAGGAACTTGAGGTCTTCCTGCGTGTAGCCGAAGGCCTGCTGACGATCCAGCAAGGCTGCGGGCTCGCGACGCTCCGTCACGACGTCTTCCGCGCTCGGCTCGATTTCGTCGAGCTTGATGCGCACCGCGTCGATCCAGCTCTTGTATGGCTTCGCGTTGGCGAGGTTGTCCTTGAGTTCCTTGTCGTCGATGATGCGGCCGTGTTCCATATCGATCAGGAACATCTTGCCCGGCTGCAGACGCCACTTCTTGACGATCTTCGACTCGGGAATTGGCAGCGTGCCCGCTTCCGACGCCATGATGACGAGGTCGTCGTCCGTGACGATATAGCGTGCCGGACGCAGGCCGTTACGGTCGAGTGTGGCGCCGATCTGACGGCCGTCGGTGAACGCGATCGCAGCGGGGCCGTCCCACGGCTCCATCATCGCGGCGTGGTATTCGTAAAACGCGCGGCGGTTGTCGTCCATCAGCGTGTGCTGTTCCCAGGCTTCCGGGATCATCATCATCATCGCGTGGACAAGCGGATAGCCGGCCATCACCAGCAGTTCGAGACAGTTGTCGAACGAGGCGGTGTCCGATTGGCCCGGGTAGATCAGCGGCCACAGCTTCGGCAGGTCGTCGCCGAGCACGTGCGACGCGATCGCGCCGGTACGCGCGTTCAGCCAGTTGACGTTGCCCTTCACCGTGTTGATTTCGCCGTTGTGGGCAATCATCCGGTACGGGTGAGCCAGCTCCCACGCCGGGAACGTGTTCGTGGAAAAGCGTTGGTGCACCAGCGCCAGCGCCGAGACGGTGCGGTCGTCCTGCAGGTCGCGGTAGTACACGCCAACCTGGCCAGCCAGCAGCAGGCCCTTGTAGACCACCGTGCGCGCCGACATGGACGGCACGAAGTACTCCTTGCCATGCTTGAGCTTGAGCGCCTGGATGCGGTGGCTCGCGGTCTTGCGGATCACATACAGCTTCCGCTCGAGCGCGTCGGTCACCATGATGTCCTTGCCGCGGCCGATAAAGATCTGACGGATCAGCGGCTCGCTCGCCTTGACGGTGGGCGAAATCGGCATGGAGTGGTCGACCGGCACGTCGCGCCAGCCCAACACCACCTGGCCCTCGGCCTTCACTGTGCGTTCGAGTTCCTGTTCGCAGGCGAGACGCGAGGCATGTTCCTTCGGCAGGAAGATCATGCCGACGCCGTATTCGCCGTTCGGCGGCAGCGTCACACCCTGCTTGGCCATTTCCTCGCGATAGAAGCCGTCCGGGATCTGGATCAGGATCCCCGCGCCGTCACCCATCAACGGATCTGCGCCGACGGCGCCCCGGTGATCGAGGTTCTCGAGAATCTTCAGACCCTGCTCGATGATCTCGTGGCTTTTCTTGCCTTTGATGTGTGCAACGAAGCCGACACCGCAGGCGTCGTGCTCGTTTTGCGGGTCATAGAGACCTTGCGCGGCGGGAACCGAGGAGACCGGTTGCTGGTGATCGTTCATGGGGACACCGTCTGAAAGAGGGCCGGGGAAGGCCGTTGAACCATTTTTTATTGCCCGCAATCGCGCTGCAACTGCGCAGGCTGCTTCGACGCGGCGCGCATCGAAACAGCCGGAATTCGGAATATACGCGACGAATCAAGGGAATAGCAAATAAAATGTGATGATGTGGCACCGATTATCAGATTGGTGCATCGCACAGCATTTTTATTGGTTCCACATCAAAACAGTGCAATAAAACGGCATCCGAAGATGCCGTTTCTTGTGCAGCCCCTTGAAGCGAAACACTTATTGGGTCTGCGGCGTTTCCCGAACCTTACGCGGCCGTCCACGCGGCAACGGCGACACCCGGCGGTTGGCCGCTCGCGCAGCCCACTCGCGGTACGTGTCGCTTCCCAGCACCCAGCCTTTTAGCGTGGCCTGTTGCAACTGGCTGGCTTCGCGCTCATCCAGCGGCTGTTCGCACAGTTCGCGGTAGGCGCGCTGGCGCTCGAACGGCGTATTGCCGAGCGACCAGTACAACGGGTGATCCGTAATCAGGCTGTCGAGTGTCAGCCCAATATGGTGCCGATAGCTCGACCACCGGTAATCTTCTGGTGCACTAACCAGTTGCCCTCGCACCGGACACATTTCGACCACCCGGCTTGCCAGCAGGAAATAGCGCTCGCCTTCGATGACCGTTGCCCGGTAGCGTCCCTCCCACAAGGTGCCGCGCCGCGAATAGCGCCGGTTGAAGTGGGCGACGTAGCGGCGACCGACCGCCTGCATTGCTTTGGGCAAGCTCGACTCCTCCGTGGGAGTGACGAGCAGTTGCACCGCGCCTGGCATCAACGCGTACGCGTGGATGGACAGGTGATGGTCGCGGGAAGCCGCCTTCAGACAATCGATGAAGAGCTCGTAATCCTGTTCGTCGACAAATGCGGGCTGCTGATCGAGCCCGCGCAGGATAACGTGCTGCGGCTGGTCAGGGACATAAAGACGTGCGAGCCGTGCCATGCTGGAGTATCCAATAGTCGCGTTGGTATATACCCGAAGGTCCAAAGTAGCCGAACGCCCGTACGATTCGGTGCGTAACGGCTGAGCCGAAAACCGCGCGGAGCTTAGGGAGAAAGCTCTAACCGCCGCGTATGGTTTGTTTCAAACGTTCTGGTCATAATGAGCGGGCCTTTTCTGGAGGAGCACACATATGAAATTAAAACAGGCCATGACGGGGATCGCGGCGCTTGCCTGCATGACGGCAGCCCACGCTCAATCGGCCGGAACCTTCTACGTCACAACAGGCTGGTTGCATCTTGCACCTCAGTCCGCTAGCGATCCGTTGAAGGAGACCAGCGTTGGCGGCTCACCCGTCAATGTCACACTACCCAACACAGGAGCCAGCCTCGATAGCGCCGACACCCTCGGCTTCACCGCTGGCTACTTCGTCACCGACCACATCGCAACCGAATTCGTGATTGGCATCCCGCCGAAGTTCAATCTGGACGGCTCGGGTGCCTTCTCGTCATACGGCAAGCTCGGTGACGCCAAACAGTGGAGCCCCACTCTGCTGTTCAAGTACTACTTCAGGGACGCTCAAGCGCGCTTCCGTCCTTACCTGGGCGTGGGTGTCACCCATGTTTCGTTCACCGACGCGGAGATCACCAACAGCGTGTTCGAAGCGCAGGTCCTGCATGGTCCGACCACCGTCTCCACGGATAGTTCGTGGGAGCCGGTGTTTAATGGGGGCTTCACGTTCGCAATCGACCAGCACTGGTTCGCCGGTTTCTCGCTCTCGTACCTGCCGCTCAGCACCACCGCGAAGCTGAACACCGCTGCCTCCACGCCGGTCGGCACGCTCAACGTCCAGTCGCAGACGAAAATCAGGCTGAACCCGATCGTCAGCTACGTCAGCATCGGCTATCGCTTCTGACGCCAAGACTAAGGTTAGACGAGTTTTCGGGGCTTGAACAATGCCGCCATGCATTCATGGCGGCATTTTCATTTATATGGCGCACAACGGCCCCTTCGCATGGCGTCGCTACACGTTGTTTTGTAAGTTTGACCAGCATGGCGGCGCCTCCACTGCAAATTGTGCAGTCGCAAAGCGCGGATTGGGTGGGTGCAACACCGTCCGGCGTGTGGCACCGAAGTTGCGTGGCATGGTATTTCCCGCGCGGTTTATGCGGGACCCCTTTGACTGACCAACGACGGAGCGACCATGACTGCACTACCGAATACGCGAGACGCCCTTGGCGAATCCTGGACGTCGACGAGCCGCCGCGCGCGCCGCATCGCACGCCACAGCCGCCATGCGGCCGAAGACATCGCCACTGAACTGCGCTCACTGATGTCGGAGCTCGAAGATACGCTGGCTGACGGCACTCAAGCCGATGCCGTCGCGCTGCGCGCCCAGTTGCGCAAACGGCTGGACGTCGCGCGCGAGCGCCTGAACGAAACCCGCGATGCCGTGCGCCAACGCGCCGAAACCGCGATGTCGGACGCCGACGACTACGTCCACGAGAACCCGTGGCAAACCATTGCGATTGTGGGCGGCATTGCCCTGATCGCCGGCGCGCTGGTTGCGCGGTCGCGCTGAGGAGCTCGCTCAGCGCACGATTGATCGCCCGCCGCCCCTTTGTTGACAGAGGGGCTGGCGATTGCCGCCGAGCGCCTTAGTTGTCCGCAATGACGAACAGCCGCTGGTACTCCTTGAGCGCGTACCGGTCGGTCATGCCCGCGATGTAATGGGCAACCAGGCGCGGCTGGTTCGCCGGATCCGGCGATTGATAGGACGGCGGCAGCAACCGCGGATCGTCGGTGAACGCGTCGAACAGACCGATCACCACGCGGCGCGCCTTGTTTGCCATGCGCATCACGCGATAGTGCCGATACAGGTTTTTGAACAGGAAGCGCTTAAGTACCGTTGCCTGCGCCGCAACCGTTTCGCCATGCGCGACGAGCGGCGGCGCCGCGCGCACGGCGTCAAGCGAAGCCGGAGCATGCAGGTTCAGGTTGCTGGTGGTCGTTTCGATCAGATCGACGATCAGCGTGTTGATGATCCGTCGCACGGTTTCGTGAATCAGCCTGCGCCCCTCGATCTGCGGATAGTCGTGCAGCGCCGCCTCATACTGTGTCTGCCACAACTCGACCTCGGCCAGTTGCCCGACGGTGATCAACCCCGAACGCAAGCCGTCGTCGACATCGTGGTTGTTGTACGCGATCTCATCCGCGACGTTCGCAATCTGCGCCTCGATGGAAGGCTGCAGGCCTTCAAGGAAGCGCTCTCCCAGAGCGCCGAGACGCCGCGCATTTTCTCGTGAGCAGTGCTTGAGGATGCCCTCGCGCGTTTCGAAGCACAGATTGAGGCCGTTAAAGGCCCCGTAGTGCTCTTCGAGATCGTCGACCACGGCGAGGCTCTGCAGATTGTGCTCGAAGCCGCCATGCTCGCGCATGCACTCGTTGAGCGCATCCTGGCCGGCGTGGCCGAAAGGCGTATGGCCGAGATCGTGGGCAAGGGAAATGGCTTCCACCAGATCCTCGTTGACGCGCAGGTTGCGAGCCACCGAACGCGCGATCTGCGCCACTTCCAGACTATGCGTGAGACGGGTGCGAAACAGATCGCCTTCGTGATTCACGAACACCTGGGTCTTGTATTCGAGGCGGCGGAACGCGGTGGAATGCACGATGCGGTCGCGGTCGCGCTGGAACTCGGTCCGCGCGCTAGGTGGCGCTTCGGCATAGCGGCGGCCGCGCGACTGCGACGCATGCGCCGCGTAAGGCGCCAGATGCGCTTCCAGCGCAGCGAGGGTCGGCGTGACGGCAGATGCAGATGCCGGGGCTGCGCTTGCAGACGCGGCGCCGGTTGATTCCTTCAGGGTTTCGCGATGCGTATCACTCACCGGCTTCTCCGAATCATGGGCGATACCCCGGGCCGCATCGCCGCGTTCAGACGGCGGCCGCTAGCGTGGCATGCACGGCGGAATCGGGTGCGGGGCCGATCAGCGTCTCACCGAAACGCTTCAGCAGGATGAACTTGATCTCGCCCGCCTCGGCTTTCTTGTCGACCCGCATCAGGTCGACATAGCGCGATTCGCCGAGTGCCGGCGCGCGGATAGGCAGATGCGCGGCGGTGATCACGTCGACCAGACGCTTGCGCGCGGCTTCGTCAAGATGTCCAAGGCGCACCGACAGATCCGCCGCCATCACCATTCCACAGCCCACGGCCTCGCCGTGCAGCCATTCACCGTAACCGAGTCCGGCTTCGATTGCATGGCCGAAGGTGTGGCCGAAGTTGAGGATCGCGCGCAGACCGCCTTCACGTTCGTCTTTCGCCACCACCGAAGCCTTGATCTCGCACGAACGCTTGACCGCTTCTGCCAGCGCCTGCGGCTCGCAGCGGTTCAAGGCGTCGATATTCGCTTCGATCCATTCGAAGAAGGCCACGTCCGCGATGGCGCCCGTCTTGATGACTTCCGCGATGCCAGCAGCCAGTTCACGCGCCGGCAGCGTACGTAACGCGCCGATGTCGGCGATCACGGCCTGCGGCTGATAGAACGCGCCGATCATGTTCTTGCCGAGCGGATGGTTGATCCCGGTCTTGCCGCCCACCGAGGAATCGACCTGCGACAGCAAGGTGGTCGGCACCTGGATGAACGGCACGCCGCGCATATAGCAGGCGGCTGCAAAGCCCGTCATGTCGCCGATCACGCCGCCGCCCAGCGCGATCAGCGTGGTCTTGCGGTCGGCCCGCGCACCGAGCAGCGCATCGAAGATCAGATTGAACGTTTCCCAGTTCTTGTAAACCTCGCCATCCGGCAGCACCACCGTGGAAACCTGCTTGCCGAGCGGCGCCAGCGCCTGCCGCAGCGCGTCGCCGTAGAGCGGATCGACGGTGGTGTTGGTGACGATGGTGACGGACGAACCGGCGATATGCGGCGCAAACAGCGCGGTCTGGCCGATCAAGCCGGCGCCGATATGAATGGGATAGGCGCGGTCGCCCAATTCGACGTTGACGGTAATCATGCTTGCATTATGACGCAGGAGGTTTGGCGATGCCGGCCATCTCGAGCTGCATCAAGACCATGTTGACGAGGCCGTTGACCGACGGCCGGCCGGTTTCGATGACGAAATGTGCGCACTCGCGGTAAAGCGGGTCGCGCACCGCGAAAAGTTCTTCCAGACGCGCTTTGGGGTCTTCGGTCTGCAGCAGCGGGCGATTCTTATCGCGCCGCGTGCGCAGCCATAGATCGTGCGGATTGGCGCGCAAATAGACGACAAGGCCGTTATTTTGCAGCGCCTGGCGGTTTTCCGGCCGCAAGATGGCTCCGCCGCCGGTGGCCAGCACAATATCCCGCTGACTGGCGAGGTCGGTAATGACCTGCGCTTCGCGGTCGCGAAAGCCCGCTTCGCCTTCAAGTTCGAAGATGACGGGGATGCGCGCACCCGTGCGCGCCACGATTTCGTGGTCTGAATCGAAGAACGGACGATCCAGCCGGCGTGCCACCGCGCGGCCCACGGTGGTCTTGCCTGCCCCCATGAGCCCTACAAAAAATACATTGGCGTGTGCGTCCCGCGCTTGCAACGGTGTCCTCTGGCTAATCCGGTATGGGTTCGTGCCGCAGCTTACTGGCAAAGCGGCTGCCTTGTCGAGCCTGCGGGCCGCGGCTGCGGCAGGCGCTCAATTCGTCTGCACAACGCGCGGCGTGATGAAAACGACCAGCTCGCTGCGCTGGTCACGGTGTGCCCGATGACGAAAGAAAGCGCCCAAAAGGGGTATTTTGCCCAGGAGTGGCACGCGCGTCACATCATCCCGGTCATCCGTGGCGTAGATGCCGCCAATCGACACCGTGCCGCCGTCTTCCACCTCGACGCGCGTGCGCACGTGTTTGGTGTTGATGGCAGGCCCCGCGGCGGTCTGCTCGCCGACGCCGTCCTTGGCGATATCGAGGTCCAGCACGACCCGCCCGTCCGGCGTGATCTGCGGCTCGACCTCCAGTTTCAGGCTCGCGCGGCGAAACTGCACGCCGGAGACGCCTTGGCCGACCTTGGCCTGATACGGCAATTCGGTGCCCTGCTCGACGACCGCTTTCATGCGGTCGGCGGTCACGACCCGCGGGCTCGACACCGTTTCCCCCTGCCCTTCGGCTTCCAGCGCGCTCAACTGAACATTGAGGAGCCGCGTGGCCTGGGCGGCGAATAAGGTCAGACCCACGGTGGCGGCGTCAAAACCGGATAGCGGACCCGCTGACAGATCGTAGACCGTACCACCACCGTCCGTGCCCCCGCTGAGTCCACGCGCCGTGCCGCCGTCCGCGGCGGCGGCCGCCGCGAGCGAGAGTTTGACGCCCAGGTTGCGCGAAAAGCCCTGATCCCCTTCGACAATCCGCGCTTCGATCAGTACCTGACGCGACGGCCGGTCAATCGACGCCAGCAGTTCGGCGATCTGCGCGAGGCGGCCCGCGAGATCGGTTACGAACAGCAGGTTGGTGCGCGCATCCGCCATCGCGGCGCCGCGCTTTGACAATACCCGCTGAGTGCCCGAACCGGTCAACAGGCGCCGCACATATTCGGCATGGGCGTAATGCAGTTCGAACGTCCGGCTGGCGAGCGGCTCCAGATCGGCCAGCCGCGCGTGCGCCTCGAAGCGTTGCCGCTCGCGCGCCGCCAGATCGGCCAGTGGCGCGACCCAGATCACGTTGCCGTGACGCTCCATGGCCAAGCCGTTGACGTCGAGCAAGGTGTCGAACGCGGTGCGCCACGACACCTTGTCGAGCCGCAGCGACACCGTGCCTCGAACCCTGTCGCTGGCGACGATATTCAGGCCGGTGAACTGTGCGAATGCGTTCAGTACCGCTCCCAGTTCGGCACGCTGGAAGTTCAGCGAGATCGGTTTGTCGGGCGACAGACCGTCGTACGCGGCCTGGTTGGACGAGTCGCCGAGGCGCTGCGCCGGGGCAAGCGGCACGGGCGGACCTTCGAGTGCGTGAGCCGACGATTCCGCGCGCGGCACCGCAATGCGTGAGGCTGAAAGCGGTTTGCCCTCGAGTTGCACATCGTCAAGTTGCGTACCGTCAGGCTGCATGCCGTCGCGCTGCTGGCTATTGAGCCGCCGCCCATCGCGCTCCGAGTTATCGAATTGCGCCCCCCCAAACTGCACGCCGTCGCCCTCATCCTCCGCAGCGCTTTCCCGATCAAGTACGCCTACCGGTCGGTCGGCCATTGGCTCCTCATCGGCCGCGTCCTGGCGCAAAAACGGATTCGGCACATCGACCGCCTGATTGCGCGGCAACGGCGGTGTGTCGTACGGCTCGACCGCGTCGTCCAACGGCATCATCGGCGGCAGCGGCGGCAACGACGCCTGCGCCGCACCGATAAACAGGCAGGCGCTGCCAAGCGCCAGCCGGATTCTCTTCACCCCCGTCTTCATGAAGCCTCCGTCAGTGCCAGCGTGCGCGTGCCGACGCGATTCGTCAGCGTGATGCTAAGTGCGTCCATGCCTGTGACCCGGTCGCCACCCACGAACTGACCTTGCTCGACG